>JBAUTW010000304.1:0-14923 GCA_049582365.1 Burkholderiales bacterium | reverse complement strand
GCTCGAGCCCCAGCAGGCGGCAGCCGAGGAGCCAAGCGGTGTGTACCTGCAGCTCGGCGCGTTCTCCGCGCGCGAGAATGCCGAGAGCTTCCGTGTGCACGTGTATCGGGAGCTGGCCTGGCTGTCGGACGCGATTCACGTGCTGGCCAGCGGTGGCCTGTACAAGCTGCATCTGGGGCCCTATCGCAGTCAGGACCAGGCGCGCGCCGTCGCCCAACGCATCGAAAGCGAGCTGAACTTCAAGCCCGTATTCGTTGTCCGATAGCGGGTTTGCCGCTTCGCCTCTGTCCTATAATCCGCCGCTTTTCGGAAGGTACTCCATGCTCCGTACGCTCGTAGCGCTCTTGCTGTCAGGCTTTTGTACCCTTGCCGCCGCCAGCATGCCGCAGCCGCCCGCCGTGGTCGGCCACGCCTGGCTGGTCGCCGACATGTCGAGCAACCAGATTCTCGGCTCCGAGAAGGCCGACGAGCACTTTGAACCCGCCTCGCTCACCAAGCTGATGACCGCCTATCTGGTGTTCACCGCCTTGCACGAGAAGAAGCTTTCCCTGCAGCAACAGGTCCCCGTTTCGGAGCACGCCTGGAAGACTCCCGGCTCGCGCATGTTCATCGAGCCGGGCAAACCGGTGACCGTCGAGCAGTTGATCGAGGGAATGGAAGTGCAGTCGGGCAACGACGCCTGCATCGCACTCGCCGAGGCGGTCGCGGGGTCGCAGGACATCTTCGTGCAGATGATGAACCGCGAGGCCGAGCGCCTCGGCATGAAGAACACTCACTTCATGAATCCGACCGGCCTGCCTGACCCGCAGCACTACAGTACCGCGCACGACATCTATCTTCTGGCGAGCGCCATTATTCGGGATTTTCCTGCCGAGTACGCGAAGTACTACTCGCTCAAGGAGTTCACCTACAACAACATCACGCAACGCAACCGCAACCGGTTGTTGTGGCTGGACCCGAGCGTGGACGGCGTGAAGACCGGACACACCGAGGCGGCGGGCTACTGCCTCGTGGCGTCGGCCAAGCACGGGCCGCGGCGGCTGATGTCGGTGTTGCTCGGCGCGACTTCCGATCAGATGCGGGCGCAGGAATCGCTCAAGCTGCTCAACTGGGGGTATCAATTCTTCGACAGCGTCAAGCTGTACGACAAGGGCCAGACGGTGAAGTCGCTTGAGGTCTGGAAGGGCGACGCGCGCCAGGTCAAGGCCGGCTTTGACCGCGCCATCATGATCAGCGTGCCCAAGGGCGACGCGGACAAGCTGAAGGCCGAGCTGCTGTCGCAACAGCCGCTGGTGGCCCCGGTGGCGCAGGGCCAGCGCGTTGGCATGCTGCGCCTGACGCTGTACGGAAAGCCTTATGGCGAGTACCCCCTGCTGGCTCTTAAGCCGGTCGCCGTTGCGGGCATCTTCGGCAGGGCGTGGGATACACTGCGCCTGTGGATGAAGTAAAGAGGTCGTCATGGTCTTTCTGAACGGCAAGTTCCTGCCCATCGAGCAGGCGACGGTCCCGGTTCTCGACCGGGGTTTCATTTTCGGCGACGGCGTCTACGAGTTGGTGCCGGTGTATTCGCGCGTGCCGTTCAGGATCGACGAGCACTTGCGGCGGCTCGAGCGTAGTCTGGCCGAGGTGCGGATCAGAAATCCGTATAGCACGGCACAGTGGAAAGAGATCATCGCGCGCCTGATCGCCGAGCAGACTTTCGAGGACCAGGGTATCTACTTCCAGGTCACGCGCGGCGTGGCCAAGCGCGACCACGCCTTCCCGAAAGACGTCGCGCCGACGGTGTTCATCATGTCGAACCCGCTGGTCAATCCGCCGCGCGAGCTGATCGAAAGCGGTGCGGCTGCGCTGAGCGCGGTCGACAATCGCTGGCTGCGCTGCGACATCAAGTCGATCTCGCTCATCGGCAACTGCCTGCTGCGCCAGATATCGGCCGATGTCGGCGCGGCGGAAACCATCATGTTCCGCGACGGCAAGCTGACCGAGGCTTCGGCTTCGAACGTATTCATCGTCAAGGGCGGCGTGATCCGCTCGCCGGCCAAGTCCAACCTGATCCTGCCGGGCATCACCTACGACGTGGTCGCGGAGCTGGCGCAGTCTGCGGGCATCCCGCTCGAGTTCGGCGACGTCACCGAAGCGGAGGTGCGGGCGGCGGACGAGCTGTGGATTACCTCGTCGTCGAAGGAGGTGCTGGCGATCGTCCAGCTCGACGGCCGGCCGATCGGAGACGGCAAGCCCGGCACGCTGTTCCGCCGCATGTACCAGCTCTACCAGGAATTCAAGCAGCGGGTGATGCGCGCCGGCAAGCGGGCGGTGGCGGCCTAGGAGGCGCCAGATGAACGAGGTGCGCGAGTCTGCGCTCACCTATCCGTGCGAGTTCCCGATCAAGGTGATGGGTCGGCGCGAGGGCGGCTTCGCGCAGGAGGTAATGCAGATCGTGCTCAGGCACGCGCCCGATTTCGAGCCCGCGACGATCGAAATGCGGCCCAGTCGACAGGGCAAGTATCTCGGGCTCACGCTGGTCATCCAGGCACGCTCGCGTCAGCAGCTCGACGCGCTGTATCGCGACCTGTGCGACCACCCGGCCGTGGTGATGGTGCTGTGATGGCTGCGGTACTGGCCCCGACGATCCGCATCAGGCAACTCGGCAACGTCGACTACCTTGCCGCGCTCGAGGCGATGCGAAGGTTTACCGCGCAACGAAACGACGCCACCGACGACGAGTTGTGGCTGCTCGAACATCCGCCGGTCTATACGCTCGGGCTCGGCGCCGATGCGGCGCATGGGCCGCGCGCCGACCACGGGATTCCGGTGGTGCAGGTCGAGCGCGGCGGCGAGGTTACGTACCACGGACCGGGACAGGTCGTGCTTTATACGCTGGTGGACCTCGCACGGCGCGCGCTCAAGGTGCGCGAGTTCGTCGCCATGCTCGAGCAATCGGTCATCGACCTGCTGGACGAGCAAGGGGTGGACGCCGGGCGGCGGCCGGGCGCGCCCGGCGTGTACGTTGGCGGGGCCAAGATCGCGGCGCTCGGCATCCGGGTCGCGCGCGGGCGGGCGTTCCATGGCCTGGCGCTGAATGTGGACCTCGACCTGGGTCCGTTCGGCGAGATCGATCCCTGCGGCTACCCGGGGCTTACCGTCACGCGCACGAGCGACCTGGGCATAGCGGGCGGGCCGGGCGAGCTCGGTGGCCGATTGGCGCAGATCCTCGCCGCGAGGCTCGGCCATGCGTGACGCCGGCGTGAAGGAAAAGGGGCAGAAGAAGACCGCCCGCATTCCGGTCAAGATCGTGCCGCGCGAAGCGCTGCCCAAGCCGGCGTGGATCCGGGTGCGCGCCGCCAGCCCGAACTCGCGCTTCTACGAGATCAAGAACATCTTGCGCGCGCAGCAGCTGCACACGGTATGCGAGGAGGCGTCTTGCCCCAACATCGCCGAGTGCTTCGGCAAGGGCACCGCGACCTTCATGATCCTGGGTGACATCTGCACCCGCCGCTGCCCGTTCTGCGACGTCGCGCACGGGCGGCCGCTCGCGCCCGATGCGAACGAGCCGCTGCACCTGGCCGAGACGATTGCGCGCCTGCAGCTTTCCTACGTCGTGATCACCAGCGTCGACCGCGACGACCTTAGAGACGGTGGCGCGCAGCATTTCGTCGAATGCATTCGCGCGGTACGCGAGCGCTCGCCGCGCACGCGCATCGAGGTGCTGGTGCCGGACTTTAGGGGGCGGATAGAGCGCGCCATCGAGATCCTGAGCGCCGCGCCGCCGGACGTCATGAATCACAACCTGGAAACCGTGCCGAGGCTCTACCGCAAGGCGCGCCCCGGTGGCGACTACCTTCACTCGCTCGAGCTGCTGCGGTCGTTCAGAGCCCGCCATCCGGCGGTGCCGACCAAATCCGGGCTGATGGTCGGCCTGGGCGAGAGCGACGAGGAAATCCTGCAGGTCATGCGCGATCTCAGGGCGCATGGGGTCGACATGCTCACCATCGGCCAGTACCTGCAGCCGTCCGCCCACCACCTGCCGGTGGAGCGCTACGTCCATCCCGAGACCTTCGCCATGTTCGAACGCGAGGCCGAGACGATGGGTTTTCGCCACGCCGCCGTGGGCGCCATGGTGCGCTCGTCGTATCACGCCGACCGGCAGGCGCACGGCGCCGGCGTCGCCTGAGCCGGTACGCATGGCCGCCTGGGCAGCCGCGCTGAAGGCAGTCCTGCCGTACGTCGCCAACATCGTGACGGCCGCGATCCCGGCGTTCACCGCACGCAAGGGACAGGACCGCTCGGCCGAGGTGACGGCACAGCAGATTGGCGAATTGCAGAGCGCTGCGACGCACAACGCCGAGTCGATCAAGGTGCTGGCCGAGCAGCTGCAGCACACGGTAAGCGCGGTCGAGCAGGGCGCGGCCAACGTCGACCAGGCGTTGCGGCGGTTGCGCCTGGTCGCTGCCGCGTCGCTGCTGGTCGCGTTAACCGCGTTGTGCGCCGCCCTAATCGCCCTTGGCGGATAATGACTGCTTTACGCGGAAGGAGCGTGCCATGAAAAGACTTGCGATGTTGCTGGTGCTGGCGCTTGCGGCTGCGCCTGCGATGGCCAGGAAGCCCTGCGAAGAGCTCAAGGCGGAAATCGCGGCCAAGATCGAGGCCAACGGGGTGAAGAAGTACACCCTCGAGATCGTGCCGAAGGACGCGGCGGCGGACGGCAAGGTCGTCGGCACCTGTGACGGCGGCACCAAGAAGATCGTCTACCGGCGCGACTAGTACCGATCAGGGAGTGTGAGCATGAGTGCCTTGGAGCGGCTTTCGAAGGCCGAGCTGCGCGACCTGTTGGTGACCAACTGGATGACCCACGATGCGATGTGGTTCGCCAGCAGCGCGCGACTGTGCGGCATCGAGAAGACGAACGTAGTCAACCGCGGCGCGGCAAAGGCAATGGCGGAGGTCGAGGCGCAGCGTCTGCAGAAGGCGCTCGGCGTAGCGCGTATCGTCAGCTTCGATCAGCTTCAGCACTTCCTCGGCGGCGCCTTCGAGCTGGTGCGGGGGCCGTTCATGAAATTCACGCTCACGTACCCCGAGGCGAACCTGATGCGCTGGGAAACCGAACAGTGCTTCGTGCACGATGGCGTGAGCAAGCTCGGCATGATCGACCGTTACGAGTGCGGTGTGTTCGATCGGCTCGAGGGCTGGCTCGAGAGCCTCGGGATCGAATTCCGGGTCACGCCGGAGATCGACGGGTGCTTCTTGCACCGCCTTGGACGCTGCGTGCGCGAATACCGCTTCGCGTTCCAGCCGGCGGCGGGCGGTGCGGGAACCGATCGGTGAGATTCGCCTATCTCGCCCTGATCGGCGTCCTGGCCTGGAACCAGCCTGCGGCGGCACAGCTCGATCGGATCAGCAACCGGGATGCGGTCGCCGCGCTCAGAACCGCGCTCGAAAAGGGTTCCCGGGCGGCGGTCGAGTCGCTCGGCCGCACCAATGGCTTTTTCGGCAATGAACAGGTGAGGATTCCGCTGCCCGAGTCGCTGCACCGGGCCGAGGGCTTGATGCGGCGGCTGGGCATGGGCAGGTACGCCGACGAGCTGGTGCTCACCATGAATCGCGCCGCCGAAGCGGCGGTTCCCGAGGCGAAGACACTGCTGGTCGGAGCGGTGAAGAAGATGAGCGTCGAAGACGCGAAGGGAATTCTCACCGGCGGCGACACGGCCGGCACTGCGTACTTCCGCCGCACCACCGAGAATCAGCTGCGGGCCAGGTTCCTGCCGATCGTCAGCAGGGCTACCGCCAAGGTGAAGTTGGCCGAGAAATACAACGAATACGCGGACAGGGGCGCGCGCTTCGGCCTGGTGAGCAAGGAGGACGCGAACCTTGACGCTTACGTCACGCAGAAGGCGCTCGACGGCCTGTTTCTGGTGATGGCCGACGAAGAAAAGAAGATCCGCCAGGATCCGGTCGGATCGGCTTCGAGCATCATCAGGAAGGTGTTCGGCGCGCTGCGCTGAGCGGTTGCGCCGACAGCGCGCGCACAGTCCAGAACAGGGTCAGGCCGCCGCTCGCGCACAGCGCCGCGAGCAGGAAGCCGGCGCGGTAGTCGCCGGTCAGATCGTGCAGCGTCCCGGCGGCCCAAGAGCCGACTGCGCCGCCCAGGCCCATGCCGACCATGATCGTGCCGTAGACGGTGCCCAGGCCGCCGCCGGAGAAGTTGCGCGCCGAGAGTACCGCCACCAGTGGCCCACGCGAGCCCTGCATGGTGCCGAACAGCAGCACGAAGGCGGCCACCAGCGCGTAGGCGCGGTGCCACTCGAGCAGCGCGAGCATCGCGATGCCGGCGACGGTCGAGGTGTACGACAGCGTCGCGACTGGCCGCTCGCCGATGCGCTCGGCCAGCACCCCAGAGCCGAGCATGCCGATGATCGAGATCATCCCCACCAGGCCGTAGATCGAGGCCGCCTCGAGCGGCGCGAATCCGATCTCGACCAGGTAGGCCACCGCCTGTACGCCGATCGCGTAGGTGGTGACCGAGGTAAAGAACATCACACCGAACAGCGCCCAGAACGCGGGCGTCACGAGCGCGCGCGCGATCGTCCACGAATTGCCCGGGCCGCCGGACTGCTCGTCCCTGGACGCGCGCTGCCCGGGGCCGGCCGCGATGCGGCGCCACGGCAGCGCGAGCACCGCCGGCAGCAACGCGAGCAGCAGCCCGCCGAGCACGTGGTACGCGCCGCGCCAGCCGTAATGCTCGATCAGCCACTGCGTCCCCGGCGCGATGATCAGCAGCCCGGTGCCGAGCGCGGCGTAGAGCACCCCCATCGCGCTGGCGAGCCGGGTACGGAACCACCGGTTCGCGAGGCCGGAAGCCGGCACCATGCCGATCAGCGCCGCGCCGATGCCTCCCGCCACGCCGACCAGCAGGTAGAGCTGCCACAGCGCACCGAGCCAGCCCGCGAGAGCGTAGGCCGAGCCGAACAGGGTCAGCCCCACGCAGTAGCAAAAGCGCGGCCCGAGCCGGTCGAACGCGATGCCGGCCAGGGGCGACATCATCCCGGCGAACAGCATATAGGTCGAATACACGCCGGTGAGCGCGCCGCGATCGGCGCCGAACTCGCGTGCGAGCGGCAGCAGGAACACCGCGTAGCTCTCACCGATGCCGCGCGAGAGCAGGTTCATGACGGTGCACAGCGCCAGAACGCCGAGAGCCGCGCGCCTCAGCTCATGTGCATCGTGCGCGGCAGCCAGAGGATGATGTCCGGAAAGGCCAGAAACAGCGCCAGCGTCACCACGTCGGCGATGAAAAAGGGCAGTATCCCGCGGAACACGTCCGACAGCGGGATGTCGGGCCGCACGCCGTTGACGACGAAGCAGTTCAGGCCGATGGGAGGGGTGAGAAGACAGATTTCGCACATCTTGACGACCACGATCCCGAACCAGATTGGGTTGAAGCCGAGCGCGACGACCGCCGGATAAACGACGGGCAGGGTGAGCAGCAGCATGCCGATCGCGTCCATGAACATGCCCAACACCGTGTACAGGAGCAGGATGCAAATCATGATTGCGAGTGGCGGCAGGGGGAGCGTCACAACCCATTTCGCGAGCGCGTCCGGCAGGCCGGCGAAGCCGAGGAAGCGAACGAACATCAGCACACCCCAGATGAGCGTGAAGATCATGACGGTCAATTTGGCGGACTCGAGCAGGGCCTCGCGCAGGCCTTTCCAGCGCATCCCGTGTGCGAGCGCGAGGACGAAGACCACGAACGCGCCGAGAGCGCCGGCCTCGGTGGGGGTCGCCCAGCCGTAATACATGGCGGTGAATATGATCGCCACCACGGCGATGATCGGCAAGGTGCCCGGCACCGAGCGCCAGCGCTCGCGCCATGTAAATCCGGTTAGGGGGCGCCCGAGGCTCGGCTTCACGGTCGCCAGGATCACGATCATGATCGAATAGACGATGGCCGAGACGATACCCGGCAGAAACCCCGCCACCAGCAGCGCGCCAACCGACTGCTCGACGATGATGGCGTAGATCACCAGCAGCGCGCTCGGCGGAATCAGCGCCGCGAGCGTTCCCCCCGCGGCCACCACACCGGCCGCGAGCTTGCGGTCGTAGCCCGCTTTGAGCATATCCGGAATCGCGACGCGGCTGAACACCGCGGCGGTCGCGGTGCTCGCGCCCGACACCGCGGCGAATCCGGTTGCCGCGATGACCGTCGCCACCGCGAGACCGCCTGGCACCCAGCCGAGCCACTTGCGCGCGGCGTCGAACAAACGCTCGGTCAGGCCGGCGTGGAAGGCAAGATAGCCGATGAGGATGAACATGGGCAGCACGCTGAGCGTATAGCTCACCGCCTTGGAGTGCGGAATCGTGCCGGCCATGCCGGCACCCGCGTCCCAGCCGAGCATCGCGATCAGCCCGACCATGCCCACGAAGGCGGCCGCGAAGGCGACCCGAACGCCGGCGAATACCAGCGCGATAAGAGCGATCGCGCCGGCGATGCCGATGTCGAACGAGCTCAACGCGAACCCTCGATATCCTGCGCCGCGATCTCCTCCGCGGTCATCGTCCTGGGAAGCGCCACGGGCTCGGCGGCGGGGTTCGCGACCAGCCTGAGGTAGGCGACAAGCTGCACGAGCAGGCGCAGCCACAGCAGGGCGAACGACACCGGCACGATCAGTTTGGACGGCCACACCGGCAGCTCGGCATCGATCGTGCTGTCGCCCAGCCGATAAGCGCGCAGAAAGTGGTCGAAGCTGTACCAGGTCAGCACCGCGATGACGAACAGCGCGATTAGCGTGCCGAACACCTCCATCGCCCAACGCACGCGGTCGGGCGCGATTTTGAGGAACATTTCCATCCTGACATGCCCGCCGAGCCGCTGACAGTAGGCGACGCCGAGGAAAGCGAAGGTCGCCATTGAAAGCTCGACGAAGTCAATATATCCGCTGATCGGATGGTTGAAGAGCTGTCGACCGAGAACCTGCGCCATGCCGAGGAGCATCAGCGCGAAGATGAACGCCGCCGCGACCAGGTTGAAGAAGGTCTCGACGCGGCCGAGCCGGACGTCGAACACGCCCAGCGTCGAGCCTTCCGCGCGCGGCCTCGCACTCACGCGGCTATCTGGCCGCTTTTGCCGCGGTGTCGAGCAGCAGATCGAGCACGCCTTGCGCGTCGAACTTGTCCTTGTTCTCGGCAACCCACTTGTCCCAGACTGGCTTACCGGCGATCTTGCGGAAGTCTTCCAGCTGGCCCTCGGAGTAGGTCACAGGCTTGAGCGTCTTCGCCAGCATCGGCAGGTTCTTCTTGTCGATCGCGACATAAGCCTCGATCTGGGCCTTGTTCACCGCAGTCTTGGCGTCGATGATCAGCTTGCGGTACTGCTCCGGCAGCTTCTGCCAGGAGGTCTTGCTGAACACGATAGGGCAGTCGGAGGTACCGGGCGACATGTTGGTGGTGTACCAGTCCGACACCTCGTTGATCTTGTAGGCGACCTGCGCGTAGGTGAACGGGAACGATGCCGCGTCCATCGTGCCGCGCTGCATCGAGGTGTAGACCTCGGTCGCGGTGGTCGTGGTCTTGATCGCGCCCAGCACCTGCATTGCGTCCCCTATCCCGCCGCCGGCGCGCACGCGCAGTCCCTTCCAGTCCGCGAGCTTGTAGGGCGGCTTGCCCTTGCCCAGGAATTCGTACTGCGGCAGCAATGTCGAGGCGTAGGCCATCGCATTCCAGCGGTCCATGTCCGCCACCAGCGCAGGGTGCTTGAAGACGGCCTCGCGCGTCCTGAGGGAAACATTCCAGTCGCCCAGCGGCAGAAACGGCAGCGAAAAGACCATGAACGCCGGATTCTTGCCCGGATGGTAGAAATTGCAGAAATGCGCTCCGTCGAGCGCCCCCAGCTTGATGCCGTCTAGGTTCTCGCGGTCTTTGGAGAACGCCTCGCCGTAGCCGATGCGGATGGTGAAGTTGCCGTCGGTCTTCTTCGACACGATGTCGGCCAGCACCTCGATGCCCTTGGTGAACGCGCGCGGATTGCCCCAGGTGGAGAACTTCCACTCGATTTTCGGCCCGTTGACTTCCGCGGCGCTGGCGGACAGGGCCGCCAACGCAGCCACGATCGCAACCGCGACAGCGCTGTGATTTGCTTTACGCATGATGTCTTCCCCCTTTGGTCGTTGTGCGGGGGATTCGCTCCCCTCTTGAGAGATTCTGATCCTGAAGCCGCTGCAAGGTAGCACATGGTGGCAGTGCCCGACAACCTGGCGCAAGCTAGTGCGCTTCGTCCCAGTTGTCGCCCACCCCCACGTCCACGATCAGCGGCACCTCGAGTCGGGCGACGTCCTGCATGCGCGTCCGCAGTCCTTCGCGCACCTCGTCCAGTTCGCGCTGAGGCACTTCGAGCACGAGCTCGTCGTGCACCTGCATGATCAGCTTTGCGCCGAAGCCGCGCTCATCGAGCCACTTCTGCACCGTAACCATGGCGAGCTTGATCAGGTCGGCCGCCGTGCCCTGCATCGGCGCGTTGATCGCGGCGCGCTCGGCGGCCTGGCGGCGCTGCGGCGAGCCGCTCTTCATTTCCGCCAACCACAGGCGGCGGCCAAACACCGTCTCAACGTAACCCAGTTTGCGGGCGCGCTCGCGCGTTTCGTCCATGTAGCGCCGGACCCCCGGGTAGCGGGAGAAGTAGGACTCGATGTAGGCTTGGGCGGTGGCGCGCTCGATGCCGAGGTTCTGCGCCAGGCCGAACGAGGACATGCCGTAGATCAGGCCGAAGTTGATCACCTTGGCGGTGCGGCGTTCGTCTTGCGTCACTTCATTCAGCGGGCGGCCGAAGACCTCGGCGGCGGTGGCGCGGTGCACGTCGTGGCCGTGCGCGAAGGCGTGGCGCAGGCCTTCGTCGCCCGACAGGTGCGCCATGATGCGCAGCTCGATCTGCGAGTAGTCGGCGCTCAGGATGCGGCACCCGGGCGGGGCGATGAAAGCCTCGCGGATGCGCCGGCCCTGCGGGGTGCGGATCGGGATGTTCTGCAGGTTGGGTTCGGTCGAGGCCAGGCGCCCGGTGACCGCCACCGCCTGCGAATAGGTGGTGTGCACGCGCCCGGTGCGAGGGTTCACCATGCGCGGCAGTTTGTCGGTGTAAGTCGATTTCAGTTTCGCCAGCCCTCTGTACTCGAGCAGGATCTTCGGTAGCGGGTAGTCCTGCGCCAGCTCGGCCAGCACGTCCTCGTCGGTGGATGGCGCGCCGGAGGGCGTCTTCTTCTTCACCGGCAGGCCCTGACGTTCGAACAGGATTTCCTGGATCTGCTTCGGCGAATTGAGATTGAAGGGCTGGCCGGCGGCCTCGTAGGCCTTCTGTTCTTTCTCGAGCATTTCCTTGCCCAGCTCGTGGCTTTGCGCCTCCAGCTTTGTGCTGTCGAGCAGCACGCCGTTGCGCTCCATGCGCAGCAGCACCGGCAGCACCTGCATCTCGATGTTCCGGTAGACGAAGCTCAGCTTTTCGTCGGCAGCGATCTTCGGGTAGAGCGCGTCGTGCACCGCGAGCGCGCAGTCGGCGTCCTCCGCCGCGTAGTCGGTCGCGCGCTGGATGTCGACTGCCGAGAACGGAATCCGCGCCGCGCCCTTGCCGGTGACGTCGTCGTAGGAGATCGTTTTCCAGCCCAGGTGCCGCTGCGCCAGGGAATCGAGGTCGTGCCGCTCGTGCACCTCGAACACGTACGACTCCAGCAGCGTATCGTGCGCGATTCCGGCGAGCTTGACGCCGTGGTTGGCCAGAATATGCGCATCGAACTTTAGGTTCTGTCCCACCTTGGCGCGCGCCGCGTCCTCCAGCCAGGGACGCAGCAGCGCGAGCGCGGCCTCGACGCCGAGCTGCGCCGGCGCCCCGGGATAGTCGTGCGCGAGCGGCAGGTAGACGGCGGTGTCGCCGTAGGCGAAGGACATCCCGACCAGCCGTGCCTGCATCGGCTCAAGGCCTGTCGTTTCGGTGTCGAAGCCGGTCAGCGCGGCGGCCTGCAGTGCGCCGAGCAGTGCGCGAAGCGCCGGCTCGTCGTGCACGCAGTCGTATCGCCTGCGCGCGGCCCGTTCCGGCGAAGGAGTGGGCGCGGCTGCGACCGGCGGCGCCCCGAGCTCGTTCAACCAGGAGCGAAAGCCGAAGCGCTCGAACAATTCGCGCTGGCGCTCGCGGTCGGCGGCGCCGTCTTCCAGATCGGCCAGCCCGATTGGCAGCGGCACGTCGCGCTTCACGCTCAGGAGCAAGCGCGCCTGCGGCAGCCAGCCGAGCGTCTTGCGAAGGTTTTCGCCTACCACACCGCCAATCTCGCCCGCGTGAGCGATCACCTCGTCGAGCGAACCGAACTGCGCGATCCACTTGGCAGCGGTTTTCGGCCCGACCTTGGCAACGCCCGGAACGTTGTCGACCGCGTCGCCGACCAGGGCGAAATAGTCGACGATGCGCTCCGGGGCGACGCCGAACTTCCGCTGCACGCCCGCAACGTCCAGGGTTTCGTTCGACATCGTGTTCACCAGCGTCACGCTCGGGTCGACCAGTTGCGCGAGGTCCTTGTCGCCGGTCGAGATGACGCAGCGCCAGGCTCGGGCTTTGCCCTGCTCGGCGAGCGTCGCGATCACGTCGTCCGCCTCGACGCCCTCGATCGCCAGCACCGGCCAGCCGAGCGCTTCGACCGCCCGCTTGAGCGGCTCGATCTGCGCCGCGAGATCGTCCGGCATGGGCGGGCGATGCGCCTTGTACTCCGGGTAGGCTTCGTCGCGGAAGGTCTTGCCCTTGGCGTCGAACACGCAGGCGCGGGCCTGCGCCTTGTAGTCCGCGCCCAGCCGCCTTAGCATGCTCAACACGCCGTAGATGGCGCCGGTGGGCTCGCCTTGAGGGCTCTTCAGCTCCGGTAGCGCGTGGAACGCCCGGTACAGGTACGAGGACCCGTCCACGAGCAGGAGCGTCTTTTCAGGATGATTCCCGGACACGATGAAGAACGAGAAGATGCCGAAGCTCGCCAACCCGGCGTACGAGATCCCTTCCCGCGAGGCGTGGAGGCTGTTCGGCATTATGGCAGAGTTCGTCGAAGGCACCGAGCGGCTGGCGGGTATTCGACCGGCGGTGTCGATGTTCGGCAGCTCGCGCGCCGCGCCGGACTCGAAGGTCTACCTGCTCGCCGAACGCACTGCGCGGCTGCTGTCCGACGCGGGCTTCGCAGTCATCTCGGGCGGCGGGCCGGGCGTGATGGAGGCCGCCAACAAAGGTGCGTTCTACGGCCGCGCCCCCGCGGTCGGACTGAACATCGATCTTCCGCGCGATCAGCACCCCAATCCCTATCAGGACCTGAGCCTTCGCTTCAAGCATTTCTTCGCGCGCAAGGTGATGTTCGTGAAGTTCGCCACCGCGTACGTGGTGCTCCCCGGCGGCTTCGGCACTTTGGACGAGCTGTTCGAGGCGCTCACGCTGGTGCAAACGCGCAAGACGCGCAAGATGCCGATCATCCTGATGCAGCGCGCGTTCTGGGATGGACTGCTAGGCTGGTTTCGCGAGCGGCTGATCGATGCTGGAACCATCGATGCGATGGATCTCGAGCTGCTGCAGGTGGTAGAGGAGCCGCAGCAGGCGGTGGACGCGATCTTCACGTTCTACGAGAAGCGCGGATTCGAACCTTCGCCGGCGGAGCGCGAGATTCTGCTAAACCTTTGACCGTTCCCGCTCTGCTAGAATTCCAAGCTCAACGCCCGCCCAATGCGCCGCTTACCCGTAGTTCTACTCGCCGCCGTCGTGCTGCAGGCATTCGCGCAGCAGTCGGCGCCGCCGAAGCTCGAGCCGCTGCCCGGCCCACCGCCCCCGGCGCCCGGGACGAGCAGCCCGATCCAGGAACCTCAGGTGCGCATACCGGTGCAGGAGGGAGACAAGGTCGAGCCGATCCGCAAGGGCGGTCAGGTGATCATGCTCAAGGTGACGCCGAAGAACGGCCCGGTCTATTACCTGATCGACACCAGCGGCAACGGAACTTGGATGCGCCGCGACTCGCTCGACGACGGCGTGCGCGTTCCGATGTGGCCGATCAAGACCTGGGAGTGATTCCGGCTCCACCGCCCGTGCCGGGCGCCCGATCGAACGGAGCCTAGCCAGCGCTCCATGTCGGTCTACACTCCCGTTTCCGAATCCCAGCTCTCCGAGTGGCTGCGCAACTATTCGGTCGGCAGCCTCGCCGCGCTCGAGCCGGTCGCAGCAGGAATCGAGAACACCAACTACTTCGTGACCACCAGCCAGGGACGCTACGTACTCACCCTGTTCGAGCGTCTGCCCGCGGCCGAGCTGCCGTTCTACCTCGGATTGATGGCCCACCTCGCGCGCCACGGCATACCCTGCCCGGCGCCGATGGCAGACCTGTCCGACCAGTATCTGTCGCGCCTGAACGGCAAGCCCGCGGCGCTGGTGACACGCCTGGGCGGCAGCTCAATCGAGCGCCCCGGCGTGCACGAGTGCGCCGAGCTCGGTGCGTTGCTCGGGCGCATGCACCTCGCCGGCCGCTCCTACCATGAATACCTCGACAACCCGCGCGGACCGAAGTGGTGGCGCGCCGCCGCGCGCGATGTGCGCCCCTTCCTCGATGCCGAGGCCAAGGCCCTGCTGGACGAGGAGCTGCGCTTTCAGGCGTTGTACCGCTTCCCCGACTTGCCGCGCGGCGCGGTGCATGCCGACTTGTTCCGCGACAACGCCCTGTTCGAGGGCGGCCGCATATCGGGCGTGATCGACTTCTACTTCGCCGGCGTCGACTGTCTGCTGTTCGATCTCGCCGTGTGCGCCAACGACTGGTGCCTGGTCGACGCCGCGCGCGACCGCAGGCTGGATCCCTCGAGGGCGCGCTCGCTGCTCGAGGCATACGCCGGGCTGCGCCCGTTCACCGCGCTCGAGCGCGGCGCCTGGCCCGTGCTGCTG
>JBAUTW010000303.1:0-8025 GCA_049582365.1 Burkholderiales bacterium | reverse complement strand
GGGGACAACATCAAGATGGTGGTGACGCTGATTGCGCCGATCGCGATGGAGCAGGGCTTGCGCTTTGCCATCCGCGAGGGCGGCAAGACCGTCGGCGCCGGCGTCGTCGCCAAGGTCATCGAGTAAGTGAGCTCACAGGCCAATAGCTCAACTGGCAGAGCGTCGGTCTCCAAAACCGAAGGTTGGGGGTTCGATTCCCTCTTGGCCTGCCAAATTCCACGGACACTGCTGAAACGATGCTCGACAAGATAAAGCTGGTGATTGCGCTAGCCCTCGCGGCACTGGGCCTCTGGGGCTACTACTGGCTGGGAGAGGGCGACGTGCTGCTGCGCGTCCTTTCCGTATTTGGCGGCCTTCTCGCCGGCTGCGCGGTCGCCTGGGTCACCGAGCCCGGGCGCCGGTTCGTCGCGTTTGCGCGCGAGGCGATCGTGGAAGCAAAGAAGGTGGTGTGGCCGACGCGCAAGGAGACGGTACAAACCACCGCCGCCGTGTTCGCGTTCGCCGTGGCGATGGCGGTGTTTCTTTGGATCAGCGACAAGGGCCTCGAGTGGGTCCTGTACGACGTGATCCTCGGATGGAAGAAGACTTAAAGTGGCCAGAATCGAGCAAGTCGACATGAGCAAACGCTGGTACGTGGTGCATGCCTATTCCGGCTTCGAAAAGTCGGTGCAGCGCGCGCTGGAGGACCGCATCTCGCGCGCCGGAATGCAGGACAAGTTCGGCCGCATCCTCGTTCCGGTCGAGGAAGTGGTCGAAATGAAGGGCGGCCAGAAGCATATGTCCGAGCGCAAGTTCTTCCCGGGCTACGTGCTGGTCGAGATGGAGATGAACGACGACACCTGGCACCTGGTCAAGAACACCAACAAGGTGACCGGCTTCGTCGGCGGCACGGCGACCAAACCCGCTCCGATTTCGGAGAAGGAGGTCGCCGCGATCATGCAGCAGATGCGCGAGGGCGTGGAAAAGCCCAAGCCGAAAGTGCTGTTCGAAAACGGCGAGATGGTTCGCGTCAAGGATGGCCCGTTTACGGATTTCCAGGGAACGGTGGAAGACGTGAACTACGAAAAGAGCCGCCTGCGCGTGGCGGTCACGATTTTTGGTCGCTCGACTCCGGTTGAGCTGGAGTTCGGGCAGGTTGAGAAGGCGTAACGGGGAGAGCGCTGCGGCGTTCGTTCGGACCCAATAGGAGACAAGCATGGCAAAGAAAATCGTCGGCTACGTCAAATTGCAGGTGCCAGCGGGAAAGGCGAATCCCTCGCCCCCCATCGGCCCGGCGCTGGGCCAGCGCGGCCTGAACATCATGGAATTCTGCAAGGCGTTCAACGCGCAGACGCAAAAGGTCGAGCCGGGCCTGCCGCTGCCCGTGGTGATCACGGCGTATGCCGACAAGAGCTTCACCTTCATCATCAAGACGCCGCCGACCACGGTGCTGATCAAGAAGGCAGCCGGCGTCGAAAGCGGGAGCCCGCGGCCGCATACCGACAAAGTCGGCAAGATCACCCGTAAGCAGGTCGAGGAGATCGCGAAGGCCAAGACCCCCGATCTCACGGCAGCGGATCTCGAGGCCGCAATGCGCACGGTCGCCGGCAGCGCGCGCTCGATGGGCATCGTCGTGGAGGGCATGTAAATGGCCATCAGCAAGCGCAGGAAAGCCCTCGCGGGCAAAGTCGACCGCGCGCTCGCCTACCCCGCGATCGACGCAATGAAACTGATCAAGGACACCGCGACCGCGAAGTTCGACGAGTCGGTGGATGTGGCGGTGAACTTGGGCATCGACGCCAAGAAGACCGACCAGTCGGTGCGCGGCTCGGTCGTGCTCCCCTCCGGTACCGGCAAGTCGGTGCGAGTGGCGGTATTCGCGCAGGGCGACAGGGCGCAAGCCGCCAAAGCGGCCGGCGCCGACTTGGTCGGCTTCGAGGATCTGGCGGAGAGCATCAAGGGCGGCAAGATCGAGTTCGACGTGGTGATCGCCGCTCCGGACGCGATGCGCGTGGTAGGCCAGCTGGGCCAGATTCTCGGTCCGCGCGGTCTGATGCCAAATCCGAAAGTCGGCACCGTGACGCCCGACGTCGCCGCAGCCGTAAAGAACGCGAAGGCGGGGCAGGTGCAATTCCGCGCCGACAAGTCCGGGACCGTGCAGTGCAGGATCGGGCGCGCGTCGTTCACGCCCGAGCAGCTGCGTGACAACCTCGCGGCGCTGATCGAGGCGCTGAACAGGGTCAGGCCGTCGGGCTCGAAGGGCGTTTATTTGAAGAAGCTGTCGGTGTCGAGCACGATGGGCGTGGGGGTCAAGATCGATCCCGCGTCGCTCGCGGCGCAACCGCAGCAGTGAAGCAAGGACTTTGGGCTGCCGGTCGTTCGCAGGAACGGCCGGTTGCTGTCAAAGACCGTAGGGGCCGCACGGGTGTTTGACCGCGGCGGCTTAAACAAGCAGCAGCGCCCTACGCAGACGGCGCACCCGAAGCAGGAATCTAGGGTTCCTGATTCAAGGTCGCCATGGGGGCCGTACCGCAAGGCACGGCCGTTTGATCAACGCAAGGAGGTAGACCTTGAGTCTTAGTCTGGAGCAGAAGCAGGCGGTCGTAACCGAGATCGCCGCGCAGCTCAGCAACGCACAGGCGTTGATCGTCGCGGAATATCGCGGCCTCGATGTCGAGAGCGTGACTGGCCTGCGCGCCGCCGCAAGGAAGTCGGGCGTCTACCTGCGCGTGCTGAAGAATTCCCTCGCACGGCGTGCCGTAAAGGGTACCCCGTTCGAGAAGCTGGCCGAGCAGATGAGCGGCCCGCTGATGTACGGCATCGCGCAGGATCCGGTCGCTGGCGCAAAAGTGCTGGCCGAGTTTGCCAAGACGAACGAGTTCTTCGTCATCAAGGGCGGGGCAATGCCGAACAGCGTGATGTCCGCCAAGGACGTTACGGCGCTCGCATTGCTGCCGAGCCGCGACGAGCTGCTGGCCAAGCTCATGGGCACGATGCAGGCGCCGGTCGCCAAGCTCGTGCGGACCATGAACGAGGTGCCGGGCAAGTTCGTGCGCACGCTGGCCGCGGTACGCGACCACATGGAGAAGGCTGCGGCCTGATCCGAACCGACCAAACAATCAGGAACCCTAAACATTCAGGAGTTGAAGATGGAACGAGCACAAATTCTCGAGGCAATTTCGGGCATGAGCGTCCTGGAGCTGTCGCAGCTCATCAAGGACATGGAAGACAAGTTCGGCGTCTCGGCCGCGGCCGCTGTTGCGGTTGCGGCACCGGCTGGCGGCGCCGCGGGCGGTGCCGCTGCGGCGGAGGAAAAGACCGAATTCACCGTCACGCTGACCGCGATCGGCGACAACAAGGTGAACGTCATCAAGGCGGTACGCGAGCTGACCGGTCTGGGGCTGAAAGAGGCCAAGGACCTGGTCGATGGCGCGCCCAAGCCGGTCAAGGAGGGCGTTTCCAAGGCCGACGCCGATGCAATAGTGAAGAAGCTTACCGACGCCGGCGGAAAGGCCGAGATCAAGTAAGCCCTGGTTGGAGCCCGACGGCCCGGAACTTCCGGGCCGCCGGACTCACTTACCCGTCCCGAGCTTTAAGACACAGAGACAGAGTGCAAAACCAAGACGCTGCGAACCGACGGACCGCCGCGTCTTCGCTTTGTCCTTTGCCGCAATAGCGTTCCTTCACTGGGAGCCTTCATGACCTATTCCCTCACCGAGCGTAAACGCATCCGCAAGAGCTTCGCCAAGCGCGCAAGCGTGCTCAACGTGCCCTTTCTGATCGCGACGCAGCTCGAGTCCTATACCGCGTTCCTGCAGGCGAGCGTTGCGCCCGAAAAGCGCAAGAGCGAGGGCCTGCAGGCGGCGTTCATGTCGATCTTCCCGATCTCCAGCCATTCGGGGAACGCGCGCCTCGAGTTCGTCAGCTTCATGCTCGGCGAGCCCCCGTTCGACGTCAAGGAATGCCAGCAGCGCGGCCTGACCTACGCCAGCCCGCTGCGCGCGAAGGTGCGCCTAGTGATCATGGACAAGGAGGCGCCCAAACCGACCACCAAGGAGGTCAAGGAGCAGGAGGTCTACATGGGCGAGATCCCGCTCATGACCACCACCGGATCGTTCGTCATCAACGGCACCGAGCGCGTCATCGTCTCGCAGCTGCACCGCTCGCCGGGAGTGTTCTTCGAGCACGACCGCGGCAAGACCCACAGCTCGGGCAAGCTGCTGTTCTCGGCCCGGGTGATCCCCTATCGCGGCTCCTGGCTCGACTTCGAGTTCGATGCCAAGGACATCGTGTTCTTCCGCGTCGACCGTCGCCGCAAGATGCCGGCAACGATCCTGCTCAAGGCGCTCGGCTACACGCCGGAGCGGATCCTCAAGGAGTTCTTCGCGTTCGATAGCTTCAACATCGAGCCGAACCACGTCCTGTTCGAGGTGGTTCCGGAGCGTCTGCGCGGCGAGGTAGCGCGTTTCGACATCAACGACAAGTCCGGCAAGCTGATCGTGGCGCAGAACAAGCGCATCACGGTGAAGCACATCCGCGACATGGAAGCAGCGGGAATCAAGAAACTCACCGCGCCCGACGAGTTCATCATCGGCCGCGCCCTCGCGCACAACGTGGTGAATTCGGATACCGGCGAGATCGTCGCCAACGCGAACGACGAGATCACCGAAACGCTGCTCGCCCAGCTGCGTGAAGCGAAGGTGGGCAAGGTCCAGACGCTGTTCACCAACGATCTCGACCAGGGCGCCTACATCTCGCAAACCCTGCGCGCGGACGAAACCACCGATCTGAACGCCGCGCGCATCGCGATCTACCGCATGATGCGTCCCGGCGAGCCGCCCACGGAGGACGCCGTCGAGGCCCTGTTCAACGGTCTGTTCTTTGCCGAGGAACGCTACGACCTTTCCGCGGTCGGCCGCATGAAATTCAACCGCCGCATCGCCGCGCCGAGCGAAACGAGCTGGCAGGTCCGGCTCAAGAACATCGCGCTGGCGAAGGAGGCGGAGCAGGAGGTGCGCGCCTATTTCGGCAACGTGCCCGAGCTTTCGCTGAACAAAGTCAGCATCGAGGGCGTCTCTACCGAAGAGCAGGCTCAGGCGGTCATGGACAAGATGTTCCACGACCTCAAGGCGAAGGGCGTCGACCGGCAGAAGCTGGACGCGAAAATCGAGCAACGCTTCACGCTCAGCCCGCGCGACATCGTGGAGGTGATCCGCATCCTGGTCGAGCTGCGCAACGGCCGCGGCGAGATAGACGATATCGACCATCTTGGCAACCGGCGCGTGCGCTCCGTCGGCGAGCTGGCCGAGAACCAGTTCCGCGCCGGCCTGGTACGCGTCGAGCGCGCGGTGAAGGAGCGCCTGTCGCAGGCCGAGAGCGACAACCTGATGCCGCACGACCTGATCAACGCCAAGCCGATCTCCGCTGCGATCAAGGAGTTCTTCGGCTCCTCGCAGCTGTCGCAGTTCATGGACCAGACCAACCCGTTGTCCGAGATCACGCACAAGCGCCGTGTCTCGGCCCTCGGGCCAGGCGGCCTGACGCGCGAGCGCGCCGGCTTCGAGGTGCGCGACGTACACCCGACCCACTACGGCCGCGTCTGCCCGATCGAGACGCCGGAAGGCCCGAACATCGGGCTGATCAACTCGCTCGCGCTTTACGCGCGGACCAACAAGTACGGCTTCCTCGAGACGCCGTACCGCAAGGTGGCCAACAGCAAGGTGACGAACGAGATCGAGTTCCTCTCGGCGATCGAGGAAGGCAACTACGTGATCGCGCAGGCGAACGCCCAGATCGACAAGGCCGGCAAGCTGGTCGACACGCTGGTGTCGTGCCGCTTCAAGAACGAGTTCGAGCTCAAGTCACCCGAGGAAGTGCAGTACATGGACGTGGCGCCGGCGCAGATCGTCTCGGTTGCCGCGTCGCTGATTCCATTCCTCGAGCACGACGACGCCAACCGCGCGCTGATGGGGTCCAACATGCAGCGCCAGGCCGTGCCCTGCCTGCGGCCGGAAAAGCCGCTGGTCGGCACCGGCGTCGAGCGCACTGCGGCAATCGACTCCGGCACCTGCGTCATCGCGCTGCGCGGCGGCGTGGTGGACTACGTCGATGCGAATCGGATCGTGGTGCGGGTGAACGACGACGAAACCGTGCCTGGCGACGTGGGGGTGGACATCTACAAGCTCACCAAATACACGCGCTCGAACCAGAACACCAACATCAACCAGCGCCCGATCGTGAAGCAGGGCGAGCGCATCGCCAAGGGCGACGTGGTGGCCGACGGCGCCTCGACCGACCTGGGCGAGCTCGCGCTCGGCCAGAACATGCTGGTCGCGTTCATGCCGTGGAACGGCTTCAACTTCGAGGATTCGATCCTGATCTCGGAGCGGGTGGTCGGCGACGACCGCTTCACCTCGATCCACATCGAGGAGCTGACGGTCGTTGCGCGCGATACCAAGCTCGGGCCGGAAGACATCACGCGCGACATCTCCAACCTGTCCGAGGGGCAGCTGTCGCGCCTGGACGAGTCCGGCATCGTCTACATCGGCGCCGAAGTCGAGGCGGGCGACGTGCTGGTGGGCAAAGTGACGCCCAAGGGCGAGACCCAGCTCACGCCGGAGGAGAAGCTCCTGCGCGCGATCTTCGGCGAGAAGGCAAGCGACGTTAAGGACACCAGCCTGCGCGTGCCCTCGGGCATCTCGGGCACGGTGATCGACGTCCAGGTCTTCACGCGCGAGGGCATCGAGCGCGACAAACGCAGCCAGCAGATCATCGAGGACGACCTGCGCCGCTACAAGACCGACCTCGCGGACCAGATGCGCATCGTCGAGTCCGACACCTTCGAGCGGCTGGAAAGGCTGCTGGTGGGCAAGATGGCCAACGGCGGGCCGAAGCGCCTCGCCAAGGGCACCAAGCTGGTCAAGAGCTATCTCGAGTCGATCGAGCGCTACGACTGGTTCGACATCAGGCTGGCGAACGAAGAGGCCGCCGCGCAGCTCGAGGGCCTGAAGGACTCGCTGGCGCAGAAGCGGCGCGAGTTCGACGCGATGTTCGAGGCCAAGCGCAAGAAGCTCACGCAGGGCGACGAGCTGCCTCCGGGCGTGTTGAAGATGGTCAAGGTGTACGTCGCGGTGAAGCGCCGCCTGCAGCCTGGCGACAAGATGGCCGGCCGGCACGGCAACAAAGGCGTGATTTCCAAGATCGTTCCGGTCGAGGACATGCCGCACATGGCCGACGGCACCCCGGTCGACGTGGTGCTGAACCCGCTCGGCGTGCCATCGCGCATGAACGTCGGGCAGATCCTCGAGACGCACCTCGGGTGGGCAGCCAAGGGGCTGGGGCTGCGCATCGGCGAGATGCTCAAGCAGCAGGCGAAGGCTTCCGAGTTGAAGAAGACGCTGGCGCAGATCTACGTTTCGAACACGAAAGAAGACACGATCGCCGATCTGAACGACGACGAGGTGATGCTGCTCGCGAACAATCTCAGGGAAGGCGTGCCTTTCGCGACCCCGGTGTTCGACGGCGCGGCGGAGGCCGAGATCAACGCCATGCTCGAGACCGCCGGGCTGCCGACTTCCGGCCAGGTCACCCTGTACGACGGCCGCACCGGCGAGGCGTTCGATCGCCAGGTGACCGTGGGCTATATGCACGTGCTGAAGCTGCACCACCTGGTGGACGACAAGATGCACGCGCGCTCGACCGGGCCGTACAGCCTGGTCACGCAGCAGCCGCTCGGGGGCAAGGCGCAGTTCGGCGGCCAGCGCTTCGGCGAGATGGAGGTCTGGGCGCTGGAGGCGTACGGCGCGGCTTACACCCTGCAGGAGATGCTGACGGTCAAGTCGGACGACATAAATGGCCGCACCAAGGTGTACGAGAACATCGTCAAGGGCGACCACAAGATCGACGCCGGCATGCCGGAGTCCTTCAACGTGCTGGTGAAGGAGATCCGCTCGCTCGGCATTGATATCGACCTGGAGAGGTACTGATGAAAGCGCTACTGGAGCTCTTCAAGCAGGTCCAGCAGGACGAGGATTTCGACGCGATCAA
>JBAUTW010000302.1:0-22970 GCA_049582365.1 Burkholderiales bacterium | reverse complement strand
GGCGAGCACCACGCCCGCGTTCGGGTCGGGCCAGCTGCGGGCCTGGGAGCGCCAGCAGTAGACCGCGTCCTCGAAGTCGCCCACCACCGCGAACGCGGCCGCGGTCAGGCGCACGGCCGGCCACTCGAGGACGAACAGCGCGCGTTGGGCGAATTCGCCGAACGCGCCCAGGCCGCTCCAGCGCCGGCCGAGGAACACGGCCAGCCGGTACAGGATCGCCCCGCTCGGGCCAGGCAGCAGCACGTACCACAGCAGCACGCCGAACACGTGCCGGTGCGAGGCGAGCAGCGCCTCCTCGATCGACAGGCGCACGATCTCCTCGCGCGCGCGCGGCCGCACCGCTTCGCCGCGCCAGTCGGCGATCAGTTCGCGCGCGCGGTCGAGCTCGCCCGACTTGAGCGCGCTCTGGATGGCGGTGAACGAGTGGCTGAACTGCCGGAAGCCGAGCGTCAGGTAGAGCACCGCGACGTCGAACAGCAGCGCGAGCAGCGGGCTCGCCATGCGCAGCAGCACGTGCAGTGCGACCGCCGCCGCGACCGTCGGCAGCACCGCCACCAGCCAGGCGATCAGGCCGTGCCCGCCTTGCTCCGCGTTGAACGCGCGTTCCACGCGATCGGCCACGTCCGCGAGCACGGCGAAGTACACCTTGCGGTCACCGAGCGGGCGCCACTGCTCGAGGACCAGCGCAGCAATGATCGCGATGACGCTCATGACACCGATGGTCCCGGAGACGCGTCAAGATAGCATAGATGGCGATAGAGATTGACCAGCATGCCCGCGGTGGCGCCCCAGATGTAGTAGTCGCGATAGGGAATGGCGTAGAACCAGCGCGTTTCGCCCTCGAACACGCGCGAGTGCTGCTGGTGATTGCGCGGGTCGAGCAGAAACGACAGCGGCACCTCGAACACTTCGTCCACCTCGTACGCATCGGGCCGCAGTTCGAACGGCGCCGCCACCGCGCCGACCACCGGCGTGATGCGGTAGCCGGTGCGGGTGCTGTAGTCCTCGAGGCGGCCGAGCAGCCGCACCCTGTCCGGACCAAGCCCGATCTCCTCCTGCGTCTCGCGCAGCGCGGTCGACTCGGGCGTCGGGTCCGCGGGCTCGGCCCGCCCGCCGGGAAAGCTGATCTGGCCGGAGTGGCTGCGCAGGTGCGCGGTGCGGCGCGTGAAAAGCATCGTCAGCTCTCGTTCGCGTTCGACGATCGGCATCAGCACCGACGCGCGCGTGAGCCCGGCGCCCCCGCTTTCCACGCCCGGGTCTCCCAGCAGCGCCTCGGCGCCGGGGCCGGGAGCCGCAAGGCGCCGGCGCAGCTCCTCCACGTCGAGCTCGATCGCCCGGCCGTGAATCAGCCTGGCGCGCATGCGGCTGCAGGCTCCCGTTACGGCATCAGGACGACGGAGCCGGTGGTCTTGCGCGACTCGAGGTCGCGGTGCGCCTGCGCCGCGTCGGCCAGCTTGTAGCGCGCCGTCGTCTCGATCTTGACCTTGCCGGACTTCACCACGTCGAACAGCGCGTTCGCACGCTCGACCAGATCGGCGCGCGCGGCGATGTAGGTGGCGAGCGTCGGGCGCGTGACGTAGAGCGAGCCTTTCGCGGACAGAATGCCCAGATTGACCGGCGGCACCGGGCCCGAGGCGTTGCCGAAGGTCACCATCAGCCCGCGCGGGCGCAGGCAATCGAGCGAGCCTTCCCAGGTCGCCTTGCCGACCCCGTCGTAAACCACCGGCACGCCCTTGCCGCCCGTGATCGCCTTGACCTTCTCGACGAAGTTTTCCTTCGAGTAGTTGATGACGTGATCGGCGCCGTGCGCCTTGGCGAGCGCTGTCTTCTCGTCCGAGCCCGCAGTGGCGATGGTGGTGACGCCGAGCGCCTTGAGCCACTGGCAGGCGATCAGACCGACGCCGCCGGCCGCAGCGTGCCAGAGCACCGTGTCGCCGCGCTTCACGGCATAGGTCGAGAAGATGAGGTAGTGGACCGTAAGGCCCTTGAGCAGCATCGAAGCGGCCTGTTCCTCGCTGATGCCCTGCGGCAGCTTCACCATCCGGTCGGCCGGGACGACGCGCGACTCGCAATACGAGCCGATCAGGCCGGTATAGGTCACGCGGTCGCCCGCCTTCAGCTCGCTGACGCCCGGACCGACCGCCTCGATCACGCCCGCAGCTTCGTTGCCCGCCACCTGCGGCAGCGGCATCGGGTAGAGCCCGGAGCGCTGGTAGGTATCGACGAAATTGACCCCGATCGCGGTGTGCCGGATGCGCACCTGCCCCTGCCCGGGGTCGCCGACCTGCACATCGTCCAGCTGCAGAACCTCGGGCCCTCCGGCCTTGTGAAAACGAATTGCCTTTGCCATCTATGCCTCCTCAGTGAAATATCGTAAGAACGCCGGTGTAGCCATAGAGCCGGTCGTGGGAAATCTCGCCGCTGCAGAAGAATCCTACCAGCGGCACGTCGCCAAGCGTCTCGCGCACGAGCTCCATCTCCGCGCCGCGCCGGCCGAACATGTGCTCGCCGCGCCCGAGACAGGAGTAATACAGCGCGCCGCGCGGCGCGGGGCCGCTGGCGCGCAATTCGCCCACGATACGCCGCAGGTCCTCGTCGGCGCTGGCGGCGTCGCGCTTGCAGAAAATGATTTCGTCGCCCTGCTCCACCACGTCCCCGATCGCGATCAGCTTGTTGCGCGGGTCGATGCCCACCAGGTTGCGCACCAGGTAGTCCCCGGTGTCGGAGCCGCGCACCGGCAGGCCCACGAGCACGTACGCCGCCGCGCGCCGCAGGTCGCGCGCGAGCAGCTCGCCCACCGCCTCGCGAAAGACATCGAGCGCGGGCCGCCCGTCCAGTTCGGCGACGACGTTCTCCTCGCAGGCGCTGACGCGGTAGCGACCGACCCCGGAGGCGCTGCCGGGCGCGGACAGCGGCGCGCAGCCCTGCGTCAGGCGGGTGGAAACCTTCACCGTGGGCGCGAGCACCACCCCGGACAGTCCGCCCGAGACCACCTCGTTGGCCACCTGAACCGTCTGCGTGCGCGAGCTGGAGAGGCCGCCGACCAGGTAGCCGCTGTCCACCTTCGACGCCATGTCGGCGACCAGACCGGCAACGTCCGGGGTGCGCGGGTCGGCGTGCACGACCGCGAAGTGCGCCGCCTGCTCGCCCGGCGGCGGCAGCCGCGTGCGGCCCGAAAATACGCGGAAGTCCTGCGGCGCGAGCGCGGCGACCATCGCCGCCAGCGCGGGCTCCTCCTGGTACTCGACGCCGGTCGCAAGCACGCCCACGCCGACTGTGCCGACCCAGTCTTCGACCCCGGTGCGCTGGCGCAGCGCGGCGACGATGCGTTCGGCCTGGGGCGCCAGGGCCTCGGTGAAATAGACGAAGCCGAGCCCCTGCTGCGGCCGCCCGATGCGCTCGGCGCACTCGGCGACGCAGCGTTCCCAGTCGGCGCCCGCGGCGTGCGCGTAGGCGAAGCGTTTCATTCCTTCGGCTCGTCCTTCGGCCGATCCTTGGGCTCATCCTTGGATTCGGCTTTGGGTTCCGTCATCGCCTGCTGCATCATCGCCCACGGCCAGAGCATGGGGTTGGCGCTGCCCTGCCCGTCGGCGCCGGCGGATCCCTGCGCCGCGCCTTGCGCTCCGCCGTGCATCGCGTTCAGGGCCGATTTCTGCAGCTCGAGGCCCTGGATCGAGAAGCGCACCATGTTCAGGTTCAGCGTCAGCCAACCCTCGACCGAGCGCAGCTCGGCGATGCGCTTTTCGACTTCCTGCGGATCGAGCGTGGGCATCGCCATGCCGGGCACGGGAAGCCCGAGCGGGCCCCACAGCCGGCGGAACATCTCGAACGGATCCTGGGACGGATTGCTGTCTGACATGGGTTCTCCCGAATTCGGTTCGCGCACGCACGGGCCGCGCGCCTAGACGCCCTCGAAGAATGCGCGCACGTCCGCTTCGCGCTCGAGCGTGTCCTGGTAGCCGAGATCGATGAGCGCTCTGCAAAACGGCTCCTCGAACAGCAGGTAGCTCGCCAGGTTCGACCCCGAGCGGCTGAGCGCCCCGGTCGGACGCAGCAGGAACCGAACCGAGCGCGGAAGCTCGTGCAGGAAGCGCGCCGCGACGCGCTCGATCGGCTGCGAAGGCGCGATGAACAGGACCTTGATCGGCCGCAGCGGCACGCTGCCGCTGGTGCGTGCTTCGGGGGAAATCGCATCCAGCGTGCGGTTGATTCGCTGCAGTCGCTCGATGTCGACCATCAGGCTGTCGAGGAAAATGCTGTTCAGCGCATGACCCGCGATCTGCGCCAGCGACGGATAAATGTTGGAGCGAGCGCGCGCCTGCTCGACCGACTGGCGTCCGGTGCCCACCACCAGCACGCGGTCAGCGCCCAGGTGGAGCGCCGGGCTCACGGGCGCGATCTGGCGCATCGAGCCGTCGCCGAAGTACTCGCGATGCACCTTGACCGCGGGAAAGATGAACGGCAGAGCCGAAGAGGCGAGCAGGTACTCCAGCTTCATCGATACCGCGGCACCGGTTCTCTGGTTGCGCTCCCATCCCTCGAGCCCCGAGCCGCCCTGGAAGAAGGAAACGCTCTGGCCCGAGGTGTAGCCGGATGCGGTGACGCACACCGCGTAAAGCGCGCCCGAGTCGATGTTCTGCTGGATGCGCTCGAACGACAGCCCCTTCTCCAGCGTTTCCCTGAGCGGCGTGTTGTCGAGCAGCGAGACCGGATTGCGGTGCGAAACCAGCATCATCGACGACAGCCAGCGCGCACCGCTCTTGGCGATGCTCCAGCTGTCGGTGCGGTAGATCTTGCCGCAGCGCATGTGTTCCCACTGCTCGAGCAGCGTGGCGACCGCGGCATTGAAATCGTCGGCCTGCGCGGCGAGCATGGCGGCGTTGATCGCACCCGCCGACGTGCCGCAGACGATCGGGAAGGGGTTCTTCGTGGGGCTGCCGAGGACCTCGCACACCGCCTTGATCACCCCGACCTGGTAGGCCGCGCGCGCCCCGCCTCCGGTGAGCACCAGACCCGCGCGCGGGCGCGCAGGTCCCGGAAACGGGGCGACGTTTGCCGCGGAGTCTGCGCTCGCCATGCCGAGTCCAGGACCGTGCGCTAGAACAGGCTCTGGTCCTGGCCGCGCGGCGCGTTCACGTCCACCACGGTCAGCGCGGTCATGTTGACGATGCGGCGCACGGTCGCCGACGGCGTGAGGATATGCACGGTGCGCGCGGCGCCGAGCAGGATCGGCCCGATGGTGACGCCGTCGCCAGACGCGGTCTTGAGCAGGTTGAAGGCGATGTTGGATGCGTCGAGCGTCGGCATGATCAGCAGGTTCGCCTCGCCCTTGAGGCGCGAGCGCGGGAACACCTTGAGGCGAATTTCCTCCGACAATGCCGCGTCGCCGTGCATTTCACCTTCGACCTCGAGTTCGGGCGCGCGTTCCTGCAGGATCGCAAGCGCCTTCTGCATCTTCACCGCCGAAGGCAGCTCGACCGAGCCGAAGTTGGAGGCCGACAGCAGCGCCACCTTGGGCGTCAGGCCGAAGCGGCGCACCTCCTCCGCGGCGAGAATCGTCATTTCGGCGATGTGCTCCGCGTCCGGGTCGACCGTGACGTAGGTATCGCAGATGAACACCATGCGCTTGGGCAGCATCAGCGCGTTCATCGCCGCGTAATGCGTGACGCCGGGGCGCAGTCCGATGACCTGATCCACGTAGCGCAGGTGCAGGGCGTGGGTGCCGAAAGTGCCGCACAGCATGGCGTCGGCTTCGCCTTTGAGAATGAGCATGGCTCCGATCAGGGTATTGCGGCGCCGCATCTCGATCTTCGCGTATTCGGGCGAGACTCCCTTGCGCTCGGTGAGCTGGTGATAGGTGCTCCAGTAGTCGCGGTAGCGCGGATCGTACTCCGGGTTGACCAGATCGAACTCGCGCCCGGGACGCATGCGAAGCCCCAGACGCTCGAGCCTCTGCTCGATCACGCCCGGGCGCCCGATCAGCACCGGGTTGGCGATGCCCTCGTCGACGACGATCTGAACCGCGCGCAGCACCCGCTCGTCCTCGCCTTCGGCGTAGACGACGCGCCTGGGCGCCGCCTTGGCCGCCGAGAACAGCGGCTTCATGATCAGACCGGAGTGGTATACGAACTGCGTCAGGGATTCCCGATAGGCTTCCAGATCCGCGAGCGGACGGGTCGCGACGCCCGAATCCATCGCGGCCTTGGCGACCGCGGGTGCGATACGCGCGATCAGGCGCGGATCGAACGGTTTCGGAATCAGGTATTCGGGGCCGAAGCTTATCGACTCGATGCCGTAGGCCTGCGCGACCTGCTCGGAGGTTTCGGCCTGCGCCAGATCGGCGATTGCGCGCACCGCCGAGAGCTCCATTTCCGTCGTGATGCTGGTCGCGCCCACGTCCAGCGCGCCGCGGAAAATGAACGGAAAGCACAGCACGTTGTTGACCTGATTCGGATAGTCGGAGCGCCCCGTTGCGATGACCGCGTCCGGCCGCGCCTGCTTGGCCAGCTCAGGCCGTATCTCCGGCTCGGGATTTGCGAGCGCGAGGATCAGCGGCCGCTCGGCCATCTTCTTGATCATCTCCGGCTTCACCACGCCCGCCGCCGAGAGGCCGAGCAGGATGTCCGCACCTGCGAGCACCTCGGCGAGCGTGCGCGCGCCCGTTTCTTTCGCGTAGCGCGACTTGTCCGGGTCCATCTCCTCCTTGCGCCCGCGATAGACCACGCCGTTGATGTCGGTCACCGTGATGTTTTCGACCGGCATTCCCATCTTCACCAGCAGATCCAGACAGGCGAGCGCGGCCGCCCCCGCGCCCGAGGTGACGAGCTTGACCTTCGCCAGCTCCTTGCCGACGACCCGCAGCCCGTTCAGGATCGCGGCGCCGACGATGATCGCGGTGCCGTGCTGGTCGTCGTGGAAAACGGGGATCTTGAGCCGCTCGCGCAGCTTGCGCTCGATCAGGAAGCATTCCGGCGACTTGATGTCCTCGAGATTGATGCCGCCGAAGGTCGGCTCGAGCGCGGCGATGATCTCGACCAGCTTGTCGGGATCGCGCTCGTTCAGCTCGATGTCGAAACAGTCGATGCCGGCGAACTTCTTGAACAGCACCGCCTTGCCCTCCATGACGGGCTTGGCGGCGAGCGGGCCGATGGCGCCCAGGCCGAGCACCGCAGTGCCGTTGGTGACTACGCCGATGAGGTTCGCGCGCGACGTAAGGTTGACCGCCTCCGCGGGGTCGCGAACGATTTCGAGGCATGCCGCGGCCACGCCGGGCGAATAAGCGAGCGCCAGGTCGCGCTGGTTGGTAAGTTGCTTGGTCGGCAGGATCGATATCTTGCCCGGGCGCGGGAACCGGTGATACTCGAGCGCGCTCTTCTTCAGTTGCTCGTCCACGTTCGGCTCCAGGAGGGAGGGAAATTATAGCGCACCCGTTGTCGGGTTCCTTCCTCGCCAGGGCGGCAGCAAGCCGATTGTCCGTATAATCTGTGGCGCTATTCGACCCCGCACCCACACCTCACGCCGCGCCGCGGAAATCCACCCGTTCGAGGTCATGGAGGTGCAATCGCGCGCGCGCGCGCTCGAGGACGCGGGCCGGCGGGTGATTCACATGGAGATCGGCGAGCCCGACTTCACCGCGCCCGAGCCGGTGGTCGAAGCCGGGGTGCGCGCCCTGCGCGAGGGATTGACCGCCTACACCCCCGCGCTCGGGCTGTCCGCGCTGCGCGAGGCGATCGCCGCGCACTACGCGAACCGCTACGGCGTCTCGATTCCCGCTTCACGCATCGCGGTCACCGCAGGCGCCTCGGGCGCGCTGCTGCTCGTGCTCGCCCTGTACGTCGACCCGGGCGACGAGGTCCTCGTTCCCGACCCTGGCTATCCGGGCTACCGGCAGTTCGTGCGCGCCTTCGAGGGCGTGCCCAGGGCGATCGAAGTCGGGGCCGAGTCCGCGTTCCAGCCGACACTCGACGCGGTGCGACGCGCCTGGGGCGCGAAGACCCGTGCGCTGCTGGTCGGCTCGCCGTCCAATCCGAGCGGTACCTTGCTCGCGCGCGACGAGCTGCGCCGCATCGCGCAGTTCATCGCCGAACGCGACGGCGTGCTCATCGTCGATGAGATCTATCTGGGGCTGGTCTACGGCGAGGCGCCCTCAACGGCGCTCGATCTGCCGGGCGAGGTCGTCCTGGTGAACAGCTTTTCGAAGTACTTCTGCATGACCGGCTGGCGACTGGGCTGGGCCGTGCTTCCGCAACCGGACACGCGCGCATTCGAGAACATCGCGCAGCACCTCTTCATCTGCCCGTCGGCCGCCGCGCAACATGCCGCCCTGGCGGCATTCGAGCCGCCGTCGCTGAAGATCCTGGAGGACCGGCGCAGTGAATTCGAGCGGCGGCGCGACTTCATCGTGCCCGAGCTGCGGCGCGCCGGGCTTGCGGTCCCCTGCACCCCCAACGGCGCCTTCTACGTCTACGCGGACTGCTCGGCCCTGGACCGGGACGCCAAGCGCTTCGCGCTCGGTCTGTTGGAGCGCGGCGGGGTTGCGGCCACTCCCGGCGCCGACTTCGGGCTCAACCAGACGCGGCATTTCCTGCGCTTTGCCTATACGCGCAGCATGCAGGACCTGCGAGAAGGTGCGCAGCGCATCGCACGCTTCTGCGCCGGCGCCTGATCACCGCGCCCGCGAGCGCGTCTAGGACTTGAGGTGCAGGCGGCGCAACGCAGCCTGCAGGCGCGATCGCTCCATGAGCACTTTATCGGCGTAATCGGTGTTCGGCTCGTCCATGGCGCCAGCGTACTGCTGCAGCGCGGTCACGGTTTGGCCGAAGCGGCGCAAATACTCGCGCAGGATCTGGGTCCCTACCTCGATATTGACGTCGGGATCCAGCAAAGCCTCCTCGCCGCCGTGCGCTTCGAGCTTGTCCAGGTGGAACCGGGGCAGCACTTGCATCAGCCCTTTGGCGCCAACTACGCTTTCGGCCACGGGGTTGTAGCGCGACTCGACCGCCATCACGGCGAGGATCAGCAGCGGGTCAACAGCGAACTGGCCTCCTGCCCGATAGGCCGCCGAAACGAAGCCCGCCACGGCCTCATCTGCCACGCGGTAGCGCTTGGCGATGAAAGCGGTGACCGCTTCTTGCTCCTGCTTCGAGTGCACCGGCGCGGCGACCTGAATCGTGCCGGCCGCCAGGGTCGCGCTTTCGGCAACCGACTGATTGGCGCGCGCGATCGCGTCGGCCTGCCGCATCATCACGTCGCGCGACGCCGGCACCGCGACCACCAGCACTGCGCTCAGGCCGATCAATGCGAACACCCCGCGCGCGAGGGAAATCAGCCGGATTACGGCCGAAAGTCCGGGAACGCGCATCACTGCGCCGCCCGCCACCATATTGCTTGCTAGCTCCATCCTGCACCTCCTTGCTCATCGTGCCGCCTGCCGGATCCCGCCGCCGGTACCCGTGAACGCGCCTTATTGGAAGGCTAAAGTTCACGAGGAGCACATTCAGACTCCGGGGTAAGCCCGGCTTAGCCTATGGGTGGAAGGATACTTCCAGTGGCTCTTGCTGCAGTGCAGCGAAACGAATACTAACGTAAAAATCTGTATTGAGTCAACAACTTCGCCTTGACCGGGGATTCCCTTTACGACCCCGTGCGAACCGCCTGTTCCGGAACTGCTTTTTCTTTGTCGGAGGGATCACCGCGCCGGTAAAATAGCGTTGCGAGGTTGAGCCCAGCCGATCTCTCGGCCGGGTTCAAGGGAAGCTTCGCGGACCGACCTTAGTCTTTCCGTCATGGCCAAACGACCAAGGCGGTCCGCTCAGCTTCAAGGGCCAGGTGAAGGGCTTTGGCCCCTCACCACGTTGCCAATCGGTTCCCGGTTACGGCCGAGAGCCGGTTGGAAACGGCCATGCGGCCGCTGGATTCAGCGCGGTTCTCGCGCCGGGGGTCGCAGCGGTTGACGGCGGCGATACTTCGACCGACGTCATTTTGGCCGCAGGCTTGGCCTTAGGTTTCGCGGGTTTCTTCGCCGCTTTCTTCTTTTTGGCAGCTTTTTTAGGCTTTTTCTTAGCTGCCTTTTTCTTTTTTTTGGCTTTCTTCTTACCCGCTGCCTTCTTCTTCTTGGCAGGTTTCTTAGACGCTTTCTTCTTCTTCTTTTTCGCAGCCTTCTTTTTCTTAGCGGGCTTCTTCGCTTTCTTCGCTTTTTTCTTCGTTGCCATAACTATCTCCTTGATAGTAGTTACAAAGGAAGCCCGGCCGTCCTGGCCCGGACTATTCAACCGCCGGGGAAACCATTTCCCCGGACGGACTGAATGCTTGGTTCGTGCACCTCATCGATCAGCCTTCGCCGCGAGGTCGTGATAGAGGATGTCCGGGTCGAGCCGGATACCGCCTTCCCACGTCACCGTCGCTGATTCCGGGTCTACGCTCACCTTTTCGAACTCGCGCACGTCGCGCCAGAGCCTGAAAGCGCCGATTTCGAGCAGGTTGCCGAGAAACACGCTGCCTTCCAGGCCGTCCTCGAAGCGAAGCCAGAGCCTGTAGTCATCTTCGGCCTTGCAGTCGGTCACTCGGTGCATCTTGCTCATCTCCTGTGGCGATCCGGTGCGCGATAAAAAAAGAGCCGGGATCAGTCCCAGCTCAGTGCCCCGCCAGTCTGATACTCGATCACCCTGGTCTCGAAGAAATTTCGCTCCTTCTTCAAGTCGATCATCTCGCTCATCCAGGGGAAGGGATTGGTCGCCCCGGGGTAAAGCGTATCGAGACCGATCTGCTGACAGCGCCGGTTGCAGATGAAGCGCAGGTATTCCTTGAACATGGGGGCGTTCAATCCGAGCACGCCGCGCGGCATGGTGTCCTCCGCGTAGCGGTACTCCAGATCGACCGCTTTGCGGAACAGCTGGTGCAGCTCGTCGCGGAACTGTGGCGTCCACAGATGCGGGTTTTCGAGCTTGATCTGATTGACCATGTCGATGCCGAAATTGCAGTGCATCGACTCGTCGCGCAGGATGTACATGTACTGCTCAGCCGCGCCGGTCATCTTGTTCTGTCTGCCGAGCGAAAGGATCTGGGTGAAGCCGACGTAGAAGAACAGCCCCTCCATCAAGCACGAAAACACGATCAGGCTCTTGAGCAGCCTTTGATCGTTTTCCGGTGTGCCGGTCTTGAAGCCCGGGTCGGTCAGGATGTCGATGAACGGAATCAGGAACTCGTCCTTTTCGCGGATCGACGGAATCTCGTGATAGGCGTTGAATACCTCGCCCTCCTCCAGGTCGAGCGACTCGACGATGTACTGGTAGGCGTGGGTGTGGATTGCTTCCTCGAACGCCTGCCGCAGCAGGTACTGGCGGCACTCCGGCGCGGTAATGTGCCGGTAGGTTCCGAGCACGATGTTGTTCGCGGCGAGCGAGTCGGCAGTGACGAAAAAGCCCAGATTGCGCCTCACGACGCGCCGTTCGTCCTCGGTCAGGCCGCCGGGGTCCTTCCAGAGCGCGATGTCGCGGCTCATGTTGACCTCCTGCGGCATCCAATGATTGGCGCACGCGGCGATGTACTTCTCCCAGGCCCACTTGTACTTGAACGGAACGAGCTGGTTCACGTCCGCCTTGGAATTGATGATCGACTTGTCCTCGACGGAAATGCGGCGGAACTCGTTGCCGGCCGTGAAGCGGGCATCCGCGTCGGACACGCCACCGGACGCAGGCACGAACCCCTTCTTGGTCTGGAGGGAAAGCCCGGGAATCGAGTTCAATTTTCCTTCTTCCTCAAAGCTCAGCATGGCGTCCTCTCCTCATTCCCTCTTCCTACTGGCACGCCTCGCACTCCGGATTGTCGATCGAGCAGAACGCCGGCTCGGTCGGGCCCGCCGCCATCGCCGTCGCGCCGTCGGTCGGCACCGCGTTCAGCTGGCCCGACTTGACGGTCGACTTCTCGGCATGGGTGGCGCCCATCGCCCGCAGGTAGTAGGTGGTCTTCAGGCCTCGGATCCAGGCCAGCTTGTAGGTCTCGTCCAGCTTGCGTCCCGAGGCGCCCGCCATGTAAATGTTCAGCGACTGCGACTGGTCGATCCACTTCTGCCGCCTCGCCGCCGCCTCGACCAGCCATTTCGGCTCGGTCTCGAAGGCGGTCGCGTACAGCCTGCGCAGCTCGGCGGGGACCCGGTCGATGCGCGCCAGGTTGCCGTCGAAGTACTTGAGGTCGGCGATCATGACTTCGTCCCACAGGCCGGCGCTCTTCAGGTCGGACACCAGGTACTCGTTCACCACGGTGAACTCGCCCGACAGATTGGATTTCACGTACAGGTTTTGGTAGGTGGGCTCGATCGAGGCCGAAACCCCGACAATATTGGCGATGGTCGCAGTCGGCGCGATCGCGAGGCAGTTCGAATTGCGCATTCCGTGCTGTTTGATGCGCACCCTGAGCGCGTCCCAGTCCAGAGTGGCCGAACGGTCGACCTCGACGTATCCGCCCCGCTCCGCGGCCAGGATGTCGAGCGTGTCCTGTGGCAGCACGCCACTGTCCCACAGCGAGCCCTCGAACGAGCCGTAGCGGCCCCGCTCCTCCGCCAGCTCGGTTGAGGCAAGATATGCGCAGTAGGCCACCATCTCCATCGAGCGGTCGGCGAACTCGACCGCCTCGGGGGACGCGTACGCGATGCGCAGCCGATGCAGGCAATCCTGGAAGCCCATGATCCCGAGGCCGACCGGCCGGTGGCGCAGGTTCGAGTTCCTCGCCTTGTCCACCGCGTAGTAATTGATGTCGATCACGTTGTCGAGCATGCGCATTGCGGTGCGGATGGTGCGCTGCAGCTTCTCGAACTCCAGCCCTCGATCGCCCAGGTGCTCGACCAGGTTGACCGAGCCCAGATTGCAGACCGCGATTTCGTCGCCCGAGGTATTCAGGGTGATCTCGGTGCACAGATTGGAACTGTGCACGACCCCCACATGCTGCTGCGGGCTGCGCAGGTTGCACGGGTCCTTGAACGTGATCCAGGGATGCCCGGTCTCGAACAGCATGCTGAGCATCTTGCGCCAGAGCTGCAGCGCGGGGATCTTCTTGAATAGCTTGAGCTCTCCCCTTGCGGCCCGGTCCTCGTAGCGCAGATAGACCTCCTCGAACGCCTTGCCGAAAGCGTCGTGCAGCTCGGGGACGTCGGACGGGCTGAACAGGGTCCACTCCGCGTTCTCGAGCACACGCTTCATGAACAGGTCCGGGATCCAGTTCGCCGTGTTCATGTCGTGCGTTCGACGGCGATCGTCGCCGGTGTTCTTGCGCAGTTCGAGGAACTCCTCGATGTCCAGGTGCCAGGTCTCGAGGTAGGAGCAAACGGCCCCCTTGCGCTTGCCGCCCTGGTTCACGGCGACTGCGGTGTCGTTCACGACCTTGAGGAACGGAACCACGCCCTGGGACTTTCCGTTGGTCCCCTTGATGTGCGAGCCGAGCGCCCGCACGGGCGTCCAGTCGTTGCCCAACCCGCCGGCAAATTTTGCCAGCAGAGCATTTTCCTTGATCGCGTCGTATATCCCCTCGAGGTCGTCCGAGACGGTCGTAAGGTAGCAGGACGACAGCTGAGAACGCTGCGTTCCGGAATTGAACAGGGTCGGGGTCGAGCTCATGAAATCGAACGTCGAAAGGACGTTGTAGAACTCGATCGCCCGCGCCTCGCGCTCGCGCTCGTTGAGCGCGAGCCCCATCGCGACGCGCATGAAGAACGCCTGCGGCAGCTCGATTCGGCGGCCCTGCACGTGCAGAAAATAGCGGTCGTACAGCGTCTGTAGCCCGAGGTAGCCAAAGCGCAGATCGCGCTCTGCCGAAAGCGCCTTGCCCAAGCGGTCCAGATCGAATTTGGCGAGCTCCGGGTCGAGCAGTTCGGCGGCGATGCCGCGCTCGATGAACTGGGGAAAATACTCCGCGTAACGGGCTCCCATGTCGCCCTGGCTGGCCTCCTCGCCGATCACTTCCAGCCGGATGGTGTTGAGCAGCAGCCGCGCGGTGACGTAGCTGTATGACGGGTCCTTCTCGATCAGCGCGCGCGCGGCCATGATCGCCGACTTGCGCACCTCCTCCATCGGCACCCCATCGTAAAGATCGCGCAGGGTCGCGTCGAGGATCGGGTCGGGCGCCGCTGAGTTCTCCAGGCCGGCGCAGGCAGCCGCAATGAGGCCCTCGAGCGCCGCCCGGTCGAGCAGGCGGCGCTGGCCGCGCTCGATCACGTGCAGCACCGCACCGCCGCTCTGCTGAGCATCGCGCGCCGCCTTCTCCTGGAAGCGGGCCTTGGCGCGTCCTTCCCGGTAGAGCACGTATGCGCGCGCCACATCGTGCTCGCCCGAACGCATCAGCGCCAGTTCGACCTGGTCCTGGATGTCCTCTATATGGAAGGTGCCGCCCTGCGGCTGACGCCGCATCAGGGCCGCCACCACGCCGTCGGTCAGTCCGGCGACGAGCTCGCGTATCCGCGCCGATGCGGCCCCCTGGCTGCCGTTGACCGCCAGGAAAGCCTTGGTCATCGCAACCGCGATCTTGCTCGGCTCGAAGCCGACCACGGCGCCGTTGCGGCGAATCACCTTGTATTCGGACTGTACCGCGCGGGGAGTACTGGGCTCAGGAACGTTCGCGCTCACTGCCAAGTCAGTCGTCGCGTTCTCCTGAGCAATCTGCATACCGTCTCCCTCTTCTGCCTGCAATGACTACTACATCTAGTGTTCCAGCGCCCGCCTTGAACTAAGTGTAGTGCGCGCAATTTACCATTGCAACAAGAAATTGCAAGTGGTATCGGCGCGATCGGGCACGCTGCGAGAAATTGTTCACGCCAACCGGATCGATCAGCGCGTGCTGCCGCGAACTCGCGCAGCAGCTAGCGTCGCGCAAGAGCGCGCAGGAATCGCGCCCAATCGAACAACGCGCCGGGGTCGGTCTTGCGCAGCGGAGCGATATCACTGTGCGCCGCGACGTCGCGCAGCGGCAGTACGCGGCGCAACGCTCGCGTCGCTTCAACCAGCCGCGCGTACTGCGCGTCGGTGTAGCCGTCGGCGTCGCTGCCCTCGAGCTCGATGCCGACGGAAAAGTCGTTGCAGCCGCGGCGCCCGCGCCAAATGGAGTCGCCCGCGTGCCAGGCGCGCATGTGGATGGGAACGAATTGAATCGGATCTCCGTTGCGCCGCAACAACAGGTGCGCCGAAACGCGCAGATGCGCGATCTGCGCATAGTAGGGATGCTCGGCGGGATCGAGCCGGTTGGTGAACAAGCGCTCGATGCCTGCTCCGCCGTAGGTCTGCGGCGGTAGGCTGATCGAGTGAACGACGAGCAACGTGACGTCCTGGCCCTCCGCACGCGAGTCGCAGTTCGGCGAGGCAACGAAGCGGGCGCCGGCGGCGAGGCCGTCGGCACCGAAGCGCATCAGTTGCCGCCCTCGCCCTGCGCGTCCGGCTCGCGGATTTCGAGCCGCTGCATACGGTAGCGCAGCTGGCGGAACGTGATGCCCAAGGCCTTTGCAGCCGCGGTGCGATTGAAGTTGGTCTTGGCGAGCGCCGCCAGGATCGCATCGCGCTCCACCTGATCGAGATAGGCCGGCAGCGATGTGACCGGCGGATGTCCGTCCGCGCGCACGGTGTCCTCGGACGCCCGCTCGTCGATCAGCGGCTTGAGCCGCAGATCGTCGGGCTGGATCACTTCGGCCGACGACAGCGCCGTGGCGCGCTCGAGCACGTTCTCGAGCTCGCGGATATTGCCCGGGAAGTCGTAGCGCGAGAGCTCTTCGAGTGCCTGCGGCGAGAGCTGCGCAGGTGTAGTGCCGTTCTGGGCCGCGATCCTTGCCAGGATGCTCGACGCGATCACCGGTACGTCCTCGCGGCACTCGCGCAACGGCGGCATCTTGAGCTCGATCACGTTCAACCGGTAGAACAGGTCCTGTCTGAAGCGGCCGTCCTCCACGCACGAGGCGAGGTTCTGGTGGGTGGCGGAAATGATCCGCACGTCGATCGGCTCTTCGTGTGTGGCCCCGACCTTGCGCACCTTCTTCTCCTGGATCACGCGCAGCAGCTTGACCTGCATCGCGAGCGGCAAGTCCGCAACCTCGTCGAGGAACAGCGTCCCGCCGTTGGCGGCCTGAAAGAAGCCGTCCCGGTCCTGGTCCGCGCCGGTGAACGCCCCCTTCTTGTAGCCGAAGAACTCGCTTTCCATAAGGGTTTCGGGGATCGCCCCGCAATTGACCGGCACGAACGGCTTGTCGCGCCGCGCGCCGTTGGCATGGATGAACCGTGCCGCAAGCTCCTTGCCGGTGCCCGACTCGCCCGAGATATAGACCGGCGCCTGGGTCCGCGCCAGCTTGGCGATCACCTCCCGCACGGCCTTCAGGGCCGGGCTTTCGCCCAGCAGCTGCTGGCCGGGCGCGGCCGCATGCGAGTCATCCGGCAGCGACAACGCGGACTTGACCAGTGCGCGCAGTTGCTCGAGGCCGACCGGCTTGGGGACGTAGTCGAAAGCCCCCGCCTTCAGCGCAGCTACCGCATTCTCCGCGCTGCCGTAGGCCGTGATCACTGCCACGGGCAGATCGACGCCCATGGCCGAAATATGGCGCACCAGGTCGAGCCCCTCCCCGTCGCCCAGGCGCATGTCGGTCAGGCAGAGATCGAAGCGCTCCGAATCAAGGTGCTGCTTTGCTTCCGCGAGCGAGCCCGCCGCGGTCACGCCGATACCCATCTTCAGAAGGGTGAGCTCCAGCAGCTCGCGGATATCCGGCTCGTCATCGACCACCAGGACCCGTCGGTCGCGCGCCGGTCCGCGGCGTTCCGCTCGTTTCATTCCGCCTGTGCCTCCTGGCAGAGGATCCTGAAATGCGCACCCGGCATGTCGTCCACGTACTCCAGGACGGCGCGATTCGCCGCGCACAACTCGCGCGCCAGGTACAGGCCCAGCCCCGTCCCCTTGCTTTCAGTGGTGAAGAAGGGTTCGAACAACTGCCCCTGGTTCTCGGGCGGTACGCCCGCGCCATTGTCGATGACGCTCAATTCTACTTGATCGCCGTACGCCCCCAGGACCATATGCACGCTGCGCGGCTCGTCGCGGGCGTGGCGCACTGCGTTGCGCAACAGGTTCCACATTACCTGGCGCAGCTGCTCGCGGTCGAAGCGCACCCAGGCATCGCGCGCGGTCTCGACCTGGAAGCGCTCCGGCGAGACGGCCTCATTGGCCACGAACTCTTCGAGAAATCCCGCCAGCCAAGTGTTGAGATGAATCCGCTCGCTCGACGCGCGGTCGCGGCGGCTGAGCTGAAGAACGTCCGACACCAGTTGGTCGAGGCGCTGGGTGTTGGCGTGGATGATCCGGTACAGGCGCTCGCGGTCGCGAGCGCGCTTTTCCTCGCCGAGCAGCTCCGCCGCATGGCTGATGGCAGACAGGGGATTCCTGATTTCATGCGCGATATTGGCCGTCAGGCGCCCGAGCGCGGCCAGCTTGAGCTGTTGCGCCTGCTCGCGCGTCCGCGTCATGTCCTCGATGAACAGGACCGAAAATTCCTCCTCCGTGCCGGTGTCGATCAAGCGCAGCCTGATGCCGCGACCGCGCAGTTCGAAATCCGCGCCGGAGGCCGACGCGCCCTCCACCCCCGCCCTCCAGTCGCGCCAGCGCGGGGCGAACCCCGGCAGCAGGCTCACCAGCTCTATGCCCAGCAGCGGATCGGCCCCGAGCAGGCGCTGGGCCTGCGGATTGTGCTGAACCACGCGCCCCTTGGGGTCAAGCACCAAGACACCGTCGTGCATGTCCTGGATCACCAGCTGGTTTACGCGCATCTGGGTGGCGAGCTCGCGGCCGCGGCGCCGGGCAAGCATTTCGTTCGCAGTAACCCGCTGTGCGAGCCAGCCGGTGATGCCGGCACTCGCGAAACAGCCGATCGCAAGCAGGCCCGGCTGCACGTAATCGGCGGTCGAGGCGTCCTTCAGAAGCACCCAGTAGGTCTGCTCCAGCAACAGGGCGATCGAGGCAAGTGCCGCGTACAGGAACGTGAGCTGGCGCGGCGCCACGAGCGCGGCGCCGGTCAGCGTGATCAGCAGCATCACCCCGAGGCCGCTGCGCACGCCGCCGCTCGCGTACATGAGCAGGGTAATGGCAGTGATGTCGACGCAAACCTGGATCGAGAGCTGTAGATTGAATCCGTCCCGCAGCTTTCGCAGGATCGCCAGGAACACGAACCCGAGGAACAGGTATATCGCGCAGACGTAGCGGAACAGGTCGAGGTCGCGCGAACCGAGGTTGATCGACTCGTCGTAGAGCAGCGCGGTGCCCAGGAAGACCGCCGCGACCACGATGCGGTACAGATTGAAGTAACGCAACGAGATCCAGAACGACTCGGGCGTGCGTTCCTCGCTCGCGAACAGCCCCGCGTACCCCGTCTGGGCCGCCATCATTCCCCCTCCGGACCGAGCCGGGCGTGCTCCTCGCTGCAGTACAGGCGCCCGCCGGCAGCGTGCGCCTCGGCGCGCGGCAGGTGCAATCCACAATGCGTGCAGCGCACCAGGTCACCCGGGGCGCCGCGCGCGCCGCGCGTCGGCGCGACGCCGCCGTCGGTATGGTCGTTCAGCGCGCGCTTGAGCAGCCAGACCAGGCCGAAGACCGCGAGCGCGAAGATGAGGAGGCGTCCCATGGCCCGCTATTATGATCAAAGTTGCGGGCGGCGCTTGCCGCGCGAAGACGGAATTGGTCGGGGTGAGAGGATTTGAACCTCCGACACCTGCGTCCCGAACGCAGTACTCTACCAGGCTGAGCTACACCCCGACGGCGAGGCCGCAGCGCGCAGATCAGCTGCGGCGCGTCACGGAAAAGGCCGCCAATTCTAGCAAAGAATCCTTGTACTTTGAATGCGGCAGGGCGTCGATCGCCCGGCGCGCAAGGCCCGCTTCGCGTTGCGCGACGCCGCGGGCATAGTCCAGCGCACCGCTCGCTCTGATCGCGTCCAGCACGCCGGGAAACCGGTCGCGCCCGCCGTCCACGATCGCGCTTCTGACCAAGGCCGATTGATCGGCGGTCCCGGTGCGCATCGCATGGATCAGGGGCAGCGTCGGCTTGCCCTCCGCCAGATCGTCGCCCAGGCTTTTGCCGATGGCGGCAGCGTCGCCCGAATAGTCCAGCACGTCGTCAATCAGCTGGAAGGCCGTTCCGACGTGCGTTCCGTAGCTCGCCAGCCCCTCCTCGAGCTCGGGCGCAATGCCCGCCAGCACGCCGCCGAGGCGTGACGCCGCTTCGAACAGCTTCGCTGTCTTGCGGCGGATGACTTCCAGGTAACGTTGCTCGTCGACGTCGGGATCATGGCAGTTCATCAGTTGCAGGACTTCGCCCTCGGCGATCGTATTGGTGGCATCGGCAAGCACCTGCATCACGCGCATGTTGTCGGCGCTTACCATCATCTGGAACGCGCGCGAATAGAGGAAGTCGCCGACCAGCACCGATGCGGCGTTGCCGAATGCCGCGTTCGCCGTCTCGCGCCCGCGCCGCAGGCGCGACTCGTCCACCACGTCGTCGTGCAGCAGGGTGGCAGTGTGGATGAATTCGATCACTGTCGCGAGCTCGAGGTGGGTCCGGCCGCGGTACCCGGCGGCGCCGGCGCTGAGCAGCAACAGGGCCGGCCGCAGGCGTTTGCCGCCCCCCGCGACGATATATTCCGCCACCTGCTTGACCAAGGGAACGTCCGACACCAGCCGGGCACGGACCAGGACGTCCACCTGCTGCATTTCCTCGGCTATAGGGGCGAGTTCGATTAGGGTGGCCATGGCGGGATGGGCGCTCCGCCGGGGCGTTCTCGCGGGCGGCGACGGGGCGCGAAGCTTAGCATAGATGATTTTGACGCGAGCAGCCGAAATCCCCTATAATTCCAAGTCTTTGCAGGCCACGAACGGAATTCTTGTCATGTATGCGGTAATCAAGACCGGCGGAAAGCAATACCGGGTCAGCTCGGGCGAGCAGCTGCGCATCGAATTGTTGTCCGCAGAAGTGGGTGCGGCAGTGTCGTTCGACGAGGTGCTGATGGTCGGAGAGGGCGATCAGGTGCGAGTCGGCGCGCCGTTCGTCTCCGGCGCCAAAGTCCAGGCGACGGTGGTGTCGCATGGGCGCGGCGACAAGGTGAAGATCTACAAGCTGCGTCGGCGCAAGCATTTTCAGAAATCGCAGGGGCATCGCCAGTCTTACACCGAGGTGCGGATCGACGACATCGTCGCCGGCGCCTGATTATTTCGGAGGACATTCAGCATGGCACACAAGAAAGCCGGCGGGAGCTCACGCAACGGGCGTGACTCGCAGGCCAAGCGGCTCGGCGTCAAGGTTTACGGCGGACAGCAAGTCGGCCCGGGCGCCATTATCGTCCGCCAGCGCGGCACCCAGGTGAGCCCCGGCCCCAACGTCGGCATGGGGCGCGACCACACGCTGTTCGCCAAGGTGGCCGGCAAGGTCCAGTATGCGGTGAAGGGCGCCGACAGCAAGACCACGGTTAGCGTCGTTCCGGCCTGACCTCGCGCCGACCCGCGAAAAGCCCTATCGTTCGCGGTAGGGCTTTTTTGTTTCCGCCGCCATGAAATTCATAGACGAAGCCAAGATACAAGTCCACGCCGGCAAGGGCGGCGACGGGGCAGCGTCCTTTCGACGCGAGAAGTACATCCCCCGCGGCGGCCCGGACGGGGGGGACGGCGGCCGCGGCGGCAGCGTCTACGCAGTCGCGGACCGAAATATCAACACGCTTATCGACTACCGCTACGCGCGCATCCACCGGGCGCAGAACGGCGAAAAGGGCCACGGTTCCGACTGCTACGGCAAGGGCGGGCAGGATATCGTTCTGCGCATGCCCGTCGGCACGATGATCCGCGACCAGGAAACCGGCGAGCTAATGGCCGACCTGTCGGTAAACGGCGAACGGGCCCTGCTGGCCAAGGGCGGGGCCGGCGGCCTGGGCAACCTGCATTTCAAGTCGAGCATCAACCGCGCGCCGCGGCAGTTCACGCGCGGCGGGCCGGGCGAAAGCCGCGAGCTGGCCCTCGAGCTGCGCGTCCTCGCCGACGTCGGGCTGCTGGGGTTGCCCAACGCGGGCAAGTCCACCTTCATAAGAGCGGTGTCGAGCGCGCGCCCGAAAGTCGCCGATTATCCGTTTACGACGCTGAATCCATCGCTCGGCGTCGTGCGCGTGGGAGACGACGCGAGCTTCGTTATTGCGGACATTCCCGGACTCATCGAGGGTGCCGCCGAAGGGGCCGGGCTGGGCCACCAGTTCCTGAAGCACTTGGCGCGCACTCGGTTGCTGTTACATCTGGTCGACATCGCGCCCCTCGACGAGGGTGCCGATCCGGTGCGCGACGCACGCGCCATCGTGAAGGAGCTGCAAAAGTACGATGAGGGCCTTTATCGCAAGCCTCGCTGGCTGGTGTTCAACAAGATCGACCTGGTGACGGACGCGGATGTGCGCATTCGCCGCATGCTGCGGGCCCTGCGCTGGAAAGGCCCCTGGTTCGCGGTCTCCGCGCTCACTGGGGCAGGTTGCCGGGAAGCTTCCGCCGCCGCGTACCGTTTCCTGAGCGCCGGGAAGAAGCCCGAATCACGGGCGAGCCGCGCGGCCTGAGGCGTCGGCCAATGTCCGGTCCAATCGCTGCCGCAAAGACTCTCGTCATCAAAGTCGGCAGCTCGCTGGTGACCAACGATGGGCGCGGGCTGGACGTCGGGGCGATCGGGCGCTGGGCGTCCCAGATCGCCGCGCTGCACCAGCTCGGCAAACGCTCGATGCTAGTTTCGAGCGGAGCGATCGCGGAGGGCATGCAGCGGCTGGGATGGAGCCGCCGACCGCACGCGATGAACCAGCTCCAGGCCGCGGCCGCAGTCGGCCAAATGGGCCTGGTTCAATGCTATGAAACCTGTTTCCGGAAGCACGGCCTGCCCACGGCCCAAGTGCTGCTCACGCACGCCGATATGGCCGACCGCCGCCGCTATCTCAATGCGCGCTCGACCTTGCGCACGCTGCTCGACATGGGAGCGATTCCTGTCATCAATGAGAACGACACGGTGGTCACCGACGAAATCAAGTTCGGCGACAACGACACTCTTGGCGCACTGGTCACGAATCTGGTCGAGGCAGATGCGCTCATCATCCTGACCGATCAATCCGGCCTTTACGACGCCGATCCGCGCCGCTATCCGGAAGCGAAACTCATCGAGCACGCCAACGCGGATGACCCGCGCCTCGAGGCGGTCGCCGGCGGAACCGGCACAGCCCTCGCCAAGGGTGGAATGATCACCAAGGTGCTGGCCGCGAAGCGCGCAGCGCGCAGCGGCGCGCACACGGTGATCGCGTCCGGCCGCGAGCCCGACGTGCTGATCAGGCTGGCGCGGGGCGAACGGCTGGGCACGCTGCTGAGCGCGCGCACGGTTCCACTCGCCGCGCGCAAGCAATGGCTGGCGGACCATCTGACGGTGAGCGGGCGGCTGCGTCTGGATGCGGGCGCGATCAATGCCCTGGTGCGGGACGGCAAGAGCCTGCTCCCGATCGGCGTGGTCGAGGTGAGCGGGACCTTCGAGCGGGGCGAGGTCGTGGCCTGCACCGACCCGCATGGGCGCGAGGTGGCGCGCGGACTGGTGAACTACGCGGCAGCGGAAACGCGCCGCATCATACGGCACCCGTCGGGCGACATCGAGGGCATTCTCGGCTATGTCGAGGAGCCCGAGCTCATCCACCGCGACAACCTGGTGCTTCTTTAGTACCGGCTCAGGGATCCCGCCGCAGTTCGCTGGCCCTGGGGTTTCCACCGCGCCTCAGCGCGTCGAAGCCCTCGGCGACGGTGCGAATCGGCTCTCTCATGGGACAGAAGTAGTCGTTCGCCAGCGTCTTGTGCCAGCTGCCCGCACCCTGCTCGACCGGCCGCCAGCGTGGCCCACGGGTATCGAGCCAGGTACCGTTCCCGCTGCCGGTGGCGTAGATCTTATACTCCCCGTCCCTGCAGCGCAGTCCTTCGAAG
>JBAUTW010000301.1:0-1665 GCA_049582365.1 Burkholderiales bacterium | reverse complement strand
CTGCAGGACCGGCTCGAGGTGCTCGCCTCGAAGCTCACCATCGCGGGCAAGAAGCGCCTCGAGCTGGCGCGCGCCCTGGCGGCGCGCCCGACGCTGCTGCTGCTCGACGAGGTGCTCGCCGGCCTGAACCCGACCGAGGTCGAGCGCATGATCGGCATCATCCGCACGATCCGCGCGAGCGGCGTGTCGATCCTGATGATCGAGCACCTGATGCAGGCGATCATGAGCCTGTCCGACAGCATCGTGGTGCTCAATTCGGGCGCCAAGCTCGCCGAGGGCTTGCCCGCCGAAGTCGCGAACGACCCGGCGGTGATCGAGGCCTACCTCGGCGACCCCGACCTGGCGGCCAAGCTGCGCGCCACATGAGCGCCCCCATCCTCGCGGTCGAGTCGCTCGAGGCCGGCTACGGCGAAGTCCAGGTGCTGTGGGGCATCTCGCTCGCCGCAACAGCCGGGCAACTCACCACGGTGGTCGGCGCGAACGGCGCGGGCAAGACCACTTCGCTGCGCGCAGTCATCGGCAGCATCCGCCCCTGGCGCGGCAAGGTGACGTTCAAGGGCGAGGACGTGACCCGCTTGACGCCGCACCTGAAAGCCGCACGCGGCCTTGCGCTGGTTCCCGAGGGCCGCAACCTGTTCAGCGCCATGTCGGTCGAGGAGAACCTCGAGATGGGCGCCTACGCCGGGCACGGCGCGCGCAGCTACGCGAGCCGCCTGGAGCGCGTGTACCAGCTCTTTCCGCGCCTCAAGGAGCGCCGGCGCCAGCGCGCGGGGACCTTCTCCGGCGGCGAGCAGCAGATGCTGGCGATCGCGCGCGGGCTGATGTCCGATCCCGAGCTGCTGATCATCGACGAGCTTTCGCTCGGTCTCGCGCCCCTGGTGGTGCACCAGATCTTCTCCACCCTGAAGACGCTCAAGGAGGACGGTCTCACCATCCTGCTGGTCGAGCAGAACGTGCACCTCGCCTTCGCGTTGAGCGACTACGCCTACGTCATCGCCGAGGGACGGGTGTTCACCGAAGGCGATCCCGAGCGGCTCGAGGCGATGCCGGAGATCCGGCAGGCCTACCTCGGGCTGTAGAATACCGCCCCATGACCGAGCTCCTGCACGAAGTCCGCGACGGCGTCGCCTATCTGACCTTCAACCGCCCGCAGGCGAGGAACGCCCTCACCTTCGCCATGTACGACCGCCTGGCCGAAATCTGCGAACAGGCCAACCGCGACCGCTCGATCCGCGCCATGGTGCTCACCGGCGCCGGCGACAAGGCCTTCGCCGCCGGCACCGACATCTCGCAGTTCCGCGCCTTCGACAAGGAGCAGGACGCGCTCGACTACGAGGCGCGCATCGACCGCGTGCTGGGCGCGCTCGAAGCCTGCCGCGTGCCGACCATCGCCGCGATCCAGGGCGCCTGCACCGGCGGCGGCGCGGGCATCGCGGTGTGCTGCGACCTGCGCATCGCCGCCAGGGGCGCCCGCTTCGGCTTTCCGGTCGCGCGCACGCTCGGCAACTGCCTGTCGATGAACAACTACGCGCGCCTGGTCGCGCTGCTCGGGCCGGCGCGGGTCAAGGACATGATCTTCAAGGCGCGCCTGATCGAAACCGACGAGGCGCTCGCGATCGGCCTGGTGGGCGAACTGGTCGAGGACGGCGCGGCGCTCGCCGCGCG
>JBAUTW010000300.1:0-4165 GCA_049582365.1 Burkholderiales bacterium | reverse complement strand
GGCCCGCCGCCGCTCCGACCCCGATATTGAAGCTCGGCTCGCGGAAATACGTCGGCAGCAGCTGCGCATGCGTGTCGGTGAGGTGCAGCAGGGAAACGTTGCCGAAGGCCGGCAGCTCATACAGCTCGTCGGCGGCCTCGGCCGCGCTGGTGCCCGGGCGCAGGCTCGCGCCGGCGGCGGCGGCGAGGGCGAGCAAGCGCAGGAATTCGCGTCTTTGCATGGCTTAGCGACTCACAAAAAAAAAGGGGGCTTGGCCGAGACCAAGCCCCTCTTGCTTCGATAGCGCTCGCGGCTACTGGTTCACCGGCGAGGCCGGATCGAGCAGATAAGCCGTCAGATCCTTGATGTCCTGCTCGGTGAGCGAGTCCGAGCTGCCGAAGCGCGGCATCTGGCTGCACAGGTTGAAGGCCTTCGAGTCGTAAATCTTGCCGAAGACGTACTTCTGGCCCGCGATCCCGGGCCGCACCCTGGCGTAGTGCTTCAGGCTCGGCCCGATGGTGCCGAAGGACTCCTGCTTGGGCGAGAGCTGATGGCAGTTGTAGCAGCCGCCGCCCCGGTCCTGCCCCGGCTTTTCCTTCCAGGTCATGCCCTTGCCGCTGGCGGCGATCTTGGCGCCGCGCTTCCAGTCGCCCATGTAGTTGCCGTCCGCCGGATAGCGGATCATCGCCAGCTGGTCGGCCTCCATCTCCTTCACCCGGCTGGCGCTCGGCTTGTCATGCGTGACGGTGCAAAGGTACTGCACGTCGTCCTGGTCGACCCGGCTCATCACCGCCTGCCCCTTGGCGTGAAAATCCTTGTGCAGCAGCGCGCGCACCTCGAGCGGCGTCGGCTCGGCCAGGGCGAGCTGGGCAGCCGCCAGCGCCGCGGCCAGGGTGCCGAGCGAAATCCAAATCGTCTTGTTGGTCATGTCGTCCTCCTCAGCGCTTGGTGCCCGGGCCGCGGTAGACCGCGCCGTTGGCGTTCACGGCCATGTACATGGTCAGAGCGACCACGGCGTCCGAGCCGTAGGTAGGCTCGGGGAAGCGTTGCTGCCGAAAGCAGTCGTTGATGCGCCACTCCATCGTCTTGAGCTGGGACACGGACACGCGGTAGCCCGGCCAGGTCGTGTAGGTGGCGCGCGCCCCTTGCTTGCTGGAGAGCACGGGCAGCTCCTGCATGCGGATGCGCTTGTTCGGCGTGCCGTGGCACGACGCGCAGGAGAAATCCCACGGGCCGGCGCGATAGTGAAACATCGCCTTGCCCATCTCGTAGGACGCCTTCTCCTTCGGGTTCTTGGTGCTGACCTGCATCCGGGTGCCGCGCGAGCGTCCTGCGACGTACGCCGACAGGTACTCCATGTCGGAGGGCTTGTCGGCGTTGCCGAACACCCGCTTGGTGGCCTCCTTCTCGGTAAATCCCTGCAAGGTCGTCATGCAGGTGACCAGCCGGGACTCGAGGTCCTGCACCCGCCCGGTATCCGCGAAATAGCGCGGCAGGCGGGCGTAGGCGCCTTTCAGCGCTCCGGGCCCCATGCCAAGGTCGCAGCGCTCGAGCGAAGCGTGGTTCGGGCCGCGCTTCGCTTTCCACAGATCGGCCCCCTCCAGCTCCCAGAGCTCGACCGGACTGCTTTCCGCGGTCATGCGCTGATACTTCTGTATCTCTTTCCTTTCGTCCTGTGCGCGGACAGGCGCTGCCGCAATGGCGAGCGCGACCGCCGCCAGCACGGCACCTGTGCGAAGTGCGAGCATCTTTTCCCCTCCTCTTGTGATCAGGCGACTGCCGCTTCGGTCTTGTTGCTCTCGCCCTTGTTGTCGACCCAGCCGATCTCGACCATGTCTCCTTTCTTTCCGCCCTTGACGCGGAACGCGAACACGGGGTTGCGCGAGACCGCCTGGCTGGTTTGCGCCTCGACGACCGTCTTGCCGTTGACCTTGACCGTGACGTTCTCGATGAAATGGGCCGGCACCAGCTTGCCTTGCGCCTTGCGCTGCCCGGTTTCCATCGGATGACTCATCAGAACCCGGATGTCGGTGTAGCTGCCCTTGAGCGTGGCGCGGATCTTCATTGGACCTGGCATGTCTGTCTCCTCTGTCTCAGCCGCCGCAGCCGCCGATCGTGACCTTGACCTCCCGCATGGCGACGTAATGCTTGCCGCCCGCTTCCGCGATGACGCGGATGTTGGAGGATTGCCCCATCTTCACGTTCAGCTTCACGTAGGGCAGCGCACCCTCCATGAAATTGAACCTGCTGGTGAGCGGGAACGGGTTCTTGTCGATCACGACCGCGATCGAGGTCGTGCCCGGCACATGGCTGGTGATCTCCACCGGCACCACGGCGCCGTTCTCGGCGATCTCGGGCACGTCGAGCACCACTTCCTTGCTCACCGCGGCGTTGTCCGCGCCGATGCTCTTGAGCGCGTCGGCGACGTCCTTTTGCCTGAACGCGCTCTGGTCCCAGGTGGCGGCCAGCACCCGCTCGGGCTTGAGCAGCCCCGCCGCGAGTGCCGCGGCCAGCGCGCCGGTGGCGCCTGCGCTGCGCAAAATTACCCTACGTCTTTCGTCCATGCTTCTCCTCCTTCCGGAAAGTCGCCCGGGTCTGGCGCCCGGGATCGAATCAATGATGGCCAAACGACCTTAGCTTACGACGCGAAGCGCGACAAGAGTAGTCCATCAAAATTACTTATTCCGCTACAAACGTATGCGACGCCGTTCACTTGCGGCGGAAGGTGCCTGACTTGCCGCCGCGCTTTTCCTCCAGGCGTACGTCGTGCATGCTCATGCCGCGATCGACCGCCTTCAGCATGTCGTAGATCGTCAACAGTCCTGCCGCGACCGCGGTGAGCGCTTCCATCTCGACCCCGGTCTGGCCGCGGCACTCGACCGTCGCGTTGAGCGCGATCGACGAGCGTGCCGCGTCGGGCTCGAACTCGATCGCCACCCGCGTCAGCGCGATCGGGTGGGCAAGCGGAATGAGTTCGGCGGTGCGCTTGGCGGCCTGGATCGCCGCCACGCGCGCCACCCCGAGCACGTCGCCCTTGCGCGCGTTGCCTTCGAGCACCGTGCGCAGGGTCGCCGGGCGCATCGAGATGCGCCCGGAGGCGACCGCGATCCGATGAGTGCGCGCCTTGGCGCCGACGTCGACCATGTGCGCGCGTCCCTGTGCGTCGAAGTGCGTGAGCTGGCGCGACAGCTTTCGTTTCAGAGTGGTCTCCCTGCGGGAACTTGCCCCGGCAGCGGGTATCATAATCGGATGCGTCGTTCCGCGCCGCTGCTGCTCGCGGCCTTAATCGCCTTCGCCGTTCCGGCGCGCGCTCCCGCGCAGAACCTGAACCTGCCGGATCTGGGCGGCGTCGCGGACATCGCGCTGTCGCCGCAGGCGGAGCGCCGCCTGGGCGAGAGCATCATGCGCGACATCCGGCGCGACCCCGACTACGTCGAGGATCCGGAAGTCACCGACTACCTCGACACGCTGGGCGACAAGCTGGTCAACGCGCTGCCCGGAGCGAACCAGGACTTCGAGTTCTTCGCCGTGCGCGACCCGGCGATCAACGCCTTCGCGCTGCCCGGGGGCTTCGTCGGCGTCAACACCGGGCTGATCAACATCGCGGACAACGAGTCCGAGCTTGCTTCGGTGCTCGCGCACGAGATCACGCACGTCACCCAGCGCCATATCGCGCGCCTGCTCAGCCAGCAGCAGCAGATGCAGCTGCCGACGATGGCGGCGATGGTGGCGGCGATCCTGCTCGGGAACTCGCGCCCGGACCTCGCGGCGGGCGCCGCGGCGGCGGCGGGCGCGGGCAACGTGCAGGCGCAGATCAGGTATACCCGAAGCTACGAGCAGGAGGCCGACCGCATCGGCTTCCAGCGCCTGGTCGCGGCCGGCTTCGACCCGCAGGGCATGCCGGAATTCTTCGAGAAGATGCAGCGCTACACGCGGCTGAGCGACGACGGCAGCGTTCCGACCTATCTGCGCGACCACCCGGTGACCACCGAGCGCATCGCCGACGCCGAGAATCGCGCCGCGCACGTGCCATACCACCAGCACGCGGACAGCCTCGAGTTCGGCCTGGTGCGCGCCAAGCTGCGCGCGCAGACGGGCGACGCGGGCGACCAGGTGACCTATTTCCGGGACGCGCTGCGCGACCGCCGCTATGCGAGCGAGGCGGCGGCGCGCTACGGCCTGGTGG
>JBAUTW010000299.1:0-1660 GCA_049582365.1 Burkholderiales bacterium | reverse complement strand
CTCAGCGCGCACGCGGCGACGCAGTCTCCGATCGCCTCGCCGAGCGTCGCGTGCACGCGCGCCGCCCCGAGTACGTCGCCTGCGCCGCTCGCGAGCCACTCCGCCTCGGGTGCCGGGTAGCGCTGCGGCGCCACCAGGCGCAGGTCGGCGAACCCCATGGTCTTCATCGCGCGCGCCGCCGAGCCTATGTTGCCCGGATGGCTCGGGCGGCAGAGCACGATCCGCACGCGTTCGAGCAGATTCGGCATGGGCGCAGTTTACGCGCGGTAAAATGCGCGGCCCATGCATCCAATCCTCTCGATCGCGATCAAGGCGGCGCGCCGCGCCGGCTCGGTCATCAACCGCGCCACGCTCGACGGCGCGATCCTCGACGTCAAATCCAAGCGCGCGCACGACTTCGTGACCCAGGTCGACAAGGGCGCCGAGGAGGCCGCCATCGGCGTGATCCGCGCGGCCTACCCCGATCACGCGATCCTGGCCGAAGAATCGGGTGAGAACCTGGGCGGAACCAAGACCGACTACCGCTGGATCATCGACCCGCTCGACGGCACCACCAACTTCATCCACGGCTTCCCGCAGTTCTGCGTCTCGATCGGGGTCGAGTACCGCGGCACGCTGGCGCATGCGGCGGTGTACGACCCGGGCAAGAACGAGCTGTTCACCGCCTCCAAGGGGCGCGGCGCGTTCCTCAACGACCGGCGCCTGCGCGTCACCCGCTGCCAGAAGCTGGACGACGCGCTGGTCGGCACCGGCTTTCCGTTCAAGGAGCTGTCGCGTGTCGATCCCTACCTGCGCCAGCTGCGTACGGTGATGAGCTCGTGCGCCGGCGTGCGACGCGCCGGCTCCGCGGCCCTCGACCTGGCTTACGTCGCCGCCGGGCGCCTCGACGCGTTCTGGGAAATGGGGTTGTCGCCGTGGGACATGGCGGCCGGCGCGCTGCTGATCCAGGAAGCGGGCGGCCTGGTGGGCGACCTGTCCGGCGACCAGGACTACATGCGCTCGGGCGACATTGCCGCTGCGACGCCCAAGGTGTTTCCGCAGCTGCTGCAGGCGCTCGCGGCGTGAACGTCCCGGAGCCGAAGATGAGAATTCTCGTCTGGGACCTGCCGACGCGTGCTTTCCACTGGCTGTTCGCGCTCTCGTTCATCGCCGCCTACCTCAGCTCCGAGGACGACTGGCTCACGTTCCACGTGACGTTTGGCTACACCGTCCTCGGGCTGGTGGCGTTCCGCCTGCTGTGGGGCTTCGCGGGAACTCGCTACGCGCGCTTCTCTTCGTTCGCCTACGGTCCCGCGCGCGGCCTCGCCTACCTGCGCTCGCTCGTCGAGCGCCGCCCCGAGCACCACGTCGGCCACAACCCGGCCGGCAGCTGGGCGATCCACCTGCTGCTCGCGCTCGGCGCGCTCACCGGCGCGCTCGGCTTCCTGACCCTCAACGGCCCGCAAACGTGGAAATCGGTCAAGGACGTGCACCAGGTCATGGGCAACGTCATGCTCGGCGTCGTATGCGCGCACATCGCCGGCGTGATCGCCAGCAGTTTCGCGCACAAGGAAAACCTGGCGCGCTCGATGGTCGACGGCTACAAGGAGGGCGCGCCGGGCCGTAGGCGAATGAAGAGAGGCGCGCGTAGCGAGTTCCCGCGAAGCCCCACAGCAGGCGG
>JBAUTW010000298.1:0-2801 GCA_049582365.1 Burkholderiales bacterium | reverse complement strand
AGCCCCTGCGGCGAGCGGTCCGGCGGCGCCGGCGATGAACGCCCACTGCCAGCCTGCGAACGCGCTTACCGCGCCCGCCGTGGCGAGCGACAGCGCGGTGCCGATGCCGAAGAACGAGGTGTAGAACGCGATGTAGCGGCTCTGCGCCGCGCCCGAGACGCGGTCCGAGAGCAGCCGCAGGCCCGGCATGTACATCGCGGCGACGCCGCTGCCGAGCAGGACCTGGAACAGCACCGCGCTGGCGAAGCCGTGCGCGAGCAGCCCGAACCCGGCGCTGCCGGCGGCGGCCAGCAGGCCGCCGGTCAGGTACACCCTGCGCCCGTCGACGCGGTCGGTGAGCGCGGTCCAGTACGACACGCTCGAGGCGTAGCCGACGAAGAACATGCCGCTCACGATGCCCGCCTCGGAATTGCTCAGCTGCCACAGCGCGCGCAGCTGCGGCAACAGCGCGGCGAAAGTCGAGAAGCCCGCCATCGACAGGATGTGGGCCGCCAGCATGACGCCGCCAATCCTGCGGGCCGAAAAAACGGGGTCAGACCCCATTTTTCTCAAAAATGGGGTCTGACCCCGTTTTTTCCATTTATTTGTTCTGGAACCCCGGCTTTCGCTTCTCGACGAACGCGGCCATGCCCTCTTTCTGGTCGGCAAGGGCGAACGCGGCGTGGAACAGCCGGCGCTCGAAGTGCACGCCTTGCGTGAGCGGCATCTCGTAGGCGGCGTTGATCGACTCCTTGATCATCATCACCACCGGCAGCGAGTAGGCGGCGATCTTCGCCGCCGCCGCCATGGCCTCCTCCATCAGCCTGTCGAGCGGCACCACGCGCGACACCAGGCCGGCTTTCTCCGCCTCCGCCGCGTCCATCGTGCGCGCGGTAAGGCACATGTCCATCGCCTTCGCCTTGCCGACCGCGCGCGGCAGGCGCTGGGTGCCGCCCGCGCCCGGCAGGATGCCGAGGTTGATCTCGGGCTGGCCGAATTTCGCGTTGTCGGCCGCGATCACGATGTCGCACATCATCGCCAGCTCGTTGCCGCCGCCCAGCGCGTAGCCGGCCACCGCCGCGATCACCGGCTTCCTGATCCTGCGGATATGCTCCCAGTCGCGCGTGATGTAGTCGGCGCGATAGACGTCGATGAAGTTCCAGTCCTTCATCGCGCCGATGTCGGCGCCGGCGGCGAACGCCTTGTCGTTGCCGGTGATCACGATCGCGCCGACCGCGTCGTCGGCGTCGAAGGCGTACAGCGCGCGGCCCAGCTCCTGCATCAGCTGCGGGTTGAGCGCGTTCATCTGCTTCGGGCGGTTGAGCGTGACCAGCGCCACGCGGCCGCGGGTCTCGGCGGTGATGAGCTCGTAATCCCTCTCTACGCTCCCTTGAGGTATTCGTCGGTCGGCTGCACCTTCGCGAACAGCCCGTTCAGCGCGGCGAGGAACGCGCGCTGCACCTGCGCCGCGGGCACGCTCTCGCCGCCGAAGCTCTGCGCGCGCGTGGCGCAGGCATCCGAGAGCAGCGTGACCTTGTAGCCCAGGTCGGCGGCGGCGCGCACGCTCGAGTCGACGCACATCTGGGTCATCATGCCGGCCACCACCAGCTGCTTGATCCCCGCCCGGTCGAGGCGTTCCTTCAGGTCGGTGGCGCGAAAGCTGTTGGGAAAGTTCTTCTCGACCACCGTTTCGCCCGCGGCCGGGGCGACCGAGGCATGGATCTCGGCGCCTTGCGTGCCCGGGATGAAGAACGTCGCGCCCGGCCGCACGGACAGGTGGCGCACGTGAATCACGGGCAGCTTCTTCGCGCGGAACGCGTCGAGCGCAGCGCCCGCCCTGGCGCCCGCGGCAGCAGCGCCTTCGAGCTCCATCGCGCCGCCGGGGAAATAGTCGTTCTGGATGTCGATGATCAGCAGCGCTGTGTCGCTCATTTCGGGCTTCCCTTCTTCATTTCGGACAGAGGCATCACGCTCGCGTCGCGAAAGCGCGCCCGGCCGGGCTCGACCTCGGCGAGCGCCGTGGTCTCGCGCATCGTCGCCAGGCTGCGCTCGGCGAGCTCCCGGTACTGGCGCGTGGCCTCGCGCTTCCACGCCATCTCGTCGGCGCTCAGCTCGCGCACCACCTTGCCCGGCACGCCGAGCACCAGGCTCCTCGGCGGAACCTCGAAGCCGGCCTTGACGAACGCCATCGCGCCCACGATCGACGACTCGCCGACCACCGCGTTGTCGTTGACCACGGAGTTGATGCCGACCATGGCGTTCTGCTTCACCACGCAGCCGTGCAGCACCGCGCCGTGGCCGATGTGGCCGTCGACCTCGACCACCAGGTCGCGGTCGGGAAAGGCGTGCAGGATGCAGCAGTCCTGGACGTTGGCGCCCTGCTCGATCACGATGCGGCCGAAGTCGCCGCGCAGGCAGGCGCAGGGGCCGACGTACACGCCCGCCGCGACGATCACGTCGCCGATCAGCACTGCGCTCGGGTGGACATAGGCGCCGGGATGAACGACCGGAACGATGCCGTCGATGGCGTAGACCTTGAGCATGCCGGAGCGATTCTACTGCCCTTTGGTGTAAGCTCTCGGCCACTCTTTCGCACGGGCCGCCATGCCGCCGCCGATCCTCGTCTCCGTCGAAGCGGGTGTGCAGACCATCACCCTCAACCGCCCCGAGCGGCTGAACGCCTTCAACGTCGAGATGCACCAGCTGCTGCGCGCGGCGCTGACGCAGGCCGACGACGACGACGCCGTGCGCGCGGTGCTGCTCACCGGCGCCGGGCGCGGCTTCTGCGCCGGGCAGGACCTTTCGGAGCGCGACGTCGGCGG
>JBAUTW010000297.1:0-6674 GCA_049582365.1 Burkholderiales bacterium | reverse complement strand
TCGCTCGTCGCGCCGCCCGCAGAAGGCCCGGCCGAGCGCCGCCGCCGCCGCGTCGACGATGACGTCGACGCGCAGCTGCTGCCGCTGTTCCTCGAGGAAGGGGTGGAACTCGTACCGCAGGCCGGCGAGCTGTTGCGGGCCTGGCGCAAGGAGCCGGCCAAGATGCAGCACGCGACGGCATTGCAGCGCGCGCTTCACACCCTCAAAGGCAGCGCCCGCATGGCCGGGGTGATGAGTATCGGCGAGCTCACCCATAACATGGAGGCGCGGGTCGAAAGCGCCGCGGCGCTGGAGCGGGCGTCTCCGCAGCTGCTTGACGAGCTCGACGCCGCCTTTGATCGGCTGGGCATGTTGCTTGAGGGCCTGCAAAAGGCGCCGGCACCCCAGACCGAGGCGGTCCGGTCGGGCGCAGCGTCGCCCAAGCGGGCGCCGTCGCGCGGCATCCTGCGCGTGCGCTCGGAAGTGCTGGAGAAGCTGGTCAACGAGGCCGGCGAGGTCGCGATTACGCGCTCGCGAATCGAGGTCGAAATGCGTGTGCTCAAGAACGCGCTCGCAGACCTGACCGAGAACGTGCTCCGCTTGCGGGGCCAGCTGCGCGAAATCGAGATCCACGCCGAATCGCAGATGCAAGCGCGGGAGCGCGAGGCTGAGGCCTCAGCGCGCGAGTTCGATCCGCTCGAGTTCGACCGTTTCACGCGCTTCCAGGAGCTGACGCGAATGATGGCCGAGAGCGTGAACGACGTCTCGACCGTGCAACAAAGCCTGATCCGGATGGTGGACGACACCGACGCCGCGCTCTCGGCGCAGGCGCGGCTGAACCGGGAGTTGCAGCAGGACCTGATGCGCGTGCGCATGGTCCCGTTCGAGACGCTGGCCGAGCGGCTGCACCGGCTAGTGCGGCAGACCGCGAAGGAGCTTCGCAAGCGCGCCAGCCTCGAGCTGCGTGGCGGGAGCGTCGAGCTCGATCGGTCCGTGCTCGAGCGCATCACCGGCCCGCTAGAGCACCTGGTGCGAAACGCGCTCACGCATGGCATCGAGCCGGCGTCAGAACGCGTCGCTGCGGGAAAGCCCGAGGCGGGGGAGATACGGCTGGACGTACGGCAGGAGGGCAACGAGATCGTTCTCTCGCTCGCCGACGACGGAGCTGGCCTCGACCTCGGAAAGATCCGGGAGAAGGCGCTGCAGCGAGGCCTGATCGACGTGGCGGAGCAGATCAGCGAGCAGCGCCTGGCAGAGCTCATCTTCGTGCCTGGCTTCTCGACCGTCGAGCAGGTGACCGAGATTGCCGGACGGGGCGTCGGCATGGATGTCGTGAAGGACGAAGTCGGCGGCCTGGGGGGGCGCATCGAGCTCGAGTCGGCACCGCGGCGCGGCACCCGCTTTACCGTCCGTCTGCCGCTCACCACCGCGGTCACTCAAGCCGTGCTCGTCAAGTCGGGCGCGCGCATCTGCGCGCTGCCCGCGGTCATGATCGAGCAAGTGCAGCAGCTTCGCCTGGAGCAGCTCGACCAGGTACGCGCGGCCGGATACCTGGAGTGGGCGGGGCGCCACTATCCTTTCGCGACCATGCACGAACTGCTGGGCGAAGCTGCGGCCGTACAGGGCGATGCCCGACGCTACTCGCCCGTGTTGCTGCTGCGTTCGGGCGCCGAGGCCGCGGCGGTACTGGTCGACGAGATGATCGGCAATCAGGAAGTCGTGGTGAAGGACTTGGGGCCTCAGCTTGCCCGCGTTCCCGGCGTCGCGGGGGTGACGGTGCTGGGCAGCGGCGAAATCGTCCTGATACTGAATCCGGTCGCGCTGGTACTGCGGCCGCGCCCGCAGCAGGGGCATGTCACCACGCAGGTTTCCGCACCCGCCGCGGCGCGATTGAAAGTGATGGTCGTGGATGACTCGCTCACGGTGCGCAAGATCACGGGCAGGCTGCTAGAGCGCGAGGGCTACCAGGTCCTCACTGCCAAGGACGGGGTCGAGGCGCTTGAGCAACTTTCGGAAACGGTGCCAGATGTCATGCTGGTCGACATCGAGATGCCGCGCATGGACGGCTTCGACCTGACGCGCAACGTGCGAGCCGATCCGCGCCTGAAGTCCGTGCCGATCATCATGATTACATCGCGCACGGCGGACAAGCATCGCGCCTACGCGCAGGAAGTCGGCGCCAACGCGTTCCTCGGCAAGCCCTACCAGGAGGAACAGCTGCTGGGGCACATCGCGAGCTTTGTCGGGCGCAGGCTCAACGGCGAGTGACTGCGCCGTAGCGCGAGCATGCGCCGGCGCGCCGCGAGCGCAAAATGCAGTGCAGCATGGTCGTTCACGCGCAGGTCGCGGCGGACCCACACCAGTGCGCTGGAGGGGGAACCGTCGCGCAAAAAAGATCTCTAGCGGGAGGGTGGAAACGGTAAAATGGGCGTAAGCGTGACTTCGATCAATCTTACGCACCATTTCCTGATCGCCATGCCCAACATGGCGGATCCGCATTTTGCGAGAACGCTGACCTACGTCTGTGAGCACAACGACCAGGGCGCGCTCGGCGTGGTGGTCAACCGACCGATCGACATGACCCTGCAGGCGCTTTTCGAGCGCTTGTCTTTGTCCCTGAAGGGCAACGAGCTGGCCGACGCGCCGATCTTCTTCGGCGGTCCGGTGCAGACCGACCGTGGCTTCGTGCTGCACGCTCCGGCCGGCCACTGGCAATCGACGCTCAAAGTGCGCGAGGCGATTGGCCTGACGACCTCGAAGGACATCCTGGAGGCGGTCGGTCGCGGCGAAGGGCCGGCGAAGCTGCTGGTGACGCTGGGCTACGCGGGCTGGTCGCCCGGCCAGCTCGAGCACGAGCTTTCGCAGAACGCATGGCTCACGGTCGAAGCGCAGGACGGGATCATCTTCGACACACCGGTGGAGGAGCGCCTGCCGGCCGCGATGGAGCTGCTGGGCATCGATTTCGGGCGCTTGCAGGACGAAGCGGGCCATGCCTGAGCGGCAGCTGTCCCGCCCTGCGCTCGCCCAAGCCATTTCTCCCTCGTCCTCTCTTTCGGCAAATATCGGCACCGTGCTCGCGTTCGACTACGGCGAGCGGCGCACCGGCGTAGCGGTCGGCGACGCACGCCTGCATACCGCGCATCCGCTGCCGGCAATTGCTGCCGTCGGCCCCGCACGCATGGTCGCGATCGCCAAGCTGGTGCACGAATGGCGCCCCGAGCGCATGGTGGTGGGTTTGCCGCTGGGCCGCGACGGTAGCGCCCATCGGCTCGGGCAGAAGGTGGCGCGCTTCGCGCGCGAGCTCGAGGCGCGCTTTGGCCTGCCGGTGGCGCAGGTCGACGAGCGCTACACCTCGACGGAGGCCGAGTCGCGCATGCGCGAAGCCATCGGCGCGCGCCGCGCGGCGCAAGCGTCGAGAGCGCGCAAGCTAGATTCGTATGCGGCGCAACTTATCCTTCAGCAGTACTTCGATGAACCTACTGCCTGACGCCGAGAAGCTTTGCGCCCAGCTGGCGGCCGAGCTTAAGCTGGCGCTCAAGCCGAGCACGGCCATGATCGGCCTCTACACCGGCGGCGTATGGCTCGCCGAGAGGCTGCACGCTGCGCTCGGGATCGCGGAGCCGCTCGGCACCATGGACATCGCCTTCTACCGCGACGATTACCACCAGCAGGGTCTCGCGCGCGATCCAAAGCGCACGCAGATCCCGTTTGCAGTGGAGGGCCGCGACCTGCTGCTGGTGGACGACGTGCTGTACACGGGGCGCACGGTGCGCGCCGCGATGAACGAGCTGTTCGACTACGGTCGCCCGGCAAGCATTTCGCTGGTGGTGCTGGCCGATCGGGGTGGCCGCGAATTGCCGATCTGCGCGCAATACTGCGGCTGCACGATCGAGGTGGCGAAAGGAACGCGACTGCGCCTGCTGCGCGACGAGCGCGGCAAGCTCAAGCTCGAGCTGCAGCATGCAGAATAACCCGCAACTGAACGCGAACGGCGAGCTGCGCCACCTGCTCTCGATCGAGGGCCTGCCGCGCGATGTGCTGGCGGGCATTCTGGATACTGCCGCCTCGTTCGTCGGCGTCACCGAACGCGAGGTGAAGAAGGTGCCGCTGCTTCGTGGCAAGAGCGTGTTCAACCTGTTCTTCGAGCCCTCGACTCGTACCCGTACCACCTTCGAGATCGCCGCCAAGCGACTGTCGGCGGACGTCATCAATCTGAACGTCGCGGCCAGCTCGCAGACCAAAGGCGAATCGCTGCTCGATACGGTATCCAATCTGTCCGCGATGCAGGCCGACCTGTTCGTCGTGCGCCACGGCTCGTCCGGCGCGCCGTACCTGATCGCGCAGCACGTCAAGCCGCACGAGCACGTGATCAACGCCGGCGACGGGCGGCACGCGCACCCGACGCAGGGCCTGCTCGACCTGTACACGATCCGCCACTACAAGCAGGAATTCGGCGCGCTACGGGTGGCGATCGTCGGCGACATACTGCATTCGCGCGTTGCACGTTCACTCATCCACGGGCTGACCACGCTCGGCACGCCTGAAGTACGTGTGATCGGTCCGAAGACGCTGCTCCCGGCGGGTGTCGAGGCGCTGGGCGTTAAGGTGTTCAACGACATGCAGGAAGGCCTGCGCGGCGCCGACGTGGTGGTGATGCTCAGGCTGCAGAACGAGCGCATGCGCGGCTCATTGCTGCCGAGCGCGCAGGAGTTCTTCAAGCACTACGGTCTCACCGCGCAGAAGCTGGCGCTGGCGAAGCCGGACGCGATCGTCATGCACCCGGGGCCGATGAACCGCGGCGTCGAAATCGATTCGACGGTCGCCGACGGCCCGCACTCCGTCATTTTGCCCCAGGTCACCTTCGGCATCGCCGTGAGAATGGCGGTCATGTCGATCGTGGCGGGAAACTGATGAAGATCCTGATCCGCAACGGACGCGTGATCGACCCGGCGAGCGGGCGCGACGCCGCGGGCGACGTGACGATTGCCGACGGCCGCCTGTGCGAGACCCTGACCGGCAAGCCCGACCGGGTCATCGACGCGACCGGACTGGTGGTCGCGCCGGGGCTGATAGATATCGCGGCACGCCTGCGCGAGCCGGGCTACGAATACAAGGCAACGCTCGAATCGGAGATGGACGCCGCGGTCGCAGGCGGAGTGACCAGCCTGGCCTGTCCGCCCGACACCGACCCGCCGCTCGACGAACCGGGGTTGGTCGACATGTTGCGCCGGCGCGCCAAGGTGCTGTCGCGTGCGCGCGTGTACCCGATCGGCGCGCTGACGGTGAAGCTCGCCGGAGAGCGTCTGACCGAGATGGCCGAGCTCGCGGAAGCGGGCTGCGTGGCATTCTCGCAGGCGGACGAACCGATTTCCGACACCCAGGTGCTGTGGCGCGCGCTGCAGTACGCGGGCACCTTCGGTTTTCCGGTCTGGTTGCGGACCGAGGATCACTGGCTCGCGCGCGGCGGCGTGGCGCATGACGGCGAACTGGCAACGCGCCTCGGGCTGCCGGGCATTCCAGTGTTCGCCGAAACGATCGCACTCGGCGTGTTGCTCGAGCTGGTGCGCGCCACTGGCACGCGGGTGCACCTGTGCCGGCTCTCGAGCGCGGGAGCAGTCGAGATGGTGCGGCGGGCGAAGGCCGAGGGTCTGCCGATCAGCTGCGACGTCGGCATCCACCATCTTCACCTGTCGGATTTCGATCTCGGCTACTTCGACTCCCACTGCCGGCTGATACCGCCGCTAAGGAGCCAGCGCGACCGCGACGCGCTCGTCGCCGGGCTCGCGGACGGCGCGATCGATTGCGTATGCTCGGACCATACTCCGGTCGACGAGGACCAGAAGCAAATGCCCTTCTCCGAGGCCGAGCCCGGGGCCACCGGACTCGAGTTGCTGCTGCCACTCGTGCTCAAGTGGGGCACGCAGCAAAAGCTGCCGCTGGCAAAGGTGCTCGCGCGCGTCACCAGCGATGCGGCGCGCGTCCTCGGCGTGCACTCCGGCAGGCTGCAGCCGGGTGCGCCGGCGGACGTCGTCGTGTTCGATCCAGACGCGACGTGGCGGGTGACCGCCGACGCGTTGCGCAGCCAGGGAAAGAACACGCCCTATATCGGCTACGAGCTCGACGGACGAGTGCGCTATACGCTGGTCGCCGGGAACGTGGTGTTCGAGCAGGCATGACGCGGCGCGCTGCGGCCGCCCTGCTCGCCGCGCTCGTGCTCGCGGCCTGCAGCACCACACCGCCGCGCGGCGGCGCGTACTACAAAGACGACGGACCTGGCGCCAATCCGCCGCCCAACCTGGACCAGATCGCCGACGCGCAGCCGCGTGCCGAGCCGCTCAACCGCGCCGCCAACCGCCCCTACGAGGTGTTCGGCAAGAGGTACGAGCCGCTCGCTTCGCTGCAGCCGTACCACCAGCGCGGGATCGCGAGCTGGTACGGCCGGCGCTTCAATGGGCAGCCCACTTCGAGCGGGGAACGCTACGACATGTACGCGATGACCGCCGCGCACCCCGTGCTGCCGATCCCGAGCTACGCGCGCGTCACGAATCTGTCCAACGGCAGGAGCGTGGTGGTGAGAATCAACGACCGCGGCCCGTTCCATTCCGGGCGCATCATCGACCTGTCGTACGCCGCGGCGCACAAGCTCGGTTACGTCGCCGCCGGCAGCACGCGGGTGGAGGTCGACAGCATCGTGC
>JBAUTW010000296.1:0-3876 GCA_049582365.1 Burkholderiales bacterium | reverse complement strand
CGGCGATCGGGGCGGCGCTGACCGTTTTCCTGGCGGTCGGGCCGGTATTTTTCAATGCGAACGTCATCGACAGGCTCACCATCCTTTTCATCTACGTGATCCTCGCGGCGATGTGGAACGCACTCGCCGGTTATGGCGGACTCGTCTCGGTCGGCCAGCAGGCATTCTTCGGATTGGGGGCCTATGCCGCCGTGCGACTGGCCAATCTCGGCCTCAATCCATTTCTGTCACTGTTCGCGGGCGCGATTTTGGTCGGTGTCGTTTCGCTGCCGATATCGACATTCATGCTGCGTCTGAAAGCCAGCGAATTTGCCATCGGCATGTGGGTGATCGCCGAACTATTCCACCTGCTGGTGAACCTCGACCGGCTGATCCAGGGGGAGACCGGGACCTCGCTGATCGCGCTCAACGCCTTCGGCCCCGAGAACCGCAGGGACTACAATTACTGGCTTGCGCTCGCCTCGATGGCGGCGCTGGTCATGCTCATGTTCTCGCTCTTGCGCGGCCGGCTCGGCAGTTCGGTGCAGGCGATCCGCGACAGCGAGGAGGCGGCCGCCTCGCTCGGCGTGCGCGTGCTCGCCGCCAAGCGCGTCCTGTTCGTGGTCGCCGGCGCCGGCTGCGGCCTGGCTGGCACGCTCACCCTCGCCACCGCGGTCTCGTTCCAGCCCGCGACCTATTTCGGCGTGCAGTGGACCGCCTACATGGTGTTCATGGCGCTGGTCGGCGGCCTGGGCAGCTTCGAGGGCCCGATCATCGGCGCGATCGTGTTCTTCGTGCTCGAGAGCGTGTTCGGTGCGAGCGGCGTGTGGTACCTGGTGGGGCTGGGCGCCACCGCCGTGGTGTTCGCGCTCTACCTGCCGCGCGGCCTGTGGGGCACGCTCGAGCAGCGCTTCGGCATCCGGCTGCTGCCGGTGGGCTACCGCGTCAAGCCGCGCCGATCAGGCACGTCGGCAGGGTGACGCGAAAGCACGCGCCCGGGCCCTCGCCCGGCACCAGCGCGAGCGTGCCGCCGAGGCGGCGCATGATCTGCCCGCTGATCGCGAGCCCGAGCCCGGCGCCGCTCGCGCCGGTCTGGGTGTGCGCCCAGCCGCGCACGAACTTGGAAAAGATCCGCTCGCGCTCCTCGGCGCGGATGCCGGGCCCGTTGTCGGCGACCTCGACCTCGTAGGCGCCGTCGCGCAGCGCGCTGCGGATCGTCACCTGGGGGGCGTCGCCGGTGTTGTACTTGATCGCGTTCGAGATCAGGTTGATGAACACCTGGCACAGGCGGTCCTCGTTTGCCTCCACCGTCGCGCCGCGCGCGCGCTCGGCACTGTGCAGCTGCACGCGCGTGCCGGCCAGTCCCTGGCAGCTGCGGATCGCGCGCTCGAGAGCCGTTTCCGGGTCGATCGCCGCGCGCGGCCAGGGCGCCTCGCCGTGCTCGAGCAGGCTCAGGTCGAGCGTGCTGTCCAGCAGCCGCGTCAGGCGCACGCTCTCCTCGTGGATGATGCGCAGGTAGCGCCGCTCGAGGTCCGGGGCGAGCCCGGGCGTCTCGAGCAGGATCTGCGAGAACGAGCGGATCGAGGTCATCGGCGTGCGCACCTCGTGGCTCACCTGGCTCAGGAAGTCGTCCTTCTCCTCGTCAAGGCGCCGTAGCCGCACATTGGCGTCGCGCAGCTGGCTCGCCGCGGCCTCGAGCTGGCTCGACTTCTCCTGCAGCTGGCGGCTGTGCTCGCGCACGCGGCGCGTGTCGTCGGCCATCTGCATCAGCTCGTCCATGCCGATCGACTCCAGCGTCACCGCCTCCGAGATCATCGCGCGCGCCGAAGCCGCGCCGATGCTGCCCGCCAGCTTGCGCTCGAGCTGGGAGATGAACGCGTCGTTGGCGATCGGCGGCCCGTGCTCCAGGCCCTGCTCGTGCGCGGCGCGCTCGAACACGCGGTGTGTCTCCTCCGCGCCGAGGATGCGCTCGGCGAGCTTGCGCAGGTCCTCGGTCGCCGCGCTGCGCCGAATCAGCCCGGAGGCGGCTTCGGCCGGCGTACGGAAGACATCGACGAACAGCGCCGCCTGCAGCCGCTCGATCGGGCGCGGCTCGCGCGCGAGCGAGCCCAGCACGAACACCAGCGTGTTCACGGACAGGCTCCAGAAAAGCGAATGCACGAGGGGATCCAGGCCCGATACGCCGAACAGCGCCTGGGGCCGCAGCAGCGCGATACCGAACGGCCCGTCCTGAAGCAGCCCGGTCGAGAACACCACGCCGGGGCCGAGGCTCGGCAGGAGCAGCGTGTAGGCCCACAGCAGCGCGCCCGCCGCGAGCCCCGCGATCGCGCCCGCGGCGTTGGCGTTGCGCCAGTACAGGCCGCCGATGAGGCTCGGCAGGAACTGCGCCACCCCGGCGAACGAGATCAGGCCGATTGCGGCGAGCGCCTCGCCGGCCCCGCTGTAGCGGAAGTACAGGAACCCGAGCAGCAGCAGGGCGCAGATGCTCGCGCGGCGGCTCGCGAGCAGGAAGCGGCGCACCTCGCCGCTCTCGTTCAGGTGCACCCAGCGAAAGCGCATCGCGAGCGGCATCAGCAGGTGGTTCGAGATCATGGTCGAGAGCGCGATGCAGGCGACGATCACCATCGAGGTGGCCGACGAGAAGCCGCCCAGGAATGCGAGCAGCGCCACCGCGTCATGCCCGGCCCAGATCGGCAGCGTCAGCACGAACATGTCGGGGTTCGAGCCCCTGGGCAGGAGGGAGAGGCCGGCGATCGCGATCGGCAGCACGAACAGCGTGATCAGGAACAGGTACAACGGAAACAGCCACGACGCCGTGCGCAGGTGGCGCTCGTCGGAGTTCTCCACCACGGTCACCTGGAACTGGCGCGGCAGGCACACGACGGCGGCGGCGGACAGGAAGGTGATCGCCACCCAACGCGCGCCGAACGCGTCCGGCGCGTGCAGCAGGCGCGGCGCGGCGCGCGAGAAGCTGTCGGCGACGCCGTCGCAGATCCCCCACACCACCAGCACCCCGACCGCGAGCAGCGCCACGAGCTTCACCACCGCCTCGAGCGCGATCGCCGCCACCACGCCGTGATGCTGCTCCTTGGCGTCGACGTTGCGCGTGCCGAACAGGATCGTGAACAGCGCCATCCCGGCGGCGATCCAGAACCCGGCGTGGTAGTTGGTCCGCCCCGCGATCCCGAGCGGGTTCTCCGGGCCGGCGCTGGTGATCACCCCGATGCTCGTGGTCACCGCACGCAGCTGCAGGGCGATGTAGGGGGTGACGCCGATCACCGCGATCGCGGTGGCGAGCGCGGCGAGCGGCGCGCTCTTTCCGTAGCGCGACGAGATCATGTCGGCGATCGAGGTCGCCCCGTGCACGTGGCCGATGCGCACCAGCTTGCGCAGCAGTACCCACCAGCCCGCGAACACCAGCGTCGGCCCGAGGTAGATGGTGGCGAACTCCAGCCCGCTGCGCGCCGCCAGGCCCACCGCGCCGTAGAAGGTCCAGGCCGTGCAATAGATCGAGATCGACAGCGTGTACACGACCGGCGACTGCAGCCAGCCGAGGCGTCCGGCGCGCGCGCGCTGGTCGCCGACGAAGGCCACCGCGAACAGCAGCACCACGTACAGCAGCGCGATCGGCAGGACGAGGTCGGCCGAGAGCATCAGGCGTGCGGCGTCGGGTCCCCGGAGAACGGCGGCCGGGGTGCCAGCGCGCGCGCGAGCAGCGCCGCCGCGACGATCAGCCCGAGCCACGCCGCGAACAGATAAATCACCAGCAGGGGCACGCCGGCGATGTCCACCGATACGGCGAACGGCGCGATCACCGGCGGCAGCAGCAGGAACAGACCGATCAGCGGCAGCAGGCGCGCGGCGTCGCGCGCGCGCGAGATGCGCTCGGGCGTGTCC
>JBAUTW010000295.1:0-1566 GCA_049582365.1 Burkholderiales bacterium | reverse complement strand
GCGCCGACGTGGCCGACGGCGCGCAGGTCGCGCGCATGGTCGCGGCGGTCGAGTCGACGCTCGGGCCGGTCGACATCCTGGTCAACAACGCCGGGATCGCATTGCGGCGCGGGCTGGAGGAGCTGAACGAGGCCGATTTCGACCGCACCATCGCGGTCAATCTCAAGTCGGCCTTCCTCTGCACCCAGGCGGTGTGGCGCGGCATGCGCGAGCGGCGCTGGGGCCGCATCGTCAACATCTCCTCCGGCGCCGCGCGCGGCGCGGGCATCGTCGGCGCGCACTACAACGCCTCCAAGGCCGGCATGGAGGGGCTCACGCGCGGCTACGCCGCGCGCCTGGTCAAGCACGGCGTAACCGTGAACGCGGTCGCGCCGTCGCTGATCGAAAGCGACATGACCGCGCCGCACCGCGCCGAAAGCGAAGCCAGGATCCCGCTCGGGCGCCTGGGCAGCGGCGACGAAGTGGCGCAGGTGGTGGTGATGCTGGCCGGCAACGCCTACATGACCGGCCAGACCGTGGCGGTCAACGGCGGCATGACCTTCAACTGAGGCTAGAGCGGCAGCTTCGCCTGCACGCCGATCATCGAGTTGCGCCCGGGCGCGGGCTCGAAGAAGCGCCCGTTCGATTCGTTCACGATCACCGAGCCGATGTACTGCTTGTCGGCGAGGTTGTCCACCCGCACGAACTCCGACAAGCTCCAGGTGCCGACGCGCTGGGCGAAGCCGAGCGCGAGGTTGGCGATCGTGTAGCCGTCGGCGAAGTCCGAGTTGACGTCGTCCACCGCGATGCGCGAGCGATGCTGCGCCTCGAGCACGGCGGTGAAGCCGCTCGGCACGTGGCGCCAGCGTAGCGCGCCGTAGAGGCTCGCGCGCGGCACGCCGGGCAGGACGTTGCCCGCGGCGACGTTGCCGCTCGAGCTGGTGTAGCCGTCGAGCACCTTGGTGTCGAGCACGGTCCAGGCGAGCGTGCCCTCGATGCCGTAGGGCAGGCTCGCGTCGGCGCCGAGCTCGATGCCGCTGCGGCGGGTGCGGCCCGCGTTCTTGTAGGTGGTGCGCCCGCCGACGTTGGTGTCGACCACGATCTCGTCGTGCGTCTCGACGTCGTACAGCGCGGCGTTCAGGCGCAGGTTCGCCCCGACCAGAGTCTTGATCCCGGCCTCGGTGCTGCGGCTCTTCTGCGGATCGAGCGCGAAGTTGAGCCCCGGCGCGCCGCTCGAGTTGTATGCCATCTCGGAAAAGGTCGGGGTCTCGAAGCCCTGCCCGTAGTTCGCGTACAGGCTGGTCGCGGGCGCGAGGCGATACAGAATGCCCAGCGCGGGCGTGGTGGCGTTGAAGTCGCGGCTGCCGCTGTCGTCCAGGTTCTTGGTTCCGGGCACGATGAAGTAGTCGGTCGAGCCGAACGAGACGCGGTTCGCGCGCACCCCGCCGAGCGCGATCCACTTCTCGGCGAAATGCCATTCGGCCTGCGCGTAGACCGCGCTGCTCGAGACCGTATCGTCCTCGTCGCGCCGCAGCGCGCCGAAGACGCCGAAGTTGTTCACGAAGCCCTTGCGCCGCTGGTCCATGC
>JBAUTW010000294.1:0-2007 GCA_049582365.1 Burkholderiales bacterium | reverse complement strand
AGTTCAAGCTGCGTAACAAAGGCACTCGCAGCCTTCGGAAAGTCGAGGTCACTGTCTACTTTCAGGACGCATCTGGTGCAGTAATCGCGGAGCAAGAGTACAACCCGGTTCTCGTCACGAAGTACTCGTTTGGCGATGACAACAAACCACTTCGGCCTAACTACATTTGGCAGTTAGAGCGCGGGAAGTTCTACCAAGCGAAGTCAGTCCCGACCGAATGGAAAGAAGGCGCGGTAAAAGCGAAGATCACGGACATCGAATTTGGCGGCGGCACTGACTGACTATGATGCCCAACAGCGCAATGCACCAGACGCGCGCAAGAGCGGCGCGCGCTGGCGATGGCGGACGTTAGCCTTCAGCGATATGTCGGTGCGGTATACTCACACCATGGGCAAGGTAGAGAAGATCGAACGCGAAATCCAGGACCTGTCTCCCGATGAAATGACGGAGCTGCGGGAGTGGTTTGTTGCGTTTGACGCCGAAGCGTGGGATCAACAGTTCGAAGCAGATGTTCACGCCGGGAAGCTTGATGCGCTGGCGGACGCGGCGCTGAAGGCCCATGAATCTGGTCGAACCACGAAGTTTTGAATCATCACGCTTCGCCGGAGTTCTGGCAAAGTTATCGGTCGCTGCCGATACCAATTCAACGTCTTGCCGATCGCTGTTTCCAGCAGCTGAAACGCGATCCTCGGCATCCCTCGCTTCACTTCAAGAAAGTCGGCCGGTTCTACTCGGCGCGCGTCGGAATTCATTTCCGCGCTCTGGGCGTGGAAGCTGCAGACGGCGTCGTGTGGTTCTGGGTCGGGCCGCACGCCGAGTACGACAAGTTGATCGGCTAACCCTTTGCTGCTGCGGACAGGGAACCTCAGCCGATAAGGTGGACAAGCAAACCTAACGCTCAACGACGAATGCAGCTTCGGACTGAGGTTCCTGAGAGGTTCATGAGCGAAGCGGGAGCTCACGCCTGGCGATAGTTGACCAGGCGCGACGCGTGACGAGGCAGGCATAGTGCGCGGCGGACGATTGGTCGCAGGGCGGGCGATGTTGGGACTGGGGGCAATCGCGGCGGCTGTCGGTTGTGGCCGCGCGGCGGCGGACGAGCGCGGGAACTACTTCAACGACCCGTTTGTGCAGGTCACCCGCGGCATCGCGGACTGCCCGGTGCCCGAGGGGCCGATGATCACCAAGGCGCAGATGCGAGCCGAGGCGCACTCGCGCATCGAGCGCGGCACCAGTTGCTATCTGTCGGGGCGCTGCCGGCTGCCGAACTCGTATCTTTACGACAAGGAGATCATTCCGCGCGTCAGCATGGCGATCCTGGCGAGCGGCCGCTTCGCCGGCACCAGCGTCTGGGCCGAGGGCCAGCGGCGTTGGGTCTGGCTCAAGGGATGCGTGCGGAGCAGGGAGCAGGCCGAAGCGCTGGAGCGGCTGGTGCGCGACATCGACGACGTCGAAGCGGTGATCGATCAGCTCGTTGTCGTCGGTAAAGGCGCGGCAGGAGGCGCCGGCGCCCCGGTCGATCAGCCGACCGTCGCTGGAGGGCGACATGGGCTCCGCTAGCATGCCGGTTCAGGCGGGTTCAAGATGTACGCTTCGCTTCCTTGGAGAACCGATCATGCGTTACAAGTCTGTGCTCACGGCTTTGCTCCTCGGCGCGGCGACGCCGGCCGCCGCCCAGGTGAGCGTCGGCATCGGCATCAACTCCCCCGGCCTGAGCATCGGGATCAACGTCCCCGTCTACCCGCGCTTCGTGCGCGTGCCCGGCTACCCGGTGTACTACGCCCCGGGGCTGAACGCGAACTACTTCTTCTACGACGGCATGTACTGGGTGTTCCGGGCCGACCGCTGGTACGCCAGCTCCTGGTACGACGGCCCGTGGAGCCTGGTCGACCCGTACTCGGTGCCGCCGTATATCCTGCGCATCCCGGTGCGCTACTACCGCGATCCGCCGCGCTATTTCCACGGCTGGCATCGCGACGCGCCGCCGCGCTGGGGCGAGCATTGGGG
>JBAUTW010000293.1:0-3009 GCA_049582365.1 Burkholderiales bacterium | reverse complement strand
ACGCCGACGTTGCCGCGGCGCGCGCCGCGCTCCTGCCCGACATCTCGCTCACCGGGTCCGCGGGGCTCGCGAGCAACGTGCTGGTCAACTTCCTCAACGCGCCGACCGCGACTTTGGCGCTCGGGGCGTCGCTGCTGCAGCCGGTTTTCGACGGTGGACGCCTGCGCGGGCAGGTCGATGAGGCGGCAGCGCGCGAGCGCGAGCTGGTTGAGGTCTACCGCAAAGCCATCCTGTCGGCGCTGGCCGACGTCGAGAGCGCGCTCGCGTCCGTCGGCCACACGGCGGAGCAGGAGACGCTGCAGGCGCAGGTGGTCGAACAGGCGCGAATCGCGCTGCGGCTCGCGGAAGTCCGCTACCGCGAGGGCGCCGACGACCTGCTCACCGTACTCGACGCGCAGCGCACCCTGTTTCAGGCCGAGGACCAGCTTTCGCAACTCCGGCTTTCGCGCCTGCAGGCTTCGATTGGCCTGTTCAAGGCGCTCGGCGGCGGCTGGGGATGAAGCGCGCGTTGCGGACTACTCCCGCGGCTCACCCTGCGCGTTGACCGTCACCGTGGCACCGGGAGGAGCGGTCGTTTGCATGCGATGCCCCTCGCCGCGGAAGTTGTAGGTCACGTCCCAGTACTCGGGGCGAGCCTGGCTGGGCACGCTCTCGCAGCGCTTGACGTCCTGCGTCTGCGCCGGCTGGCCGCCGTCGCGACCGACGTTGGCGCCTATCGCGGCCCCCGCGACGGCGCCGCCGACAGTGGCGAGATCCTGGCCGCGCCCGTTGCCGACCTGGTGGCCGAGAATGCCGCCGATGACGGCGCCGGCAATCGCACCGGGGACGTTGGCGCGGCTCTTCTCGGGAGCGATTTGCTGGTGCTCGACCCAGCATCGCTGCGTGGGCGGTCCGACCACCGCGTGGACCGAAGTGACGTGCGCCTCGAACAGACGTTCGCCCTTGTGCCGATGGTAGTCGTGGACCGCAACCGGTTCCGGCGCATAGCGATCATTGCCGATGCGCGCAATTTTGCCGACGCTCCGTACCGACGAGACGCGGTTGTTCAGGCCCATTGCCGCCAGCGACGGATACCTGCCCGGGCGCAGCACCATGCATCGCCCGCGGAAGCGGACGTCTTCGCATACTTCCCACCGCTTGCCGACGACCTCGGCCGACGAGGCGCGGTCGTTGAAGCCATAACGGGCGAAATTGCCGATTTGTCTCTGCGTGGTGAACGACCGGCCGTGAAAGCCTTCGCGTTCGTAAAAGGTGACCTGTGCAGCCGCTTGCGCCGCGATGGCCAGCCCGGCCACCGCCACCGCGGTCCTCAATATTCCATTCATCGATTGCTCCCTGCAACAGCCTGGACGTGGATTGTGCGGCGAACCCGCACGGCCTGCGCGAGGGCTCGCCCCGAGGCGCGTCAGTGTTTCGGCACAATCACGACGGTGTCGCCGCTGCCGCTGGCGCCGGTGCGTCCGGTCGCGCCGGTGTACCCGGTCGCCCCCGTATTGCCGGTTGCGCCTGTGTATCCGGTCGCACCGGTATCGCCGGTTGCGCCCGTATATCCGGTCGCGCCCGTGCTGCCGGTCGCGCCGGTGTAGCCGGTCGCGCCGGTATCGCCGGTCGCGCCTTGCGGGCCGGGGGGGCCGGCGGGCGCCGTAATGCATCCGCCCAGCGCGAGAATTGCTGCTGCCGTTAGCAACTGCTTTGCGTATTTCATGATGATTTCCTCTGCTCGGTTAGCCGGCGACGCGCACGTGATTGCGCGCGGTCACCCGGATTCGATCGACTTCGGTTTCGGCCGTCAGTTGCTCAACAACATCTGCAGGATGACGCCGGTCGCGATCGCGACCAGGACGTAGTCGGCACCCGATTGAACCCAGTGGTAGCCGCGCGGCGGGGCGCTCAGATGGTGCCCGCGCCAATCGCTGACCACATACTGCCGCTGCCGGTACTGGGCCGGCATGCGCTGGCCGCGGTAATACGCGTGGTTCGGGCCTGCGCCGCGACCCTCATCGCGGCGGTCGTTCTGCGCGCGACCCTGGTAATTACGCTGATCCTGCTGGCGCTGGCCTTGCCTCTGGTCGTTGCGACCGCGGTCGTTGCGATCTCCATTGCCTTGACCCTGGGCGAAAGCCGGCCCTCCCGCGCTCAAAAACACCGCCATGACGGCGGAGACAATCAGTGTTCTTTTCATGCTGGACTCCATTGGGTTGAGTTGTGCCATGCGAAGCCGACGATAGGGCAGTCGCGCACCGAATTCAGTGCGCTGGCGCACGCTGCACCATATGTTGGCCATCGCACGGACTGCGGCCGGGACGCGGCGGATCATCCTTGCACGCACATCTCCTTGCAGGTGCACCATGCGCCAACCTCCCGCGCGCGCCGCCAATGCCACCGTCGGCGAACAAGCTGCCGTCTCGGGCAGCGCCATCGCGAGCTGCGCCGAGCGCGTAAAGTCGCTGGCAGGCTGTCGCGACGCCTTGAGCCTCAAGTCCGCAGTAAGGGAGCTGTGCACCGCATTCGGCAAAGTCACGCGGCTTGACGTGCTCACCATGACCGAGGCCGAGAGACGGCGCGCACTGTGCTTCCTGCGCCTCGAGTCCTCGGCGCAGGAGCAGCGGCTGATGACGAGCCTTGGCGCCCCGCGCTTCGGCGACGACGTGCTGATCGTGGTCGATCTTCCGCATGGTTCTCCTCGTCCCATTCCTTAGGTCGTTGCGCAGCGCGCTGATGGTCTGCCGCATCGCGTTAAGCGCGCCAACGAACCGACTCGGCGCCGCATGCGGCGTAACTTGGCTCATCAACCGTAGCGCGCACCCACGCTTGCGAGACGAATGGATTCGACCCCGTGCGCATTTGACTTCAGTCACATAAAAGGATTCGCCATGAAACCAGTAATGTTCAAAAGCACGCTTGCACTCGCGGTGATCGGGCTGTTCGCGGCCGGCTGCAGCACGACGCAGCCCGCCATGCAAGAGTCCGCGCAGCCGATGAGCTACGTCGGTCCTGCGGGCCCCACCG
>JBAUTW010000292.1:0-5767 GCA_049582365.1 Burkholderiales bacterium | reverse complement strand
GGCGGTTTGCGGCTGCGCAGCCGCCGCCGCCGGCGCGCTGGCGCCGATCACGATCTTTTCGCCGGGCTCGAGTCCGGACAGGATCTGGGCCGAGACGCGGTTCATGACCCCGACCTTCACCTCGCGCTCCACAGCCTTGCCGTCGGCACCGACCACGCTCACCCGCGCGGCGCCATTGGCGAACTGGCTGCGCAGATCGAGGCCTGCACCTGAGCCGCGGGTCCTGCGCGAGCCGGCCGCGGACGCCACCGGACGCAGCGCGGCGAGCGGAATCAGCACCGCGTCCTTCGCGCTCGCGACGACGAAGAACACCTGGGCCGTCATCTGCGTCATCAGCGCCTGGTTCGGGTTCGCCACGTCGAACAAGGCGTCGTAGAGCACCACGTTGTTCACCACGTTCGGCGTGGGCGGGATCTGGCGCAGCTTGCCGTAATAGCGCCGACTGTCGCCGCCCAGCGTGGTGAAGTAGACGTCCATCCCGAGGTGCAGCTTCGGCACGTCGGCCTCCGATACCTGGGCCTGCACCGTCATCGTCGACAGGTCCGCGATGCGCATGACGATCGGCGCCTGCTGATTGGCGTTCAGCGTCTGGCCCTGCTTGGCCGCCTGCGAGACGACGGTCCCCGCGATCGGCGCGTAGATCTTGGTATAGCCGAGGTTCGCCTGGTCGCCGCGCAGCGTGGACTGCGTCTGCTGCAGCTGCGCCTTGAGCGCGTTGACCTGGGCAAGGGCCGACTGTCGCGCCGCGACGGCGCTCTGCACCGCGTCCGCGGTCGTCGCGCCTTCCTTGTCGAGGTTTTGCTGGCGCGTGGACTGCAGCCCGGCCAGCACGAGCTGAGCCTGCTTGTCGGCGAGCTGCGCCTGAAGATTGAGCAGCTGAGCCTGATCGCCGTCGACTTTGGCCTGGTAGACCGAAGGATCGATCTCGGCCAGGAGTTGTCCCGTCTTGACGACGGCCCCGATGTCCACCAGCAGCGTTTTCAGCTGCCCGGAAACCTGGGTGCCAACGTCGACGAAGTCCTTGGGTTGGAGCGTCCCGGTAGCGGTGATCGCATCCTCGAGGTTGCCGCGCTGCGCGGTCGCCGTGATGAGGCCAGGGTTCGCGCTCGCGCGGCCGGACCATGTCCGCCAACCGTAGTAGCCGGCGGCCGCGAGCACGACGCACGCAACTAGAACGAGTGCGAAGCGGCCGAAGGCAAGTCGACTCTTCAAGGTGTCCGGCTTTCGGTGGTCGCGGCCATGCCTGCGGTGAAGCCCGCAGCGATCACCAGGCTCGAATTGAGCCTGCGAAAGCGGCCTAGCGGGCTTTTGCGGGCGGCAGCCGGGCGGAAGACACTGGCGGCACGTCGGGCTTCTTCGGTTGCTTCGGCTTCTTCGCTTCGCGGTTGCTGCGTTGGTGGCCTTTTGGCATTCGAATGCTCCATAAGGTTCGAGGTCATCGCAAACCTACGCCGAGTTCGACTCCGGCTCTGTTCGCTGCCGCACGCTAGCGCCCGAGCAGCTCGCCCGCGGGCTTGAGCGATTCGACCCGATCGAAGACGACCTTGGCGATGGCCACCAGCGGTGCGCCGAGCAGCAGCCCCCACACGCCCCACAGCCAGCCGAAGAACAGCAGCGCGATGAACAGCACCGCGGCGTTCACGCGCGCGAAGCGGCTTTGCAGCCAGGTCATGAACGCGAAGCCGATAACGCCGGCGATCAGCAGCGACGCGCCCGCCACGGCGAGCGCGTAGACGAGCGAGCCGGACTGCAGCAACGCCGCCACGCCGGCCCCGAGCGCGAGCAGCGCCGGGCCGAGGTAGGGCACGAAGTGGAGCACACCGGCGGCGATGCCCCACACGCCCGCCTGGTCCAGGCCGAGCGCGAGGAAGGCGAGCCAGGTGCCGACGGCCAGCAGCGCGTTGGAGGCCAGAACGGCGAGCAGGTAGCGCTGCACCTGGAGGTCGATCTCCTCGAGGATGCGCACGGCGTCCTTCTTGCGGGTAAGCGACGGCCCGACCAGCTGCAGCAGCTTGCGCCGGAAGTGCTCTCCGGAGGCGAGCAGAAAATAGGTCAGCAGCAGCACGATCGGGGTCTGCGCCGCGACCGCGGCGACCAGCGCGGACTGCGCCAGCGTGTAGTCGCTCAGCCAGGTGGGCTCGGGCGCACGGGCGGCGCTTGCGCGGGCGACCGGTTTGGTGCCGGCATCGGTTGCGGCTCCCTGCAGCTGGTGAGCGGCCTCCTGCACGTTCTGTAGCGCAGTCGGAGCGCTTGTTCGCGCGCTGCTCAGGTCCTTGCGCAGCTTGCGTGCTGCCTGGGGTAGCTTTTCGATCAGCGCCTCGGCGTCGCCGCTCAGGGCGTAGCCGGTCCAGGAAACGCTCCCGACCAGGATCGCCAGTACCAGCGCCGCGCCGATGCTGCGCGGCATGCGTCGGCGCGCGAGCCAGTCGACCAGCGGGTGCAGGGCGTAGCTCGCGAGGATCCCGATCAGCAACGGGACAAAGAAGTCGCGCGCCAGGTACAGGGCAGCGACCAGCGCGAACAGTGCGAGCGCGCGCGCTGCCAGCGCCGCGGCATCCGTGGCGGGAGCGCCTGCTTCGTTCACGAGGGCGCCGCCTTGTCCGGCCTGCGCCGGTTGCCTAGCGCTTGGCGGTCAGAAAGCCAAGCACGGCTCCGACTGCGATCGCGATGGCGACGGCAGACCAGGGATTGCCGCGCACGTAGCGGTCCGCCGCCGCGGCGCTTTCCTTCGCCCTGTCGATCGCCGGCTGCGAGGCCTGCGCCAGGCTTGCCCTGGCCCCGGTCAATTTCTGCTCGAACCGGGTCCGCGCCGCCGCGAAGCCTTCGCCCGAAACGGTCGCCGCGGCCTTCAGCAGTTCCTCGCCGTCGGCGATCATTGCCCTGAAGTCGCCCGCCATCTTGCCCTTGGCCCGGTCGAAGTCCTGTGCCGCCTGTTGCATCATCGCTGGCTCCCTGAAGCGCCGTTGGATCGGTCGTGTCGCTACTTCTTGATGCTCATTGCATTGCCGACGCTGGTCACGCCGTCCACTTTCTGGGCGATGGCGATCGCCTGGTCGATCTGCGCCTGGTTGTCGACGAAGCCGCTCAGCTGGACTTCGCCCTTGCGCGTCTCGACCGCGATGTCGAAGCTCTTGATGTCCGGATCGGCCAGCAGCGCCGACTTCACCTTGGCGGTGATGACGCTGTCGTCGAGCTCAGTACCGACGGTGGTGGTTGCGGGTTGGGTGGCGGCCGCGGCTTCTGGGGCGGCTGCCGCTTGGGGGGCGGCCGCAGGCTCGGGAGTGGTCGCGGCCTGGCTGGTGGGCGCGGGCTGCGCGGCCTGTTCTTCCTGGCGGCTGCAGCCGGCGAACAGGACGGATAGTGCCGCCGCCAGCGCTGCACCCAGGACAAGGCGTTTTCGATCGATGCGCATGATGGTGTTCTCCGTGTAATGGGTTGAATTACTTGAGCTGCATGTCGTTCTTGACGGACGTGACGCCGGCAACGCCGCGCGTGACCTCGACCGCCTTGTTCATGGCGCTCCAGGAGCTCACGAAGCCGCTCAATTGCACCGTGCCCTTGTAGGTTTCGACGTTGATTTCCGCGACCTTCAGCGAAGGCTCGTTGAGGATCGCCGCTTTTACTTTGGTGGTGATGACGGAGTCGTCGACGTATTGCCCCGTCCCTTCCCGCGTGGGCGTGGCTGCGCAGCCCAGCACGGACAGCAGCATGACGGCGAGGAAGAGGGCGGAAAGACGCTTGATCTGTTGCATGGTTGAAATCTCCGGTTGTGCGTTGAATTGGGTGTCAGTGCCGCGCGAGGGTTTTCCAGTCGCGGTTGCGGCTGATGAAGTACGCGAGTTGCCGATCGGCTTGCTGCTTCAGGGCGCCGCGCCGCGCCTGGATCCTGCCCATGATCCGATCGCGCCTGCCGGCGGCTGCCGCGAGCGGATCGCCGATCAGCGCGCCCCACCGTTCCGTCACGGTCCCGCTGAGCTGCCTGCAAATGCCGAAAATGCGAACCCGATTCATGTTGCCTCCCAGTTCCAGTTCCGCGCCGCAATCGAACGGATGCGCGAATCCTGTTCCGTCTGAACCCATCAATCTGTACGTTGCCGTACATACGCTGCCCGATATGCGGACTAACCTTGCGGGCATGCTCGCGCCGCGCACCCCGACCCCGGCGATTCCGATCAGGAACGGCATCCTGGCCGCGCTCCTTGCGACCGAGTACAAGCGCCTGCTGCCCAAGCTCGAGCACGTGACATTGGGGCTCGGTGAGACGGTATATCGGGCGGATCAGAGGATCGACGCGGTGTACTTTCCCGAAGATGCCGTGGTCGCCATGGTCGACACCACGCATGATCGCCGCACCGTGGAGGTGGGGCTGATCGGTCGCGAAGGAATCGTGGGCATCAATATCTTCCTCGGCGGCATCGTCACTCCCGACAGGGCGATCGTGCAGGTGCCGGGCGGCGCGATGAGGATGAAGTCCAAGGATTTGCGCAAGGAAACGCAATTCGGCAGCCCGCTTCAACAACTGCTTCTGAGCTACACGCGGAGTTTTGTTGCGGTGATCAGCCAATCGGTGGCCTGTAGCCAGCACCACGGCATCGAGCAACGGCTGGCGCGATGGTTGCTCACCATGAGCGACTATGCGGGCTCTTCCGAGCTCCTGATGTTCCAGGATTCGATCGCCGCCATGCTCGGGGTGCGCCGCGTAGGCGTTACCGAGGCTGCCGGCAAATTTCAAGCGGCAGGATTGGTCAGCTACCGCCGCGGCCATATAAGCCTGCTCGACAGGCCGGGCCTGGAAAGGCGCTCCTGCGAATGCTATCGGTTCATCCGGCAGCAGTACGAAGACCTGCACGCCGCGCTGCCGCGACTGCTGTCCCGCAAGTAACGGCCGCGCGCCGCAGGCTACTTCGCACACAAAGAAAAGGCCCGGAACAGGATCGCTGTTCCGGGCCCGGTGCTGCAGGTGTTCGTCAGGGGAGGAGGAGCACGAACACCTGCGAATATCCTGCGCCAGTCTTCGAATCCGTTCTGTGCGACACCGCACGTAGAGCGGAGATTTGCGCTATCTGTGCCGGCGACCACCGTCGGTTTCGACCTGATTGCCGATCACGCCGCCGACCGCTGCGCCGCCGATGGTGCCGATCGCGCTGCCGCCGGTAAGGATGGAACCCCCGACTGCGCCTACGCCGGCTCCGACCGCGGTGTTCTGGTCGCGCTGCGACATTCCGCTGCAGCCGCCGGCGCCGAGCAGCACCGCCGCCGCGAGCGCACCGAATGCGTACCTTTGCATCGTTTTCATTGGAAGACCTCTTTCAGACATCGATTGACTGCAATGGTTTCTTTGCTCCGCACGCTCAGCCGTCGGAGCGGATGACGCCGTTCACGACCCGTACCTTGTCGCCTGCACGCCACGACGGCGCGTTCGCCTCGCTGATCGCGCGGCTCGTGCCGTCGTCGAAACGCACGGTAGTCTCGTAGCTCTTGGTGGACTTGACGCGTTTCTCGACCTCGTTGCCGGCGACTGCACCGCCGACTGCGCCGACCACGGTCATGACGTCCTTGCCGCGGCCGCCGCCGACCTGGTTGCCGAGCACTCCGCCCACCACCGCTCCGCCGACTGCGCCAAGCCCGGAGCCCTGGCCCTTGACGTCGACCTCGCGCACCGACTGGACTACGCCGCAATCGGAACACCTGGCCGCGGTGCGCGCGGGCGCCCTGTCTCTCGTGGCGCTCCGCTCTCGCCCCTGCGCCGGCGCGGGCGCAGGTGCCG
>JBAUTW010000291.1:0-1864 GCA_049582365.1 Burkholderiales bacterium | reverse complement strand
GCCGAACGCGGATCCCGGCCGCCGCAACGACCAGGGCCGGCCGCAGCAGCAGGCATCCAGCCCGAAGCCGGGCGGGCGCCCGTTCAAGAAGCAGAGGCGCCGCGGCGGCAGGTAGGGCGGGCGCGGCGAAGAATGACGCTCGACCCGGTGCGCGTCGCGGTATTCGGCGCGGGCGCGGTCGGCTGCTTCTACGGCGGCATGCTGGCGCGCGCCGGGCACGAGGTGGTGCTGATCGGCAGGCCGGCGCACGTCGCGGCCATCCAGAAGGCGGGGCTGCATTTCGAAGGCCTGAACTTCGACCAGCACATCCGCGTCGCAGCGAGCACCTCGCCCGAAGCGGTGCGCGGCGCGCGGCTGGTGCTGTTCTGCGTCAAGTCGACCGACACCGAGCCGGGCGCGGTGCAGATCGCGCCGTTTCTGGACTCCGGCAGCCTCGTGCTCAATCTGCAGAATGGGGTCGACAACACCGAGCGCATTCAGGCCAGGGTCTCGCAGCAGGTGATTCCCGCGGTCGTGTACGTGGCGACCGAAATGGCTGGCCCGGGGCACCTGAAGCACCACGGCCGCGGCGAGCTGGTGATCGGGGCGCCCGGCGGCACGCGCTCGGCGGCGCTGGGCGAGGCGCTTGCGAGCGTGCAGCGCTGGTTCGCCGAAGCCGGAGTGCAGGTGACGATCTCGGACAACGTCGCGGGCGAGCTGTGGGCCAAGCTGGTGGTGAACTGCGCCTACAACGCGATCTCCGCGATCTCGCAGCTGCCCTACGGCGAGATGATCCGCGGCGCCGGCGTGCGCGAAGTGATGCGCGACGTGGTCGCGGAGTGCCTTGCGGTCGCCGCGGCGAGCGGGGTGCGCACCGCGCCCGAGCTGGTCGACAACGTCACGCGCATCGCCGATTGGATGCCGACCCAGTATTCGTCCACTGCGCAGGACCTGCAGCGCGGCCGCCCGACCGAGATCGACCACCTCAACGGCTACGTGGTGCGGCGCGGCGACGCGCTCGGCATCCCGGTGCCGGCCAACCGCGTGCTATGGTCGCTCGTCAAGCTGGTCGAGTCGAAAGGAAAGCCATCATGAGCAGGCACCGACTGGGCGGGCGCTTCGGCGCGATTGTGCTGATCCTCGTGGGCGTCGTCGGCCTGCTTGCCAACTTCGGGCTGGTGGACAAGGAGACGCTGCGCCAGCTGTGGAAGCTCTGGCCGCTGATCCCGCTCGCTATCGGGATCGGAATCCTGCTGCGTCGGCGCCCGGGCGGACAGTAGCCGCGAGCCGCTCGAGCACGGGAATGCTGGCCCGCAGCTGGGCGCGCAGAGTGTGCGCGACCGCCCAGGGGCCGATCAGGGGCGGAATCCAGAAGTCAGGCACGCGGGTCGCCTCGTAGTGCAGGTAAGTCTGTCCGCCGTGCGCGGTCAGCTGCCAGTCGCTCGAGCCGCTCTTGAAGTCGCCGCGTCCCGGAACGATGCGGGCATCGATGGTATGCGCATCGGGCTCGACGACGTCCTCCACCTGGACGACCTTGCGGCAGAAGAACCAGATGCACGATTTCAGCACGCTGCGCACGCGCTCACCGCGGCCACCGGGGGCCGCTTGCGCGCTCACCGCGACGATAGCGGGGTTGAGCGCGGGCAGCGCGGCGAAATCCGTCAGAACGGCGTAAACGCTGCGCAGGGGCGCGTTCACCACCGCGTCGAAGCTGACCGTGAAGGCCGCGCCGCGGTGCTCCACCTCGACGGTGGCGGTTTGCGCGGCGGCCCCCCGGGCGGCGTGCGCCGCTACCAGCAGCAGCGCCGCCGACGCCACGGTTCCCGCAAAGGCGCGAGTCATTCTTCAGCGAGCAGCCGGGCCAGCTCGGGGTCGAAATCCTGCA
>JBAUTW010000290.1:0-12438 GCA_049582365.1 Burkholderiales bacterium | reverse complement strand
GCCGCTCACCGGGTCAACGCGCTTCCAGCGACTTCACGATGAATTCGACCGCCAGGCTCGAGCCGTCGGCGAAGCGCAGCGTGATCGGCAAGCGGCCGCCAGGCACCAGCGGATGCTTGGGCCGGATCAGCATCAGGTGGTAGCCGCCGGGCGCGAACGCGACGCTCTTGCCGGGGGCGACCGCCAGCTCGTGCACCGGGCGCATGGTCGATATCCCGCCGCGTTCGATCGTGCGGTGGATCATCACCATGCCGAAATCCGGGCACTCGGCGCCGACCAGGCTCAAGGGCTTGTCGCCGCGGTTGGTGAGCGTGAAATAGCCCGCCGCCGGCGCGCCGCCCGGGATGTAGCGCAACCATGCGCCGGACACGGCCGCGCCGCCAGCGGCATGCGCCGGCAGGCAAAAGGCGAACAGTGCGACGCAAAAGATTCGCTTGAGCATGGCGTCAGGCCGCGTTGCGCGCCGGGGCGCGGAACAGCGCTTCCATCTCGCGCCGGAACTTCACCGCGGTGGCGCCGGCGTCGACCGCCACGTCGCTCCACTTGACCGTCTGGCCGGCAGCAACCGGCCTGAGCACTTTCCAGCCGTGCGCGAGCCCGAGCGGCAGGCAGCCCTGGGCGAGCGAGTCGGCGGCGGGCATCAGCCTGCCGACCACGGTGTAGCCGCCTTCGCCGTCGAGCAGCTCGCCCGGTTTGAGGTCGCGCTTGGCGGTCGCCACCGCGTCGGCGCGCCAGCCGGTGGCGCAGCCGGTCGGCTCGCCGCGCAGGCCGACCGAGGCGACCGAGATGCCGACCTCGAGCCCGATCAGATGCCAGCGCTTGTACATGCAGGCGTAGCGCCCGGACGGATCGGTCTTGACGCCGTACTCCATGAAGCAGCGCCGCACGTACTCGGTCTCGCCTTCGAACACCACCCAGACGCCGAAGCGGATGTCGTAGGGGATGGCGCGGCCGTCGCGCTCGAGCGACGAGACCACTTCGACCTGCCCCTTGTGGTGCAGCTGCCCGCCTTCGTCCTTCGGCCGCATCACGAACGGGATGTCGTCCACCGCGGCCGGCGGGAAGGCGAGCCCGTGCGGCGCCGGCGTCAGGCCGGTGGCGTTGCACACGGCGCTGGTCTCGATCGCGGGCTTGGAGCCGTCGAGGAAGGAATTGAACATCTTCGGATTGAGCCCGCCGAGCTTGGCCTGCTCGGGGGTGAGGCCGTAGTAGCCCCATACCGTTTCCGGCGTCGATTGCGCGAAGTGCGGCAGCCACTTGTGGCCGCGCCCGGCGGCGACCACGCTGAAGCCGGCCGCGCGCGCCCAGTCCACCAGGTCGCAGATGATCGCCGGCTGGTCGCCGTAGGCCAGGCTGTAGACCACGCCTGCGTCGGCCGCCTTCTTCGCCAGCAGCGGCCCGCAGTAGGCGTCCGCCTCGACCGTCACCATCACCACGTGCTTGCCGTGCCCGAACGCGGCCAGCGCGTGCTCGACCGCCGCCATCGGGTTGCCGGTGGCCTCGACCACGATGTCGATCGCCGGATGCGACACCAGCGCCCGCCAGTCGTCGAAAACGTGAGTGCGGCCGTCCTTCAAGGCCGAATCGATGGATGGCGACGCATATTGCTCCGCCTTCCAGCCCACCCGCTCCAGATTGCGCTTCGCGTTCTCGGGTGAAAGGTCGGCGATCGCAGCCAGGTGCACGCCGGGCGTGTTGGGCACCTGCGCGATGTACATCGCGCCGAATTTGCCCGCGCCGATCACCCCGACGCGCAGCGGGTTGTCAGCTCGTTGTTGAAGCTTCGAGTAAAGATTCATCTTCGAAGACAGTGAGAAATCGGGGTCAGGCGGCCTTCAGATTGCCTTCCAATTCTTCCGCTGGAGTGCCGTGCTTCCAGGGCAGCGGCACGTCGTAGGGCTTGAGCAGGCAGTCGTCGGGCAGGCACTCGATCGGCGTGAAGTCGCGGTGCGCGATGTAGCCGGGGCGCTTGAAGCGGCGGATGTGGTTCGACACCGCGCACAGCGACAGGTACACGCTGACCCGGTTCCACGGCGACAGGTTCGAGGTCGAGGCGTGCACCAGGCAGGAGTGGAACATGATCATCGATCCCGCGCGTCCCTTCGGCGCCACGATGCCGCCGCGCGCGACCAGCTTCGAGATCGTGTCGTGGTCGATGGTCCACAGCGGGTAGCTGGTGGTCGTAGTGTCGTGCGCGGCCTCGATCACGCCCCGCTTGTGGCTGCCCGGGATGAACATCAGCGGCCCGTTGAACTCGTTCACCTCGTCGAGGAAGATCGCCACGTTCATGGCGCGCGCCTCGGGCATCAGGTCGTCGTTGTTCCAGGTGCCGTAGTCCTGGTGCCACTGCCAGACGTCGCCGTCGAAGGCCATCTTGCCGTTGATCTTGAACTGGTGCATGTACAGCTTTTCGCCGAATACCTGCTCGACCGGCTCGATCATGCGCGGGTGGCGCGCCAGGCGCGCGAAGGGCGCGCTGTACATGTGCGCGGCGAAGTTGGTCCGCACCACGTCGCCGGTCTTCTCGCGCACGTTCTCCGGCCGGCGCTGGGCGTAAAGCGCCGGCACCTCGTCGGTGAGGACTCGTATTTCCCGCTCCGAGAACAGGCCCGGGAAGAACACGTAGCCATCCCGGTCGAACTGCTCGCGCTGGGTTTCGGTCAGCTTCATTTCCTTTCCTCCACGATCTGGAAGAATACTTCATCCTGCTTCACCATCCCGAGCTCGTAGCGCGCGCGCTCCTCGATCGCGTCGGTGCCCTGCTTCAGGTCGACCACCTCCGCCGCGAGCGCGGCGTTGCGCAGCTCGAGCTGGCCGTTCTTCGCCTGCTGCGCCGCGACCTTGGCCTCGGCCTCCCAGGCATGCACCCAGCCGCCCTTGCCGAGCCAGAGCGGGTACTGGATCAGGACGATCAGGGCGGCAAGGACGCCGGCCAGGAGCTTCACGTCACTTGAGCTGATAGAAGGCTTCGCGCCCGGGGTAGCCGACCGAATCGCCCAGGTCTTCCTCGATGCGCAGCAGCTGGTTGTATTTGGCCACCCGGTCCGAGCGCGACAGCGAGCCGGTCTTGATCTGCAGCGCGTTGCAGCCGACCGCGATGTCGGCGATGGTCGTATCCTCGGTCTCGCCCGAGCGGTGCGAGATGACCGAGGTGTAGCCCGAGCGCTTGGCGAGCTCGATCGCGGCGAAGGTCTCGGTCAGGGTGCCGATCTGATTCACTTTGATCAGCACCGAGTTCGCAATCCCCTGCCGGATGCCCTGCTGGATGATGCGCGTGTTGGTGACGAACACGTCGTCGGCCACCAGCTGGAACTTGCGCCCGAGGCGCTCGGTATGCAGCTTCCAGCCCTCCCAGTCGCTCTCGGCCATGCCGTCCTCGATCGACACGATCGGATAGCGGCCGGCGAGGTTTTCCAGGTAGTCGCTGAATTCGGACGCGCTCAGGCTCAGGCCCTCGGACTCGAGCACATAGGCGCCGTCGCGGTAGAACTCGGAGCTGGCGCAGTCGAGCGCGAGCACCACGTCCTGGCCCGCGCTGTAGCCCGCCTTGTCGATCGCGGCCAGGATCAGCTCGATCGCCGCCGCGTGGCTCGGCAGGTCCGGCGCGAAGCCGCCCTCGTCGCCGACCGCGGTCGACATGCCCTTGGCATCGATCAGCTTCTTGAGCGCGTGGAACACCTCCGAACCGCAGCGCAGCGCTTCGCGAAACGACTGCGCGCCGACCGGCACGATCATGAATTCCTGGATGTCGAGGCGGTTGTTGGCGTGCGCCCCGCCGTTGATCACGTTCATCTGCGGCACCGGCATCTGCATCGCGCCAGAGCCGCCGAAGTAGCGGTAGAGCGGCAAGCCGGATTCCTCCGCCGCCGCGCGCGCGACCGCCATCGACACCGCGAGCATCGCGTTGGCGCCCAGACGCTCCTTGTTGTCGGTGCCGTCGAGATCGATCAGCGTCTGGTCGATGAATGTCTGCTCCGAGGCGTCCAGGCTGACGATCGCCTCGGAGATCTCGGTGTTGATGCTCTCGACCGCCTTCAGCACGCCCTTGCCGCCGTAGCGCTGCGGGTCGCCGTCGCGCAGCTCGAGCGCTTCGCGGCTGCCGGTCGAGGCGCCCGAGGGCACCGCCGCACGCCCCATCACGCCGGACTCCAGCAGCACGTCGGCCTCGACCGTGGGGTTGCCGCGCGAATCGAGGATCTCCCTCGCGACCACATCGACAATGGAGCTCATGGCTGGTTTCCTCTCAATTTGTTCTCGGCAAAGCCCTTATTCTTCACCATGCGGTCGATCTCGACGAGCGTTTCGAGCAGCTCGCCCATCAGCGCGAGCGGCCAGGAATTCGGCCCGTCGCACAGCGCCTCGTCCGGCCGGGGGTGCGTCTCCATGAACACGCCGGCCACGCCGGCAGCCGCCGCGGCCCGCGCCAGCACGGGAATGAACTCGCGCTGTCCGCCGCTCGTGCTGCCCTGCCCGCCGGGCAGCTGCACCGAGTGCGTCGCGTCGAACACCACCGGGCAGCCGGTGTCGCGCATGACCGCGAGGCCCCGCATGTCCACCACCAGGTTGTTGTAGCCGAAGCTGAAGCCGCGCTCGCACACCATGATCTGCCGGTTGCCGGTGGACATCGCCTTGTCGACGACGTTCTTCATTTCCCACGGCGACAGGAACTGCCCCTTCTTGATGTTGACCGGCTTGCCCTGGCTCGCGGCATTGCGGATGAAATTGGTCTGCCGGCACAGGAAAGCCGGGGTCTGGATCACGTCCACCACCGCGGCCACCTCGGGGAGCGGGGTGTCCTCGTGCACGTCGGTCAGAACCGGCACCCCGATCCGGGACTTGACCGCCTCGAGGATGCGAAGGCCCTCCTCGATGCCCGGGCCGCGGTAGCTCGCGCCCGAGCTGCGGTTGGCCTTGTCGAAGGACCCCTTGAAGACGTAGGGCATGCCAAGGCGCGCCGTGTGCTCTTTCAGCGCGCCGGCCACGTCGAGGCACAGCTGCTCGCTTTCCAGCGTGTCGGGGCCGGCGATCAGGAACAGCGGCCGCTCGAGCCCGACTTCATGGCCGCAGAGGTTCATGCCGCCACGACGGAAAGGGAACCGCCGGGCGACGAGCGCTTCGCCCGCAGGCGGTTCTTGAGCGCCGCCGCGACGAAGGACTTGAACAGGGGGTGGCCGCTGCGCGGCGTCGAGGTGAACTCGGGGTGGAACTGGCAGCCGACGAACCACGGGTGCCCCGGCAGCTCCATCATCTCCGGCAGGTCCTCGCTCGGGGTGCGCGACGCGACCTTGTAGCCCTTGGCCTCGAGCTGCGGCACGTAAATGTTGTTGACCTCGTAGCGGTGGCGATGGCGCTCGTTCACCTCGGCGCCGTAGATGCTCTCGGCGAGCGTGCCGCCCTCGATCGGGCAGCGCTGCGCGCCCAGGCGCATGCTGCCGCCCAGGTCGGACTGCTCGCTGCGCCGCTCGATGCGCCCGGTGCGGTCGAGCCACTCGGTGATCAGCGCCACCACCGGGTGCGGGGTATCCGGATCGAACTCGGTGCTGTTCGCTCCCGCCAGGCCGCACACGTTGCGCGCGAACTCGATCGTCGCGAGCTGCATCCCGAGGCAGATCCCGAGGTAGGGCACGCCGTTCTCGCGCGCGTGGCGAATGGCCTTGATCTTGCCCTCGGTACCGCGCTTGCCGAAGCCGCCCGGCACCAGGATGCCGTCCATGGTCTCCAGCGCCGCGATGCCGGACTTCTCGATCTCCTCGGAGTCGACGTAGTGGATCCGGACCCGGCTGCGGGTGTGGATACCGGCGTGGATCAGCGCCTCGTTGAGCGATTTGTAGGAGTCCTGCAGGTCGATGTACTTGCCGACGAAGGCGATGTCGACCTCGTGCTCGGGATGCTCGAGCGCGTCGACCAGGCGGTTCCAGGCCGAGAGGTCGGCCGCATGCGCCAGGATGCCGAGCTTGTGGCACACGATCTCGTCCAGCATCTGCTCGTGCAGCATGCGCGGGATCTTGTAGATCGAGTCGACGTCCCAGGCCGAGATCACCGCTTCCTTCTGCACGTTGCAGAACAGCGCGATCTTGCGCCTCTCGTCCTCCGGCAGCGGCCGGTCGGTGCGGCACAGCACGACGTCGGCCTGGATTCCGATCTCGCGCAGCTCCTTGACCGAATGCTGCGTCGGCTTGGTCTTGATCTCGCCCGCGCTGGCGATGTAGGGCACCAGCGTGAGGTGGATGTAGCACACCTTGTCGCGCCCCATCTCGAGGCCCATCTGCCTGATCGCCTCGAGAAACGGCAGCGACTCGATATCTCCCACCGTGCCGCCGATCTCGACGATCGCGACGTCGGCTTCGCCCGCGCCGCGCTTGATGTGCAGCTTGATCTCGTCCGTGATGTGCGGGATCACCTGTACCGTGCCGCCCAGGTAGTCGCCGCGGCGTTCCTTCTTGATCACCGACTCGTAGATCTGGCCGGTGGTGAAATTGTTGCTGCGGTGCATCTTCGAGCTCTGGAAGCGCTCGTAGTGCCCCAGGTCGAGGTCGGTCTCGGCCCCGTCCTCGGTCACGAACACCTCGCCGTGCTGGAACGGCGACATCGTGCCGGGATCGACGTTGATGTACGGATCCAGCTTGATGTTGGTGACTCGGATACCGCGCGATTCGAGGATCGCGGCCAGGGAAGCGGCGGCTATACCCTTCCCGAGGGAAGAGACGACGCCGCCGGTGACGAAGACGTACTTGGTCATTTACCCAAGTGGGGCGCGGATGGAGAAGTCTACACGCATTGCCGCCGCGTCACAAATCAGGCCACGCTCAGCTCGGCCCTCCCGCGGAAGTGCTCGAGCGCCTCCGGATTGGCGAGCGCTTCGAGGTTCTTCACCGGCCGGCCGTGCACCGCCTCGCGCACCGCCAGCTCGACGATCTTGCCGCTCTTGGTGCGCGGGATGTCCGCCACCTGCAGCACCTTGTCCGGCACGTGCCGCGGCGTGGCATTGTCGCGAATTCTCTTTTTTATTCGATTCATCAAATTCTCGTCCAAAGTCCGGCCTTCACGGAGCTTGACGAACAGCACTACCCTCACGTCGCCTTCCCAGTCCTGGCCGACCACGATCGACTCGACCACCTCGTCCAGGCTCTCGACCTGGCGGTAGATCTCGGCCGTGCCGATCCTCACCCCGCCCGGATTGAGCACCGCGTCGGAGCGGCCGTAGATGATCATCCCGCCGTGCGGCGTGATTTCGCACCAGTCGCCGTGGCGCCAGACGTTGGGGTACTTCTCGAAGTAGGCCGCGCGGTAGCGCGCGCCGTCGGGGTCGTTCCAGAACCCCAGCGGCATGGCCGGAAAGGACCGCGTGCACACCAGCTCGCCCTTCTCTCCGATCAGCGGGCGCCCCTGGTCGTCGAACACCTCGACCGCCAGCCCAAGACCCTTGCACTGGATCTCGCCGCGCCACACCGGCAGCGCCGGGTTGCCGAGCACGAAGCACGACACGATGTCGGTCCCGCCCGAGATCGACGACAGGCACAGGTCGGCCTTGACCTTGCCGTAGACGTAGTCGAAGCCCTCTGGCAGCAGCGGCGAGCCGGTCGAGAGCATGGCGCGCAGCTTCTCCAGCTTGTGCGTGCGCGCGGGATGCAGGCCCACCTTGGCGATCGCGTCGATGAACTTGGCCGAGGTGCCGAAGTGCGTCATGCCTTCCGCGTCGGCGAAGTCGAACAGGATGCGCCCGCGCGCGACGAACGGCGAGCCGTCGTACAGCAGCAGGGTCGCGCCGGCGCCGAGCCCGGACACCAGCCAGTTCCACATCATCCAGCCCAGCGTGGTGAAGTAGAACACGCGGTCGCCCGGCCCCACGTCCGAGTGCAGGCGGTGCTCCTTGAGATGCTGCAGCAGCGTGCCGCCGGCGCCGTGCACGATGCACTTGGGCACGCCGGTGGTGCCGGACGAGTAGAGAATGTAGAGCGGGTCGTTGAACCCGACCTGCTCGAACTCGACCGCCCGGGCGGAGAACGGGGCGATGAAATCGGCCAGCAACTTGCCCGCGGTCGCCTTCGCGCCGAGGTAGTCCAGCACCACGCACTGGCGCACCGTCGGCAGTTCGGCCAGGATCTCGCGCACCCTGTCCTGCGTGTCGTACTCCTTGCCGCCGTACAGGTAGCCGTCGGCGCAGAACAGCACTTTGGGCTCGATCTGGCCGAAGCGGTCGAGCACGCCCCTGACGCCGAAGTCGGGCGAGCACGAGGACCAGATCGCGCCCAGGCTGGTGGTCGCGAGCATCGCCGCGGTCGACTCGGGCAGGTTGGGCAGGTAGCCGGCGACGCGGTCGCCCTTGCCCACGCCGGCCGCGGCGAGCGCCTGCTGCAGGCGCGACACCAGTTGGTGCAGCTGCTTGCGCGTATAGCGCCGCTTGACCCGATCCTCGCCCCAGAACACGATCGCGTCGCTGTCGTCGGGCTCGCGCAGCAGGTTCTGCGCGAAATTGAGCTTTGCGTCGGGGAACCACTGCGCGCCGGGCATCCGGTCGCCGTCCACCAGCGCGCGCCCGCCCTTGTCGCCCTGCACGCCGCAGAAGTCCCACAGCAGGCTCCAGAACTTTTCGCGCTCGTCGACCGACCAGCGGTGCAGCGAGTCGTAGTCTGCGAAGCCGCCCGCACGCGCCATGAACTGAGCCATCCCCGTTCGCGCGGCGCGCGCCGGGTTCGGCGTCCACAGCGGCTCGTCGCTCATGCGGCGAGCTCCGCCGCCACAATCCGCGCCCGCAGCGCCTCCGGGATGCGCACCGCCTTGTTGCGCACGGTGTCGATGCACACCACCACCGCGCTGCCGTCGGCGTAGGGCTGCGGGTCATGGTCCACGCGCAGCTCGTAATAGGTCGGGATGCTCGAGCCGCCGGGCGTGCCGACGAACAGCTTAACCTCGACCGTGCCCGGATAGGTCATCGCGCGCCGGTAATTGCAGGTCGCGCTCGCGATCACGATCCCGGTCGAGCCCCAGGCCTCGCCGCGCGGCAGCAGCGAATCGAACCAGCCGATCCGTGTCTGCTCCATGTAGCGGAAATAGACCGTGTTGTTGACGTGCCCCATCGAGTCCATGTCGCCCCAGCGAATCGGAATGCGCTCGATGTAGCCCAGCCTGCGGCGATCTTGGTCCTGATTTTTGTCCATCGGACGGCGATTATAATTGCTCGCATGACCCGCGACTCCATGGAATACGATGCCGTGATCGTCGGCGGCGGCCCCGCGGGGCTCGCCGGCGCGATCCGGCTCAAGCAGCTCGCCGCCGAGAAGGGGCGCGAAATTTCCGTCTGCGTGCTGGAGAAGGGTTCCGAGATCGGCGCCCACATCCTGTCGGGCGCGGTGATGGACCCGCGCGCGCTGGCCGAGCTCTTCCCCGACTGGAAGGACCAGGGCGCGCCGCTCAACGCGCCGGTGAGCGAGGACCGCTTCCTGTTCCTGACCGGATCGTCGTCCTTCCGCACGCCGAACTTCCTGCTGCCGGCCTGCTTCAAGAATCACGGCAACTACGTGGTCAGCCTGGGCAACGTCTGCCGCTGGCTCGGCCAGCAGGCCGAGGCGCTCGGGGTCGAGATCTTCCCCGGCTTCGCCGCGGCCGAAGTGCTGCTCGACGAAGCGGGCAAGGTAAAGGGCGTCGCCACCGGCGACATGGGCATCGGGCGCGACGGCGAGAAGACCGCCGCCTGGCAGCCCGGGATGGAGCTGCACGGCAAGTACACCTTGTTCGCCGAAGGCTGCCGCGGCCAGCTCGGCAAGCAGCTCGAGGCGAAATTCCGCCTGCGCGAGGGCGTCGACCCGCAGCTGTACGCGATCGGCCTGAAGGAATTGTGGGACATCGACCCGGCCAGGCACCAGCTCGGGCTGGTGGTGCACACCGCCGGCTGGCCGCTGCAAGCCGACACCTACGGCGGATCGTTCCTGTACCACCTGGAGAACAACCAGGTCGCGGTCGGCTTCGTGGTCGGGCTCGGCTACGAAAACCCCTACCTGAGTCCCTACGAGGAGTTCCAGCGCTACAAGAGCCACCCCGCGATACGCGGTTTCTTCGAAGGCGGCAAGCGCGTCGCCTACGGCGCGCGCGCGATCACCGCGGGCGGGCTGCAGTCGCTGCCCAAGCTCGTCTTCCCCGGCGGCTGCCTGATCGGCGACGACGCGGGCTTCCTCAACGCCTCGCGCATCAAGGGCAGCCACGCCGCGATCAAGACCGGCATGCTCGCCGCCGAGGCGGCCTTCGAGGCGCTCGGCGCCGGGCGCGAGCGCGACGAGCTCGGCGCCTACCCGGAGGCCTTCCGCCAGTCGTGGCTGTTCGACGAGCTGTACCGCGCGCGCAACTTCAAGCCCTGGATGGCCAAGGGCCTGGTCACCGGTTCGCTCATGTTCGGCATCGACCAGATGCTGTTCGGCGGCAAGGCGCCGTGGACGCTGCGCCACCAGCACGCCGACAACGAAACGCTGAAGAACAAGACCGAGGTCGCGCCGATCGCCTACCCAAAGCCGGACGGCGTGCTGACCTTCGACCGGCTGACCTCGGTCTCATTCTCGAATACCAACCACAACGAGGACCAGCCGATCCACCTCACGCTCAAGGACCCGCAAGTGCCGGTCGTGGTGAACCTCGAGCTTTACGACGCGCCCGAACAGCGCTACTGCCCGGCCGGCGTGTACGAGATCGTGCGCAACGACGACGGCTCGAACCCGCGCCTGCAGATCAACGCCCAGAACTGCGTGCACTGCAAGACCTGCGACATCAAGGATCCGACCCAGAACATCGTCTGGGTCGCGCCCGAAGGCGGCGGCGGGCCGAACTACCCCAACATGTGAGCCGGCGGCGATGGAAATGGAATTCAAGACTGCCGATCTCTACGACGCGAACGCCGGCGCGGTGCAGGTCGCCGCGCCCGGGCTGCGCCATTTCGGCGGCCGCCGGCGCTTCGCCGGCCGCATCTGCACCGTCAAGTGCTTCGAGGACAACCAGGCGGTGAAGGACCAGATCGAGGAGCCGGGCCAAGGTCGCGTGATCGTGGTCGACGGCGGCGGCAGCCTGCGCGCGGCGCTGGTGGGCGACCGGGTCGCCAAGCGCGCGCTCGAGCAGGGCTACGCCGGCTTCGTGGTCAACGGCTGCGTGCGCGACACCGCTGACTGCGCAGGCATGGACATCGGCCTGCTCGCGCTCGCGGCCAACCCGACCCGGCCGCAGCAGAGGAGTCCCGGCGAACGCGGCATCCCGGTCGCCTTCGCCTGGGTGAAGTTCACCCCCGGCGACTGGCTTTACGCCGACCGCGACGGGATCCTGGTGTGCGAGAAGAAGCTCCTCTGATCCCCGAGGAGTACGACGAGTCGTTCCAGCCGATCATCGGCGCGCCGGTGACGATCCGGCCGCTGCGCCCGGACGACAGCGGCATCGAGCACGACTTCGTCAGCGGCCTGTCGCCCGAGACGCGCTACAACCGCCTGCTGGGCGGCGCGATCAAGGTCTCGGACGAATACATCCGGCGCCTGACGCACCTCGACTGGTCGCGCGAGGCCGCGTTCGCCGCCATCACCATGCTCGGCGAGCGCGAGTCGATCATCGGCGTGGCGCGCTACGTCATCGAGCAAGGCGGCGAGTCCTGCGAGTTCGCGCTGGTGCTGGCCGACGCCTGGCAGGGGCGCGGCATCGGCCGGCGCATGCTCGAGAAGCTGATGGTGGTCGCCGCGCGACGCGGCATCAGAAGCATGCACGGCGACATCCTGTCGACCAACTCGCAGATGCTCGCGCTGATGCGCAAGCTCGGCTTTCGCCTCGCGCGTCACCCGCAGGACGCAACGATCACCCGCGCCGCGCTGGATCTCATCCCGCCGGCATAGGCATCCGGCGCGTCGCTTCGCGCAGCACGTCGACGAACTCTCTCGCGATAGGCGTCAGTGGAACGTCGGCGCGGGTAAACAGGCAGATTTCGCGCGGCGGCAGCGCATCGGGAAGCGCCAGCTCGACGACGCGCCCTCCGGCGGCCTCGCGCGCCGCAAGCTGCCAGGGCACCACCGCGAGCAGGTCGCTGTGCGCGACGATCTCGGCCAGCGCGAAGAACGACCGGCACTCGATTCGGTAGCGTGGCGGGCCCAGCCCCGCCGCGCGAAAAGCCTCGGGAAGCATCGAGGTATTGTCCCCGCCCCCGGTTCGAACCCACTCAACTTCGGCCAGCTCGACGAACGAGCGCGCCGCGCCGAGCGGGTGGCCGCGCCGGGCGATGATGCGCGCCCCGTTGAGATAGAGGGGCTCGACGATGCATTCCGGGCCTGGCTCGGCGAGCGGCCCCATGCGCACGCTGAGCGCGAGGTCGAGCCGGCCCTCGCGCAGCGCGGGCAGCACTTCGGAGGGCGAGACGTCCATGACGCAGATCGTCGCCTCGCGCCAGCCCTTGCGCAGGATCGGCAGCGCACCCGCGAGCAG
>JBAUTW010000289.1:0-6618 GCA_049582365.1 Burkholderiales bacterium | reverse complement strand
GGTCAAAGCCAGCCTCGCGCACTGAGCCCGGCGCCAGGACGCGCAACGATCAGAAGCGAGGGCCAGACCCTCGCTTCGCATTTCTGGACATGCCTGACGTCGAAACCATCGTCGATCGCGCGCTTGCCGACCTGAGTCGGGCGGCGGACCCTGCGGCGCTCGAAAACGCCAAGGCGCGCTACCTCGGCAAAGGGGGCGAGCTGACCGCGCTGCTGAAGTCGCTTGTGCGGCTGCCGCCCGAGGAGCGCAAGAGCGCGGGGCAGGCGATCAATGCCGCCAAGGTGCGCCTGGAGCAGGCGCTCGAGGCGCGGCGCGCCGCCCTAGCCGAGGAGGCACTCAGCGGCCGGCTGGCCGTGGAAGCACTGGACGTCACTCTGCCGGGGCGCGGCCGCGGCGGCGGCGGCCTGCACCCGATGATGCGCACCTGGCAGCGTGTGGAGCAGATCTTCCGCTCGATCGGTTTCGACGTCGCCGATGGTCCCGAGATCGAAACCGACTGGTACAACTTCACCGCGCTCAACAATCCCGAGAACCATCCAGCGCGCTCGATGCAGGACACGTTCTACGTCGACCTGAAGGATGCGCAGGGCCTTAATCTGCTGTTGCGTACCCACACCAGCCCGATGCAGGTGCGCTACGCGCGCATGCATCAGGCGCCGATCAAGGTCATCGCACCCGGGCGCACCTATCGCGTCGATTCCGACGCGACCCACTCGCCGATGTTCCATCAGGTCGAAGGGCTGTGGATGGACGAGGACATCAGCTTCGCCGACCTGAAGGGCGTGTATACCGACTTTCTGCACCGTTTCTTCGAGACCGACGCGTTGGAAGTACGCTTTCGGCCGTCGTTCTTTCCTTTCACCGAGCCGTCGGCCGAGATCGACATGAAGTTCGACAGCGGACCGCTCAAGGGCCGCTGGCTGGAGATCTCCGGCTCGGGGCAGGTGCATCCCGACGTGGTGCGTAACTTCGGCCTCGACCCGGAGCGCTACATCGGCTTCGCCTTCGGCAGCGGGCTCGAGCGACTGACGATGCTGCGTTACGGCATCGACGATCTGCGGCTTTTCTTCGACGGCGACCTGAGGTTTCTCAGGCAATTCGCCTGACGCGCGATGAACGTACCCGAGAGCTGGCTGCGCAACCTGGTAGATCCGTCGCTCACGACGGACGAGCTGGCGCACCTGCTGACCATGTCTGGCCTCGAAGTCGAATCGTGCGCGCCGCTCGCGCCGCCGTTCGATGGCGTCGTCGCGGCGCGCGTGATCGAGGTCGCGCAGCATCCTGACGCCGACAAGCTGAGCGTGTGCAAGGTGGACGCTGGCGGACAGGCGCTGTCGATCGTCTGCGGAGCGCCGAACGTGCGCTCCGGCATGCTCGCGCCGCTGGCCACGGTCGGCGCGCGGCTGGCGGGGCGCGAAATCAAGCTGGCCACCATGCGCGGCGTGCAGAGTCAGGGCATGTTGTGCTCGGCACGCGAGCTGGGACTGTCGGACGATCACTCGGGGCTGCTGGAGCTTCCCGCCGGGACCGCGCCAGGCGCGGACGTGCGCGAGCTGCTCGAGCTCGACGACCACGTATTCACGATCAAGCTGACGCCGAATCGCGCCGATTGCCTGTCGATCCTGGGCGTCGCGCGCGAGGTCGCGGCGCTCACCCGCTCGAAGATGCGTGCGCCCGACACCACGCCGGTTCCTGCGCGCAGCGACGCCCGCCATCCGGTGAGGATCAGCGCCCCGGAGGGCTGCGGGCGCTTCACCGGACGGGTCATCCGCGGCGTGGACGCCAGGGCCGCGACCCCTGACTGGATGCGCCAGCGCCTGGAGCGCGCCGGCCAGCGATCGATTTCGGCGCTGGTCGACGTCACCAACTACGTCATGCTCGAGCTCGGGCGGCCGCTGCACGTCTACGACCTGGACAAGCTGAACGGTGTGATCGACGTGCGCTTCGGCAGGAAGGGCGAGAAAGTGCTTCTGCTGAATGAGCAGGAGGTGGAGGTCGACGATACGGTGCTGTGCATCACCGACGGCTCCGGCGTCATCGGCCTGGCCGGGATCATGGGCGGGGACTCGACCAAGGCGGAGTCCGGAACGAAGAACATCTACCTCGAGTCCGCGTTCTTCGCGCCGGCGGCGATTGCGGGCCGGGCGCGTCGCTTCGGCTTTGCCAGCGACGCATCGCACCGTTTCGAGCGCGGCGTGGATTTCGACAACAACGTCGACGGCATCGAGCGTGCGACGCAGCTGATCCTCGACATCTGCGGCGGCGAGCCGGGCCCGACCGACGACCTGGTCGTGCGCCTGCCGCGCAGACAGCCCGTGACGATGCGGGCGGCGCGCGCGCAGAAGGTGATCGGCATTCCGATCAGCGGCGAAGAGATGGCCGACGTGTTCACCCGGCTCGGCCTGAGCTTCGAGTGGCAGGGTGAGACCTTCGTCGTTGCGCCGCCGAGCTACCGCTTCGACCTCGAGATCGAGGAGGACCTGATCGAGGAGGTCGCGCGCGTGCACGGTTTCGAGCGCATTCCGGCCCACCCGCCGCGGGCGGCGGCCAGGATGAGCGCGCAGCCCGAGGCGCGACGCCCGCTGCATGCGGTACGCGAGCGGCTCGCCGCACGCGACTACCAGGAAGTGATCAACTTCAGCTTCGTCGAGCCGCAATGGGAGGCGGACTTTGCCGGCCAGACGGACCCGATCCGGCTGCTCAACCCGATTGCGAGCCAGCTTTCGGTGATGCGCACCAGTCTGGTCGGCTCGCTGGTCGCCAACCTGCGCTACAACCACGCCCGCAAGCAGCCGCGCATACGCGTATTCGAAGTCGGTCGGGTGTTCCTGCGTGACCCCGCTAGCGCCGACGGGCCGCTGTCGGTCGCAGGCGTGCGCCAACCGATGCGCGTCGGCGCGGCGGCCTATGGCCCGGTGCTCGACGAACAGTGGGGCGAGCCAGCGCGGCCGGTGGATTTCTTCGATCTCAAGGCCGATGTCGAGGCATTGCTGGCGCCGCGCGTCGCGCGCTTCGAGGCTGCGCCGCACCCGGCGTTCCATCCCGGGCGCTCGGCGCGGATCGTGCTCGACGGCTGCGTCGTCGGCTGGCTGGGCGAGCTGCATCCGCGCTGGCAGCGGCGTTACGAGCTGCCGCAGCCGGCGGTGCTGTTCGAGCTCGACGCAGACGCCGCGCAACGCCTCGAGATTCCGCGGCCACGGGTGCCGTCCAAGTTCCCGCCGGTGGTGCGCGACGTCGCCCTGTTGGTGGATGCTGCGCTGCCGGCCCAGGCGCTGCTGGATGCGATCGAAGCGGCCAAGCCGCCGATCGTGCAGGAAGTCAGGGTTTTCGACCTTTACCAGGGCAAGAGTCTCCCGAATGGCAGAAAAAGCCTTGCTTTTCGGGTAGTTATGCAAGATACTGAACGCACGCTCACGGATGCCGAGGCGGATGCTGCCCGGGACGCTCTGGTCGCCCTGCTGGCGCGTGAATTCTCGGCAACCCTTCGTTCTTAAAAGAGAAAACAGTAATAGGGAGTTCGGGCAGTGGCAATGACTCTGACCAAGGCCGAATTGGCGGACCTGCTGTTCGAGAAGGTCGGTCTGAACAAGCGCGAGGCCAAGGATATGGTCGAGGCTTTTTTCGAGGAAATTCGCGGCGCGCTCGAGCGTGGCGAGAGCGTCAAGCTCTCGGGCTTCGGCAATTTCCAGCTGCGCGACAAGCCGCAGCGGCCAGGACGCAACCCGAAGACGGGCGAAGAAATTCCGATCAGCGCGCGTCGCGTCGTTACCTTCCACGCCAGCCAGAAGTTGAAGTCCATGGTCGAGAAGGCACGCCATGGAGCAGAACCGCAAGAAAACTGATCTGCCGCCGATCCCCGCCAAGCGCTACTTCACCATTGGTGAGGTAAGCGAGCTGTGCGGGGTGAAGCCGCACGTCCTGCGCTACTGGGAGCAGGAATTCACCCAGCTCAAGCCGGTCAAGCGGCGCGGCAACCGGCGCTACTACCAGCATCACGAGGTGCTGCTCATCCGCCGCATCCGCGAGCTGCTGTACGAAGAGGGCTTCACGATCAGCGGGGCGCGCAACCGCCTCGACAACGGCCTCGCGCCGGACGAGCGCGCCGAGCAGGGCGCGCGCAACGAAGGTCGCGCCTCGACGAGCGGGGCGATTGATCTCGCCGCGATCAAGCGCGAGCTGCGCGAGATACTCGACAGCCTGGGCGCCTGAGCCCGGCTGATATAATCCGCGCCTTCGGGGCGTAGCGCAGCCTGGTAGCGTACCTGCATGGGGTGCAGGTGGTCGTGAGTTCAAATCTCACCGCCCCGACCAATCAAACCCTACTGCCGGTATGCGGTCAGCTGCCAGACGATCGCGTCGTGCTCGACGCGCGGATTGACCCCCATTTCCTGTCGCCGGCTGCGCCAGTCGATGCGCACCCAGCGCTTCACCGTCGGCGCGTACCACAGGGTCTCGCGCACTTCGGTGTCGAACCAGGTGTTGTCGCGGTCACCGAGGTTCCGGTTGCGCTCGATGCGCAGCGCGACGAATTCGCCCGCCGGCGTGCTGACGCGTTCCCAGCCGAGCGCGCGGCCCCAGGTCTGCTGCCAGCGCGCCTCGCCGTGCTCGTCGGTCGCGGTGAGCGTTTCGAGCCAGTGTGAGCCGGGCGCGATCGGAAACGGGATTACCGTGAGGGCGGGAGCGTAGCGGTGCCAGGTCGCGCCGGCCCGTTCGGCGGACACGCTCCAGGGCTGCGGCACCGTCCGCGTCTCGACCGGGTCGCCCGGGCGGTCGCTACGGCTTACGACTGTGAACCCTCCCGCGGGATTCACCTCGACCGTGTCGGTCAGCGTACGCACGCGGAGATTGTTATATGGGTTTATCTGCTCGTACACCCAGCGCTCGCTGCCGTTCAGACGCGGTGCCGGCACGCTCGCCATCGGCGCCGGGGCCGGCGGATAGGATGCGCAGCCGGCGACGAGGAGCAACGACGTGATCGTCAGCACGCAGCGTTTTACATCGGGCATATGGCTTGTTCCTCAGGATTTTCAGTATAGCCCGCGGCAACAAGAACCGGCCGGAAGCTGACGCCTCGGCTAGAATCCGAAAGTTCCGCGATGCGCATCCTCATCTCCAACGACGACGGCTACTTCTCTCCCGGGATCACGGCGCTGGCCGAGGCGCTGCGTTCGATCGGCGAGGTCACAGTGGTCGCGCCCGAGCGCGACCGCTCCGGCGCGTCGAACTCGCTGACCCTCGACCGGCCGCTCAGCGTTCGTACCGCCGCGAACGGTTTCCTGTTCGTGAACGGGACTCCCACCGACTGCGTGCATCTGGCGGTGACCGGCTTGCTCGATTTCCTGCCGGACATGGTCGTCTCGGGCATCAATCTCGGCGCCAACATGGGCGACGACACGATCTATTCGGGTACGGTCGCCGCCGCGATGGAGGGATTCCTGCTCGGCATTCCGTCGCTCGCGGTTTCCCTCGTCGGGAAGGCCGGCAAGCATCACGCAACCGCGGCCGAAGTCGCGGTCGGCATGGTCGAGCGCTTCAGGCGCTTCGCTGTCCCGCAGCCGGTACTGCTGAACGTCAACGTGCCGGACGTGCCCTACGCGGCGCTGCGCGGCTGCGAGGTGACGCGCCTGGGCAGGCGGCACAAGGCCGAGCCGGTGGTGAAGATCGACACCCCGCGCGGCGACGTCGGCTACTGGATCGGCGCCGCCGGGGGGGCCGCCGATTCGGGACCGGGAACCGATTTCCACGCGGTAGACAACAACCATGTCTCGGTAACGCCCCTGCAGGTGGATCTGACCTTCCATGGCCAGCTCGCCATGGTGCGCGATTGGCTCGGTAAGTGAACGCGCGCAGCCCGAAGAATATTCCCGGCATCGGCATGACGTCCCAGCGCACGCGGGTGCGCATGGTGGAACGACTGCGGGAGAAAGGCATTCGCGACGAGCGGATTCTAGCGGCGATGGGGGCGGTGCCGCGCCACCTGTTCGTCGAGGAGGCGCTCGCGAGCCGGGCCTACGAGGACACCGCGCTGCCGATCGGGTTCTCGCAAACGATCTCCCAGCCTTACATCGTCGCGCGCATGATCGAGGCCCTGATGGCGCACAGGCCGCGCAATCTCGGCAAGGTGCTCGAAGTGGGCACCGGCTGCGGCTATCAGGCGGCTGTCCTGGCCCAGCTTGCGCAGGAGGTCTATTCGATCGAGCGCATCCGCGGCCTGCTCGAGCGCGCGCGGGCGAACCTCCTCGGGCTAAAGCTCTCCAATCTCAGGCTGGCGCATGGTGACGGCAACGAGGGCCTGGCCAAGGCGGCCCCGTTTGACTCGATCATCGTCGCCGCTGCCGCATTCGAGGTGCCTGAGGGCCTCTTACGGCAGCTCGCCATGGGTGGCAGAATGATACTTCCGCTGAAGAACTCCTCTGCAGGGCGCGACGCGCAGCGGCTCTCGCTGATCGAGCGCAGCGCGCGCGGCTTCGCCGAGACCGAACTTGAACCGGTGCGGTTCGTGCCGCTGGAAATGGGAAAGGCATGATGCGATTGACCGACCGTCACCTGCTTGCCGTCGCGCTCGCCGCGCTCGCCGCCGCGGGCTGTGCGAACCAGCCGGTGGGCGCCCCCGTGGTG
>JBAUTW010000288.1:0-2573 GCA_049582365.1 Burkholderiales bacterium | reverse complement strand
GGCCGGGGCCTCGCGCCGCTCGTGCGCCTGCGCCACGCCGTCGCGGAGCGCTCCCACCTCGACCTCTCGCCGCTCGAGCCGGCGGGCGTGCCGAACGAGGCGCAGCCGCTGGTCGCCGCAGTGAACGACCTGATGCAGCGCCTGGACGAGGTGCTCAAGTCTCAGAGCCGCTTCATCGCCGACGCCGCGCACCAGCTGCGAACACCGGTCGCGGGCCTCAAGGCGCACATAGAGCTCGCGCTGCGCGAGGAGGACGTAGAGCAGATGCGGCGCGCGCTGGCGCACATCTACACCAGCGTCGAGCGCCTGTCGCGGCTGGTGGCGCAGCTGCTTTCGCTCGCGCGCAACGAGCCGAGCGCGGCGCAGAAGATCGAACTGGCGCCGCTCGACCTGGGCGAGCTCGCGCTGCGGGCGACCATGGACTGGGTGCCCGAGGCCTACAACAAGAATATCGACCTCGGCTACGAGGGCCCCGAGACGCCGGTGACGGTGCGCGGCGACGCCTTCCGCCTGACCGAGTTGATGAACAACCTGCTCGACAACGCGATCCGCTACACCCCCGTCGGCGGGCGGGTGACGGTGCGCGTCTCGGACGGCGCGCGCGCGAGCCTCTCGGTAAGCGACGACGGCCCGCACATCCCGGTCGAGGAGCGGGCGCGCGTGTTCGAGCGCTTCCACCGGCTGCTCGGCACGCACGCCGACGGCAGCGGCCTGGGGCTTTCGATCGTGCGCGAGATCGCGGCGCTGCACCGGGCCGAGATCACGCTCGCCGACGACGCCGACGGCGTGGGCAACTCCTTCAGCGTCGCCTTTCCGCCCGCGTAAGGGTTCGCCACGTTCGCGTAAGGCTGGCGTAATGTGCGGGAAAGCGGCGCTTAATCCCCGCCACGCATGCTGTGCATTCCATCGACTGCAACGGAATGCCACAACATGCTGGATGCCCTCAAGGATCCCACGATCTGGATCGCGCTGTTCCAGATCTCGGTCATCAACGTGCTGCTTAGCGGCGACAACGCGGTGGTCATCGCGCTCGCATGCCGCTCGCTGCCCGCGCGGCAGCAGAAGCAGGCTTTCATCGTCGGCACCGTCGGCATCGTGGTGCTGATGACCGCGCTCACCGGCGCCGCGGCCTACCTGCTTACCCTGCCCTACCTCGAGCTGGTCGGCTCGGTGCTGCTGCTGTGGATCGGCGCCAAGCTGCTCGCGCCCGAGGACGAGAGCGGCGACGTCGAGGACAGCGGCAACTTCTGGGCCGCGGTCAAGACCATCATCATCGCCGACATCGTGATGAGCCTGGACAACGTGCTGGGCATGGCGGGCGCCGCGCGCGGCCATATGGGAATGCTGTTCGTCGGGCTGGTAATCACCATACCGGTGATCCTGTTCGGCAGCGCGATGATCATGAAGCTGATGGAGCGCTTCCCGGTGTTCATCACCTTCGGCGCCGGGCTGCTCGGCTGGGTCGCCGGCGAAATGGCGATCGCGGACCCCAGCGTCAAGGGCTTCGTCGCCACCCGCGCCCACTTCCTCGAGATGGCGGCGCCGGTGATCGGCGCGTTGTCGGTGATCGCCGCCGGCAAGTTGCTTGGGCATCGCCGCGAGCGCGAGCAGCGCGTGGAAGGCGAGCTCGGACTGGAGGAGGCAAAATGAAGAACGTCGTGGTGGCGCTGCGCGAGGCCGACGACTGCCGGCACGCAGTCGAGCGCGTGATCGAGCTGGCGCGCCGCGAGCCGGTGCGGGTGCACCTGCTCACCGTGCGCGCGCCGCTGTCGCAGTACGTGACCCGCTTCCTGAGCGCCGAGTCGGTGCGCGCGCTGCACGACGAAGAAGGGCGCAAGGTGCTCGAGCCCGCCGCGCGCATGCTCGAGCGCGCGGGCATCGCGCACCAGGACCACGTGCGCGTGGGCTACAAGGCCGAGCTGATCGTGAGCTTCGCGCGCGAGTTTCAGTGCGACAAGATCGTGCTCTGCGAGCGCCCCGCGGGGCTGATCGCGCGCCTGCAACTGGGCACCATCGCCGGCCAGATCCGCCACCTGCTGCAGGCCGCCCACCCGGGCTGCGAAGTCGTCTAGCCTGGCGCGTTCGCGCCGCGCTACACTTCCGCCTCCCCGAGGCGGAGGTGACTCAATGGCTGAAAGGCCCCGTTTGTTCACGCCTGTCGCGCTGCGCGGCGTGACGCTCAAGAACCGCATCGTCATCTCGCCCATGTGCCAGTACTCGGCCGTGGACGGTCTCGCCAGCGACTGGCACCTGGTGCACCTGGGCCGCTTCGCGCTCGGCGGCGCGGCGATGGTGTTCACCGAGGCGACCGCGGTCGAGGCGCGCGGGCGCATCACTCACGGCGACCTCGGCCTGTGGTCGGACGAGCACGTTCCAGGCCTGCGGCGCGTCGCGACGTTCCTGCGCGAGCACGGCGCCGTGCCCGCGATCCAGCTCGCGCACGCCGGGCGCAAGGCGAGCATGCAGCGCCCCTGGCGCGGCAACGGACCGCTCGACGAGCACGACCGGGCGCGCGGCGACCTGCCGTGGCAGATCGTGGCGCCGAGCGCGCTGCCGCTGGACGAGGGCTGGCT
>JBAUTW010000287.1:0-3162 GCA_049582365.1 Burkholderiales bacterium | reverse complement strand
ATGTCGAGCACGCGCCCGTTGGCGAGCAGCACGCCGACGCGCGGCGCCCCGCCCCGCTTGGGCCTGAAGGTCAAGAGGCGCACGGGAGGCTCATCAGGCGGGGCTCCGGGGCCGCTGCGCCGACTTGGGCCGGAACGCCTTGACCGCTTCCTCGCGGGTCTCGACGTAGGGTCCGCCGATCAGGTCGATGCAGTACGGCACGGCAGCGAAGATGCCGTGCACCAGCGGTTTGCCGGAGGGGTCTTTGAGACCCTCGAGGGTTTCCTTGATCGACTTCGGCTGCCCGGGCAGGTTGATGACCAGGGCCTGGCCGCGGATCACCGCGACCTGGCGCGACAGGATCGCGGTCGGCACGAACTGCAGGCTGATCTGGCGCATCTGCTCGCCGAACCCGGGCATGACCTTGTCCGCGACCGCGAGCGTCGCCTCGGGCGTGACATCGCGCTTCGCCGGCCCGGTGCCGCCGGTGGTAAGGACCAGGTGGCAGCCGCGCTGGTCGACCAGTTCCTTGAGCGTCGCCTCGATCACGGCTTGCTCGTCCGCGATCAGGCGCGTCTCGTCGCGCCAGGCCGGGGACGCGATCGCGGCGGTGAGCCAGTCCTTGAGCGCTGGAATTCCCTCATCCTTGTAGACGCCCTTGGAGGCGCGGTCGCTTACGGACACGAGGCCGATGACGAGTTCGGTATCCATGCGCCTATTTTACGGCGTAGAAGTCGATCCGCACCGCGCTGGCGAGCCGCTCGCCGCTGCCGACGCAGACCGTGCGGTTGAGCCAGGCGTAGCGCGCGTCTCCGGTTTCGAACCACGGCGTGGTGCGCATGTAGTACAGCGCCGGGTCGACCGCCTCGCCCTCGGCAAGGCGGGCGATCACCTCGGGCGGACCGTGGCGGTAGCCCCGATTGCGCACGTAGACCAGGCCGCCGTCGTGAGTTTCGATCGTGTAGCGTGCGTCCAGATACGCGACGCCATCCGGACGCACGATCTGCCAGTCGGCGCCGCCGGGCAGCACCCGGCCGGACAGATGCGTGCCCGACACTTCGCCGCCGGTGATCGGAATGATGCGGCGCCGGCCCGACGGGCCATTGCCGATCTCCTGCGCCGGCGCGAGCGTGACCTCGGCGCGGAACAGCCGCTCGAGTTGCAGCATGTGATCTCCGTTTGCGGGTTTGCGCGCAGTCTAGCGCGCCTGCGCCTGCGGTGCGTGCCAGCCCCCCAGCTTCTCGGTCATCTGGTCGGCTTCCGCGGGGCCCCAGGAGCCCCGCTCATAGACGTGCACGGGGGTCGGCTTCTTGAGCACGGGGTCGACGATGCGCCACGCCTGCTCGACGCCGTCTTCGCGCGCGAACAGCGTCGCGTCGCCCTTCATGGCGTCGCCGATCAGGCGCTCGTAGGCGCCGGCCTCGTCGTCGCGCGTGTTGCTCACGTAGAGCTCGACCTCGTCGCCCTTCATCTCGGCCCCCGGCTTCTTGGACAGGGCGCCCATGCCGATCGCCACCTGGCCCGGCCCGAGCCGGAAGCGCAGGTAGTTGCAGTTCGGCGGCAACTCGCCGCCGAACACGTTGTGCGGCGGCCGGCGCAGCTCGACCATCACTTCGGTGGCGGTGAGCGGCAAGTGCTTGCCCGCGCGAATGAAGAAAGGCACGCCGCTCCAGCGCCAGGAATCGAGGTGAACCTGCATGGCGGCGAAGGTCTCGATCTTGGAGTCCTTGGCCACGCCGTCTTCGTTGCGATAGCCCCGGTACTGGCCGCGCACCAGGCTCTTGCCGGTGAGCGCGCGAATCGAGCTGAACACCTTCGCCTTCTCGTCGCGCAGGGCGTCGGCCGAGTAGCCCACCGGCGGCTCGAGCGCCAGCAGGGCGACGACCTGCAGCATGTGGTTCTGCACCACGTCGCGCAGCGCGCCCACTTCCTCGTAGAAGCGCCCGCGCCCCTCGACGCCGAATTCCTCGGCCATTGTGATCTGCACGGTCGCGACGTGAGTGCGGTTCCACAGCGGCTCAAGAAAGGAGTTGGCGAAGCGGAAGTACAGCAGGTTCTGCACCGGCTCCTTGCCCAGATAGTGGTCGATGCGGAAGATCGCGCGCTCGTCGAACACGCGATGCAGCGTGGCGTTCAGCGAACGCGCCGATGCGAGGTCGCGCCCGAAGGGCTTTTCCACCACCACGCGCCCGGCGTGGGTGCTGTCGAGCGCGTCCAGCCCCTCGACCACGGTCGGGAACATGCTGGGCGGAATCGCCAGGTAGTGCAGCGGCCGCTGTGCGCCGCCGAGCGCCTTGCCGACGCGCTCGAAGGTCGCCTTGTCGCGGTAATCCCCGTCGACGTAGCGCATCAGCTCGCACAGTTTGGCTCCGGACGGGTCGTCCTCCTGCCCGTGCGCCTTCAGGCTGTCGCGCACGCGCGCGCGCATCTGTTCGAGGTCCCAGCCGCTCAGGGCGACGCCGATCACCGGCAGGTCGAGCTGCCCGGCGCGCACCAGCGCCTGCAGCGCCGGATAGATCTTCTTGTACGCCAGGTCGCCGGTGGCGCCGAACAGCACCAGCGCATCCGATTGGGGGTTTTTCATGGCTGTTGTCCTTCGTCAGGTTGCTGCTGCGGCGCGACCACTCGAACCTCGTAGTCGCGTCCTTCCCAGGATGCGTTCGCGGACCAGTGGAAGGTGAACTCGATGCGTTGCCCCGCGTCCAGCGCGGCGCTGGGCAGTTGCGCAAGGTGCACGCCCAGGCCGCTGTCGGCGGTCGCGACATCGGCCGTTCGCTGCCAGCCGTCAATGCCGAAATGCACTTGTGCCGGCGCGGGCAGGCAAACGGTCAGCGCCTGCCCGGCGCCGAGCGTGGCGAGCGGAAAGCGCGGCGCCCAGATCGCGTGCGTGCTTGCCGGGCGCCTGCCGCGGTAGCGTTGCCAGACGTCCTCGGGCCGATCGCAAGGTCGTCCGAGCGCGCAGCTCCTGGCGAGCTTGATGTACTCGGCGTGGGCCCACACCAGCGGCATTGCCGAACCGGTCGGCTTGCCCGGGTAGAGGAATCGCTCCGGCAACGGCGCGGCGTCCCAGATCTGCTCCGGGATCAGCCCGCAGCGCCCGGTCATTGCGGCCATGGCCCGCAGGTAGGGCAGCGGATCGCGGCCCGCCGCCAGCTCGTAATGCCCGCGCTCGCCGCTCAGCAG
>JBAUTW010000286.1:0-2011 GCA_049582365.1 Burkholderiales bacterium | reverse complement strand
CCGTACAAGGGAACGCCCGAGCTCGAGCTGCTGGCGACGCGCTTCGACGTGCAGCGCGCGATCGGCGACGCGCGGACGGTGATTCTCGACGTCAGGCGCGAATCGGAGTACCGCGGCAGCGAACAGCGCGCCCGGCGCGCCGGGACGATCCCGGGGGCGGTGCACGTCTTCTGGCGCGATCACCTGGACGCCCGCGGCGCGTACCGGCCGGCGCACGAGATCCGCGCGCTCTACGCCGCGAAGGGCGTGACGCCGGACAAGACCGTCATTGCGCTGTGCCAGGGCGGCTACCGCTCGGCCAGCACTTTCCTCGCGCTCAAGTCGCTCGGCTATCCGCGGGTGCGAAACTACGTCTCGTCATGGGGCGAGTGGGGCAACCGGGACGATACGGCAATTGTCATACCGGAGCCGGTAGACTAGCGCCGAAATCGAAGGAGGCGCTTGATGCACAGATATGCCCGGATCGCCGCGTTGGTGCTGGCGGGCGCGGTTCTCGGTGTCACGCTATCGGACGCGCTGGCGCAAACGACCGCGCCGGCGCAGACTGCCGCGCGGATGCCGACGCGGTTCTATCCCTTCCTCGGCTACTGGAAGGGCAACGGCCAGTACGGCGCGCCCGGCAAGGACCCGGTGCAGCTCGCGCTGTCGCTGTCGTGCCGCAAGGCGGTCGCGGGCTGGGCGGTGCGCTGCGACTTCGTCGGGCGCGGCGACACGATGATCTTCGTGGAGGCGGACCTGATGGGCGTCGACCCGGTGACCGGCATCGGGCACTGGTACGCGGTCAACAACCAGGGCGACACGCACGACCACATCTCCGAGTGGACCGACGCCAGGACCATGATCGCGCACTACGAGTGGGAACAGAACGGCAAGCAGATGCGCGAGAACGTCATCTTCCGCTTCGCGCGCGAGAAGGACATGGATTTCCGCAGCGTCGTGACCGAGAACGGGCAGGAAGTCGGAGCGTTCTTCGGCAAGCTCTCGCGCTAGTCCCCCAGCCAGGCATCGGCCTCGATCTCGACCAGCATTTCGGACGAGACGAGGCGCGCGACCTGCACCAGCGTGGTCGCCGGCCGGATCGTGCCGAAGGTTTCGCCGTGCGCCTTGCCGACCTGCTCCCAGTGCCGGATGTCGACCACATAGATACGGGTACGCACCACCTGCGACATCTTGGCCCCGGCCTTGATCAGCGCGGTCTCGATGTTGCGCAGGCACTGCACCGCCTGCGCGTGGGGGTCGCTCAGCCCGACGATCCTGCCCGAGCCGTCGCTCGCGGTGGTGCCCGAGACGTGCACGTAATCGCCCGCCTTCACGGCGCGCGAATATCCCACCACCGGCTCCCAGGGCGCTCCCGACGAGTAGTTGGTTCTCGGCATGGTTTGCGGTTACTCTAGCGCAAACCCGCCGCATGCGCCGCGTCGCCTTCCTGCTGCTCGCACTGGCTGCGGCCGCGCCCGCGGCGGCCGGCAACCGCGTGCTGCGCGACGTGGATACTTTCCTGGACCGGCTCGTCGCGAATTCGCGCTAGCCGCCCCGCGCCGAGACGGCTAGGCGGCGGGCTGGACTGAAAAGGGTCGCGGCGGCTCGCCGCGCTGCTGCATCTGCCACATGGTCCGAAAGGCCGACTCCAGGTTGCGGCACGACCTGTCGGTGTCGAACAGCGGCGCGCTGCGGCGGCTCGCCGCGAGCCTTGCCCGCAGACCGGAAAGCAGCCGCTGGTCCCTGGCGAGGTCCAGCGCAAGGGTTTCGTATTCCTCCGGAGAACGCGCAATCAGCTCGGGAAGTCCGACGGATTGCAGCAGGCTGCCCGCCACCCGCCCGGCAAAGGCGCGGCCGGCGCAGGTAAGAAGGGGCAACCCCGCCCACAGCGCGTCGCTCGCGGTGGTATGCGCGTTGCAGGGCAGGGTGTCCAGAAACAGGTCGGCCAGCCGCTGGCGGGCCAGATGTTCGGCCGGCGGCAGCCGCGGCGCGAACACCAGCCTTGCCGCCGCCACGCCGCGCGCCTGCGCCG
>JBAUTW010000285.1:0-19878 GCA_049582365.1 Burkholderiales bacterium | reverse complement strand
GCCTAGCCCGCCGCGGCAGGCGCGTCAGGCCGCCGCGCGGCGGCGCGGCTCGCCCAACGCGTGCTTCAGGTAGCGTCCGGTGTAGCTGGCCTTGTTTGCGGCGACCTGCTCCGGAGTGCCGACGGCCACGATCTGCCCGCCGCCGTCGCCGCCCTCCGGGCCGAGGTCGACGATCCAGTCCGCGGTCTTGATAACGTCGAGGTTGTGCTCGATCACGACGACGGTGTTGCCTGCGTCGCGCAGCCGGTGCAGTACGCCGAGCAGCAGCTTGACGTCGTGGAAGTGCAGTCCGGTGGTCGGCTCGTCGAGGATGTAGAGCGTGCGCCCGGTATCGCGCTTGGACAGCTCAAGTGAGAGCTTGACGCGCTGCGCCTCGCCGCCCGAGAGCGTGGTCGCGGACTGGCCCAGGCGCACATAGCCCAGACCGACGTCGAGCAGGGTGTGCAGCTTCTTGGCGATTGCCGGCACTGCGGCGAAGAACTCCGCCGCCTCGGTGACCGTCATCTCGAGCACGTCGTGGATATTCCTGCCACGGTACCGAATCTCGAGCGATTCGCGGTTGTAGCGCTGACCGTGACAGACGTCGCAGGGCACATAGACGTCCGGCAGGAAGTGCATCTCGACCTTGATCAGACCGTCGCCCTGGCAGGCCTCGCAGCGCCCGCCCTTGACGTTGAAGGAGAAACGGCCCGGGCCATAGCCGCGCGCGCGCGCCTCGGGCACGCCGCAGAACAGGTCGCGGATCGGCGTGAACAGCCCGGTGTAGGTCGCGGGATTCGAGCGGGGAGTGCGTCCTATGGGGCTCTGGTCGACGCTGATCACCTTGTCGAATTGCTCGATCCCGGCGATCGATTCGTAAGGCGCGGGCTCCGCCGCGCTGCCGTACAGCTGGCGCGCGACGGCGGCGTACATGGTGTCGTTGACTAGGGTCGACTTGCCGGAGCCCGAAACCCCGGTCACGCACACAAGCAGCCCGAGTGGCAACTCGAAATCCAGGTTCTTGAGGTTGTTGCCGCGCGCGCCGCGAATCGCCAGCCGCTTGCGGCCGGCGCGAATGCGGCGTTGAGGCAGCTCGATCCTGAGCGCGCCGGCGAGATACCTGCCGGTGAGCGAGTCGGGCTCGGCGATGACTGCCGCCGGCGTGCCCTGCGCGACCACCTGTCCTCCGGCTTCGCCTGCCCCGGGGCCCATGTCGATCACATGGTCGGCGGCCAGGATTGCCTCTTCGTCGTGCTCGACGACGATCACCGAGTTGCCGAGGTCGCGCAGGCGCTTGAGCGTCTCGATCAGGCGCGCATTGTCGCGCTGGTGAAGGCCGATCGAAGGCTCGTCCAGCACGTACATCACGCCGGTCAGGCCGGAGCCGATCTGGCTCGCGAGCCGGATTCGCTGCGCTTCTCCGCCGGAGAGCGTTTCGGCCGAGCGGTCGAGCGACAGATAATCCAGCCCAACGTTTACCAGGAACTCGAGCCGGTCGGCGATCTCGCGCACAATGCGCTCGGCGACCTGAGCGCGAGTGCCTTCCAGCCTCAGGTTGTGGAACAGCTCCAGCGTCTGCCGCATCGGGAGGTGCGAGATTTCGTAGATCGACTTGCCATCGAGCAGCACATGGCGTGCTTCGATTCGCAGACGCGCGCCGCCGCAATCCGGGCAGGCCTTGTGATTGAGGTACTTGGCGAGCTCCTCGCGTACGACCATCGACTCGGTTTCGCGGTAGCGGCGCTGCAGATTGGGCACGATGCCCTCGAAGGGGTGCTCTTTGACCGCGCTGCGGCCGCGCTCTCCCGGATAGGGGAAAGCGATCTTCTCCTTGCCGGAGCCGTTCAGGATCAGCTGCTGCACCTTGTCGTCGAGTGCTTCCCACGGTTGCTCGACGTCGAACGCGAAGTGCTTGGCCAGCGACTGCAGCATCGAGTGGTAGAAATGATTGCGCCGGTCCCAGCCCCTGATCGCACCGCTTGCCAGGCTCAGATTCGGGTGTGCGACGAGGCGCTTGGGATCGAAGAACTCCACCGTCCCAAGCCCGTCGCAGGTCGGGCAGGCGCCCATAGGATTGTTGAACGAGAACAGGCGCGGCTCGAGCTCGGCCAGCGCGTAACCGCATAGCGGGCAGGCGAACTTCGAAGAGAACAGGTGTTCCTTCCCGCTGTCGGATTCGACCGCGATCGCGCGTCCGGCGGCGTGGCGCAGCGCGGTTTCGAAGGACTCGGCCAGGCGCTGCTGCATGTCGGGCCTTACCTTCAGGCGGTCGACCACCACCTCGACGGTGTGCTTGACGTTCTTCGCCAGCCGCGGCGCGGCGTCCAGGTCGAACACCTTGCCGTCGACGCGTACGCGGGTGAAGCCCTGGGCGCGCAGTTCATCGAACAGGTCCGCCTGTTCGCCCTTGCGCCCGGCAACGACCGGCGCGAGCACCATCAGCTTGGTGTCCTCTGGCAGCGCGAGCACGTGGTCCACCATTTGCGCCACCGATTGCGCCTCCAGCGGCAGCTTGTGGTCCGGACAATACGGCGTGCCGACGCGGGCGAACAACAGACGCAGATAGTCGTGGATCTCGGTTACCGTGCCGACAGTCGAGCGCGGATTGTGGCTCGCGGCCTTTTGCTCGATTGCGATCGCCGGCGAAAGGCCTTCGATCAGGTCCACGTCAGGTTTTCCCATCAATTGCAGGAACTGGCGCGCGTAGGCCGACAGCGACTCGACGTAGCGGCGCTGACCTTCGGCGTACAGCGTATCGAAGGCGAGCGAACTCTTGCCTGAGCCGGAGAGCCCCGTGATCACTACCAGCTTGTTGCGCGGCAGCTCGAGATTGAGGTTCTTCAGGTTGTGCGTGCGCGCACCGCGTATGCGAATCGTCTGCATTGAGCGCCGCCGGCGGGCGGCCGAGAAACTAAACCTGCTACTATAACGAGTTCCCGGCAAGTCGTTCCACTCCTTCGTTGTTTCCCTCTCTGGACACTCAATTCACGCCATGGCTTCCGAGCGAATGAGTCCACAAGAGCGGCGCGCTGGTGCGTCCCTCGCTTCGCTCTTCGGCTTGAGAATGCTCGGGCTTTTCCTGATCCTGCCCCTGCTCGCGGTAGACGCGCACAAGCTCGCGGGTGGCGACAACATGACCCTGGTCGGCGTCGCGCTCGGCGCCTACGGCCTGACGCAGGCATTCCTGCAGATTCCTTTCGGCATGGCATCCGACCGCTGGGGGCGCAAGCCGGTGATCCTGGCCGGGCTGTTGCTCTTCGCCGCGGGAAGCTTTCTCGCGGGGTCGGCTCACAGCATCTATTTGGTTATCGCCGGCCGCGCGGTCCAGGGCGCGGGGGCGGTTTCGTCGGTGGTCGTGGCGCTCACGGCCGATCTCACGAGCGAGCGGCACCGTACCAAGGCGATGGCGATGATCGGCAGCACGATCGGTTTCGCTTTCGCGCTGTCGTTGGTCATCGCCCCGGTGCTCTACCGCTGGATCGGACTGAGCGGAGTGTTCTACGTCACCGGCCTGCTGTCGTTCGTCGCGATCTGGCTGCTTTTTGCCGTGGTCCCCAATGCGGCGCAGGCGGGACATGCCGAGCAGCCGGCGCGCGCGCGCGATCTGCCCGCGCTGATCGTGCAGCCAGAGCTGATGAGGCTCAACGTCGGGATCTTCGTGCTGCACGTCTCCCAAATGGCGATGTTCGTGGTCGTGCCGCCGATGCTGGTGGAGGCGGGCCTCGCGCTGCCCTCGCACTGGAAGTTCTACCTGCCGGTGGTACTGCTGTCTTTCGTGCTGATGGTGCCGGCAGTGTTCTACGCCGACCGCCGCAACCATCACAAGCCGGTGCTGCTCGGGACCGTGCTGCTGCTCGCGGCGGTCGAGGTCGGGCTCGCGGCGGCACCCGATCGCATCGTGCCGCTCGCCGGTCTGATGCTCGCTTTCTTCGTCGCGTTCAACGTGCTCGAAGCGCTCCTGCCGTCGCTGGTATCGCGCATTGCGCCGGCGCATGCGCGCGGCACCGCGATAGCGGTTTACAACACGACCCAGACCCTGGGTCTGTTCGTGGGTGGTGTGGTCGGTGGCTGGCTGGCCAAGAATCACGGGTCGCAAGCCGTGTTCAGCACCTGCGCGGGGCTGGCGGCCCTGTGGCTGCTGGCGGCGGCGGGAATGCGCCCGCTGGCGCCGAAACGTGTCAACGAACTGGCCGAGTCCGACGTTTCCCGCTCACGGGGAGCTTGAGCCCGCAAGACATGCTCGATAAAGGACAACTCGCGAAGGGGGAGGTTTAAATGGCTTCAGTGAACAAGGTGATTTTGGTGGGTAACCTGGGACGTGATCCGGAAACCCGTTACATGCCGGATGGCGCGGCACTCACCAACGTGTCGATCGCCACGTCCTACCAATGGACCGACAAGACGAGCGGCGAGAAGAAGGAAGAGACCGAGTGGCACCGGGTGGTCTTCCGCGCCCGCCTCGCGGAGATCGCGGGCGAATACCTCAAGAAGGGGTCCCAGATCTACGTTGAAGGCCGGCTGCGCACGCGCAAATGGCAGGACAAGGAGGGCCAGGACCGGTACACGACCGAGATCGTCGCCGACACCATGAAGATGCTCGGCTCGCGCAGCGGGGCGGGAGAGCCGAAGGTCGAGGCGCCGCGAGAGTCTGCGGCAGGTTCAGGGGTGGCCGAGCCCAAGACGGCGGCCAAGAAACCGGCGGGAAAGTTCGACGACATGGAGGACGACATCCCGTTCTGACCTATAATGCGCCCCCGTTCGCAGTTGAAATCAATATGTTAGGGGCATCGCGATGCCGATCTACGAATATCGTTGCAGCGAGTGCGGTTTCCAGAACGAGTATCTGCAGAAGGTTTCCGAGCCGACGCTGAGCGTCTGCCCGTCGTGCGGAAAGCCGACGTTCCAGAAGTTGCTCAGCGCCGCGGGCTTCCAGCTCAAGGGAAGCGGCTGGTACGCCACGGACTTCCGCAACAGCGGCACGAAGGCCGCCAAGCCGAGCGATTCGAAGGCCGGCGCCGCGGCCGAAGCGAAGCCCGAGGCCAAGCCGGAGGCAAAACCGGAATCGAAGGCAAAGCCCAAGCCCGAGGCCCCCGCATCGGGCGGGGGCGGTCGCTCGGACTGAACGATATAATCACCCGCTTGCACGCAACGCGGCGCACGCACCTCGCCGGCCCGCGGCGTGGCCGGCCTTTCCGACCTTGAAAAAGTACCTGCTCACCGGTGTTCTGATCTGGATCCCGCTGGTCATCACGATCTGGGTCCTGAAGCTCGTGGTCGACACCCTCGATCAGAGCATACTGCTGTTGCCGGAGCATTGGCGGACCGAGTACTGGCTCGGTGTCCACGTCCCGGGGCAGGGCGTGGTGTTGACCGTCGTAATCGTGTTTGTCACCGGGGTCCTGGCGGCGAATTTCATCGGCGAGCGGCTGGTGCGGATCTGGGACGAGCTGCTGCACCGCATCCCCTTCGTGTCGTCCATCTACTCGAGCGTCAAGCAGGTCTCGGATACGCTCTTTTCCTCCTCGGGCCAGGCGTTCCGCAAGGCGCTGCTGGTGCAGTGGCCGCGCGAGGGCACGTGGACAATCGCGTTCCAGACCGGCGTTCCGGGCGGCGACGTGGTCAATCATCTGAAGGGCGACTATGTCAGCGTCTACGTTCCCACCACGCCCAACCCAACCGGCGGCTACTTCGTCATGCTGCCGCGCGCCGACGTAGTCGAGCTCGACATGAGCGTCGACGACGCGCTTAAGTACATCATCTCGATGGGCGTGGTTTCGCCCGGCGGCAAGTCCGACAGGCGCGGCGCGCACAGTGGAATCTAGTCACGGGATCTCGCGCATGCGAACGCATTACTGCGGCGATTTGTCCGCTGCATCCATCGGCCGGAGCGTAACGCTGTGCGGGTGGGCGCATCGCAGGCGCGACCACGGTGGCGTGATCTTCATCGATCTGCGCGACCGCGAGGGCCTGGCGCAGGTAGTGTTCGACCCCGACCGCGCGGAAGCATTCGCGACCGCCGACCGGTCGCGTAGCGAGTACGTGCTCAGAGTCAGCGGCACGGTACGCCGCCGTCCCGAAGGAACCGCAAATCCCAACCTGCGTTCGGGCGAGATAGAGGTGCTGGCGCACGAGATCGAGGTGCTGAACGCCTCGGCGCCGCCGCCGTTCCAGCTAGACGACGACAACCTGTCCGAGACCACGCGCCTCACTCACCGCGTGCTCGACCTGCGGCGCGAGCCGATGCAGCGCAACCTGCGGCTGCGCTATCGCGTCGCGATGGCGGTGCGCCGCTATCTCGACGCGCAGGGTTTCATCGACATCGAGACGCCGATGCTGACGCGCTCCACGCCCGAGGGCGCGCGCGACTACCTTGTGCCCTCGCGCGTGCACCCCGGCGAATTCTTCGCCTTGCCGCAGTCCCCGCAGCTGTTCAAGCAGCTGCTGATGGTTGCCGGTTTCGATCGTTACTATCAGATCGTGAAGTGCTTCCGCGACGAGGACCTGCGGGCCGACCGTCAACCGGAGTTCACTCAGATCGACATCGAGGCGTCGTTCGTCGGCGAAGCCGAAATCCAGGCGATAAGCGAAGCGATGATCCGGTCGGTGTTCAAAGAGGTGCTCGAGGTCGAGCTTGCGAGTCCGTTCCCACGGATGACCTACGCCGAAGCAATGTCGCGCTTCGGCTCGGACAAACCCGATTTGCGCGTGGCGCTCGAACTCGCCGAGCTCACCGACCTGATGAAAACGGTCGAATTCAAGGTGTTCCGCGGCGCGGCGGACATGCCCGGCGGGCGGGTTGCTGCCCTGCGTGTCCCGAAAGCCGACCTGACGCGCAAGGAGATCGACGACTACACCGCGTTCGTCTCAATCTACGGCGCCAAGGGGCTGGCCTACATCCGCGTCAACCAACGCGCGAAGCTGCCCGACGGGCTGCAGTCGCCGATCGTGAAGTTTCTGCCTGTCGAGATCCTGGCCAAGATCCTGGAGCGCACCGGCGCCGAGGACGGCGACCTTCTGTTCTTCGTTGCGGACAAGGCGAAGATCGTGAACGACGCGCTGGGCGCGCTGCGGGTCAAGCTCGGGCACGACAAGGGCTACGCCGCGCAGGGTTGGCGGCCGCTGTGGGTGGTGGACTTCCCGATGTTGGAATGGGACGACGAGGGCAAGCGCTGGGCAGCGATGCACCACCCCTTCACCTCGCCGAAGGACGGGCACGAGGATCTGCTCGCGACCGAGCCCGGCAAGGCGCTGTCCAAGGGCTACGACATGGTGCTGAACGGCTCCGAGATCGGCGGGGGATCGATTCGCATCCACCGCGCCGAGGTGCAGTCGAAGGTTTTTCGCGCGCTCGGCATTTCGGAGATCGAGGCGGAGCTCAAGTTCGGCTTCCTGCTCGATAACCTGCAATACGGCGCGCCGCCGCATGGCGGGATCGCCTTCGGCCTGGACCGCATCGTCGCCATGATGACGGGCGCCGAGTCGATACGCGACGTGATCGCGTTCCCCAAGACGCAGCGCGCGCAATGCCTGCTGACGCATGCGCCCAGCCCGGTGGACGAAAAGCAGCTGCGCGAATTGGGTCTGCGCCTGCGAGACAAGCCCAAGCCGTGAAGCGCCTGCTCGCGGCGCTCGTCGCGCTCGTCGTCGCCACGAATGCCGCGGGATATTCTCCACCTGACGAAATCCGCTTCGATGCGCTGCCTGCCGATGCGGCCCGGACCGTCAGGCTGATCGAGCGCGGCGGCCCTTACCCGTTCGCCAGGGATGGCAGCGTGTTCGCCAATCGAGAGGGGCGCCTGCCGCCGCACTTTCGGGGCTACTACCTGGAGTACACGGTTGTGCCGGTCGGCGCGCGCGAGCGCGGCGCGCGGCGCATAGTTGCCGGGCGCAACGGAGAGCTCTACTACAGCCGCGACCACTACCGCAGCTTCCAGCGCATAAGGCAATGAGCGTGAGCAAGCTGCTGTCCAGACTGCGTGACGCGAGGCGTTCGGGGGTCTACCGGGTGCCGCAGTCAGACGAAATCCTAGACGCGGCGCGTGGCTCCGAGCTCGATGTAGCGAGAATCGACCTCGGCCCGGCATCCGACAAGGAGCAGCTGTTCGCGCAATTCGCCTCGTCGCTTGCGTTCCCTGGCTGGTTCGGCGGCAACTGGGACGCGCTCGAGGACTGCCTGGGCGATCTCGCCTGGCGCGCCGGCGACGGGCACTTGCTGCTCGTCGATGGATTCGAGAATCTGCGCGCGCGTCGGCCGGACGACTTCGGAGTGCTGCTCGACATACTCTCGTCGAGCGCGCAATACTGGCGCGAGCGCGGCAGACCGTTCTTCGTCGCGTTTGTGGATCGTACAGGCAATCTCGCCTTGCCGGATCTGTTCCGCGCGAGGAGTGCGTGAGCCTCAAGATCCCGGTTTCAGTCTTGGTCGTGATACACACGCCGGCGCTGGACGTGCTGCTGCTCGAGCGCGCGATGAGGCCCGGATACTGGCAGTCGGTGACGGGTTCGGTCGACCGACTGGACGAGCCGCTTGAGCACGCCGCGCTGCGCGAGGTGCGCGAAGAGACGGGAATCGCAGCGGTGCCCTCCCAGTTCCTGCGCTGGAACGTCATCAATACCTTTCGCATTTGGGGTGAATGGAGCCACCGCTTCGTTCCCGAAACCACGCACAATACCGAGCACGTCTTCAGTCTGCAGGTCGGGGGACGAGTGCCCGTGGTGCTCGCAGCCGGCGAGCATCTTGCTTATCTCTGGCTGCCCTGGCGTGAAGCGGCGCAAAGGTGCTTTTCGTGGTCCAACCGTGAGGCGATCGAGATGCTTCCGGCGCGTCTGCGGATCGCATTGGCGTAGAATTCGGCCCCTATGGCAGAGAAAGCAGAGGCCGCGCCGGAGCCGGCGCCGCCTCCTCCGGTAGAGTTGGCGGCACCCTGGCAGCCAGATCCCGAAGACGACGAACCGGCCGATGGAGGCGGCGCAAGGCAGGGGCTGCGCCGACCGCACCGTTTGCTCCACCTGCTCTCGCCGCGCCGCTGGCTGCAGCGGCTGGTGTTCTGGGGCGGGGCGATCGCGGTGGCGGGTGTCGCGATCCTGTTCGCGATCGGCGCAGAGCACGCCAACAACGTTCTGCATTTCGGCCTTGCCTGGTCGCCTTACCTTCAACTTCTGCTCACGCCGCTCGGCATCGCGCTGGTGGTCGCCGCGACGCGCCAGTTCCCGGGCAGCGAGGGATCCGGCATCCCGCAGACCATCGCCGCGCTCTCCATCGCCGACGATGCCGAGCGCGGCCGGCTGCTTGGTTTGCGCACGGTGGCGGGCAAGATACTACTTACGCTGGTGGGCCTCGCGTCCGGAGCATCGGTCGGGCGCGAGGGCCCGACGGTACAGATCGGCGCGGCGATCATGCATGCGATGGGGAAGCTGATCCGCTTTTCCCGGCACGACATGGAGAAGGGACTCATCCTCGCAGGCGGCGCGGCCGGCGTCGCCGCGGCTTTCAACACACCGCTGGCCGGGGTCGTGTTTGCGATCGAGGAAATGAGCCGTTCGTTCGAGGAACGTACCAGCGGCACGATCATCACGGCGGTGATCGTGGCGGGCGCCGTTTCCCTCGCGGTTCTGGGTGACTACACCTACTTCGGGCACACCTCGGCGTCGTTCGGCTTCGGCGAAGGCTGGATCGCGGTCGGCGTATGCGGCGTCGCGGGCGGGCTTGCCGGGGGAATCTTCAGCCAGCTGCTGGTATTGTCCTCGCGCGGACTGCCGGGAAAGCTGGGAAAGTTCGTCCGCGAGCGCCCGGTGGCGTTCGGCGCCGCCTGCGGGCTGCTGCTCGCCGTGATCGGTCTCGCCTCGGGCGGCACGACTTACGGCACGGGCTACCATGAGGCGCGCAAGATCGTCGAGAGCACGGAGGCGCTGCCGGCCAGCTACGGCATTCTCAAGTTGCTTGCGTCGCTGGTGTCGTACATAAGCGGGATTCCCGGCGGACTGTTCTCTCCTTCGCTCGCCGTAGGAGCGGGACTCGGCGCGAACCTGGCGCTTGTCGTGCCCTACGCCCCGGCCGCGGCGGTCGCCCTGCTCGGGATGGTGGCCTACTTCGCGGGCGTGGTTCAGGCGCCGATCACCGCGTTCGTGATCGTCATGGAGATGACCGACAACCACGACATGCTGTTGCCGCTGATGGCTACGGCGCTGATCGCGACCGGCATCTCGCGGCTGGTGTGCAACGAGCCTCTGTACCGCGCGCTCGCCTTGCCGTTTCTCACGCGTGGCAAGATGACCGCCACGGGCCACGCCCGGCACTGAGAGCGTCCAGGATCGGAACTGCCCTAAAGTCGAAACCATGATCGGGCAGCTGCGCATCATCACGCTCAACGTCCACAAGGGGTTGTCGCAATTCAACAGGCGAATGGTGATTCACGAGCTGCGCGAGGGATTGCGCTCACTCTCGCCGGACTTGGTCTTCCTGCAGGAAGTCTTGGGCCTGAACGAACGCCACGCGCTTCGCTTCGCAGCGTGGCCACGGGCTCCGCAGTACGAGTTTCTCGCCGGCGACGACTGGCAACACGCCTATGGGAGAAACGCGGTCTACGATCACGGACATCATGGCAACGCGGTCCTGTCGCGCTTCCCCATCCTGTCGGCGTTGAACGAGGACGTTTCCAATCATCGTTTCGAAAAGCGCGGCCTGCTTCATTGCGAGGTCGCGGTGCCCGGCTGGCCGCTTAACCTGCACTGCCTGTGCGTTCATCTGTCGCTGCACGAGCGCGGACGCCGTAAGCAACTCGATGCGATTGCCGGGCGCCTGGAGGAGATCGTGGCGCGCGGAATGCCGGTGATCGTTGCAGGCGACTTCAACGACTGGCGCCAGCGCGCGACCTCGATCCTCGAGCGCGGCCTGGGAATGCGCGAGGTATCGATTGCCCGGAGCGGACGCTCTGCTCGCACTTTTCCCAGCGTCTTGCCGCTGCTGCGCCTGGACAGGATCTACGTTCGCGGCTTCGAGGTGCTCGCTGCGCAGGCGCACCGCGGCGCCCCGTGGTCCCTGCTCTCGGATCATCTCGCGCTCAGTGCGGACCTGAAGCGGGCGTAACCGATGCGATTCGTCCCCGGCAATCGCCTGCTACTGCTGCGCAACGGCGAGGAGTACTTCCCGGCGCTGGTTGCCGCCATCGACGCCGCCGCTGCGGAAGTGTTCCTTGAAACTTATATCTTCGCCGACGACGAGACCGGTAGCCTGGTGGCGGACGCACTCGCCCGAGCGGCCGCCCGTGGCGTGGCAGTTCATCTGTTGCTCGACGGTTTCGGCGCGCGCGAGTTCGCGCCGCGCTTTCGCGCCATGCTCTCGCAAGCCGGCGCCGACGTGCTTGTGTTCCGGCCGCAGATCAGCCCGTGGACGCTGCGCCGCGGGCGCCTGCGGCGTTTGCACCGCAAGCTGGCCTGCGTCGATGGTCGCATCGCATTCGTCGGCGGCATCAATGTAATCGACGACTACGATACGCCAGACCAGACTCCGCCGCGCTACGACTACGCGGTGCGGATCGAAGGACCGCTTACCACGCGGGTGCGCGCAGCGTCAGCGCGGCTTTGGGCGCAAGTATCGTGGGCGACGTTCCGTCGGCGCTGGCCGGGAATTGCGGCGTTGAAGCGCAATGCTGGGCGAACGCCCGACGGCCCCGAAGCGATGTCCGGAGGACAACGTGCGGCGCTCGTGGTGCGCGACAGCGTTGGCCACCGGCACGACATCGAGGAAGGCTACCTGGAGTTCATCGGCGAGGCGCGGGACGAGATCGTGATCGCATGCGCGTATTTCTTTCCCGGGCGGAAATTCCGGCGCGCGCTCAGCGACGCCACCGCGCGCGGCGTGCGAGTGTTGCTGCTGCTGCAGGGCAGGGTGGAGTACGCGCTGCTGCACTACGCATCTCGCGCGCTATACGGTTCCCTGCTGGATGCCGGCATCGAGATTCGCGAATACCATCGCAGCTTCCTGCACGCCAAGGTCGCCGTGTTCGATCGCCGCGTCGCCTGCGCCGGCTCCTCGAATATCGACCCGTTCAGCCTCTTGCTGGCGCGCGAGGCGAACGTATTCGTCGACGACCCGGGATTCGCCGGGCAGCTGCGTTCGAGCCTGGGGGAGGCGATGCGCGATGGTTCCCGGGCAGTGCAACCGCTGCAATGGAAGCACCAGCCCTTGTGGCGACGCGTGCGCGTTTGGGTCGCCTACGGGATCGCCAGGCTGCTTACCAGCTTCGCGAGCTACGAGCACTACCACTGAGAAGCACCGCGCGCACGGCGTTTCAGCCCGGACGGCGGCCGAACATGCCCCAGCCCTCGAAGGACATGACCATCTCGCCCCTCTGGTTCACCGCCTCGGTGCGTGACTTGACCAAGCCCATTCCGGGACGGCTGCTCGATGGCCGCGCTTCGAGGACCACGCGCCGGTAGGAGATCGTATCGCCCGCATGCACCGGCTTCAGCCAGCGGACGTTGTCGATCCCGGGCGAGCCCAGACTAGCGCTGCGATTGATGTAGTTGTCGCACAGCAGACGCATCGCGACCGCGCAGGTATGCCAGCCGCTCGCGATCAGGCCGCCGAAGTACGAGTCCTTGGCGGCAACGGGATCGATGTGGAACGGCTGGGGATCGAACTTGCGCCCGAAGTCGATCATCTCATCCTCGGCGAATGTGTGGCTTCCCATCGCCACGGTCTCGCCGACTTCGAAGTCTTCCCAGTAAAGGGTCTTGTCGGCGCTCATGTCTGCGGCGCGAGGCGCTCGTAGCCTCCGATCCGCTCGCGCAGCTCCTGCGGCAGCGGCGCAGGCGTCATGCTCGAGGGGTCGGCGTTGACGTAGACCAGCTCCGCGGTGACGAGCGGCGCCGGCGCCGGATCCGGAGCGTCGCGAAAGATCTCAAATTGGAAGGTCATGCTGCTGCGGCCCAGGCGGCCCACACGGCAGCATACCGCGAGCACATCGTCGTAGCGAGCAGAACCGAGGTAATCGACTGTCGCCTTGCGCAGATAGACGTCATTGGCGTACTGCTCGACATATCCGTGCGGATAGGGAAGACCGATCGCGCGCCAGTATTCCGCGATCGCGGTATCGATGTACGTCAAATAATGGCCGTTGAATACGACCTTCTGCATGTCCACTTCAGCCCAGCGCACCCGCAACTGGAGCGTGCAAACGAAATCGTCGCGAGGCATTGCGTAAAGTCAGGTCCGAGGGCCGGAAACGCGCGCTTCCGAAGCCTGCATCAGCGAGCGTACGAACTCACTCACTGCGGCAAGAGTGGCACTGCGTGCCTGGATCGTCGGGTAGTGGCCGCATTCGGCGATCCTGAGCGTGTCGATGCGCCCGGGCACGCACGTGCGAAGCGCCTCGAGTTGCTTTCCCGAAAAGAATTCGTCGTTCTCGCCTTGGATCACGAGCACAGGGCAGCGTATACGGGCGACATAGGGTTCCAGCCCCCAGCCACCGGCGGCTTCTTCCGAAGTCCAAACCTCGACCAGGCGCGCAAACAATGTCTCCGCCTTCCTGCCGTGATGACGCTGAAGGCGTGCCTTCAGGTCGCCGTGATTGAAATCCGAAATCTGGGCGCGAATGGCGTCGGCTGTCTTCTGCTCCCGAAACATATGCGGCGATATGGCCACGACGCCGCGCACCGACTCCGGGTGCGCCCCCGCAAACGCCAGTGCGATCGATGCACCGTCGGATTGTCCGATCAGGATTGCGTCATGCGCCTTGGCCTGAGCGAGAACTTCCGGTAGAGCGTGCAGCGCCTCGCGCAGAAGATAGTCCCGCTGATAGGGCCGAACGAGCGGTTCCGAGTCGCCCGAGCCCCAGCGGTCGTAGATCAGGGCGCCGCATCCCGTCGCTCGTACGACTTGGTCGGGGAAGTCTCCCCACATCCGCGTGCTGCCCAATGCGTCGTGCAGGAATACGAGCGACGGCGCGCGAGCGGCGCCGGGCCCTCGCCAGTGGCCGCGCAATACGTGTCCATCCGCCCGAAGCGTAAGCTGCCGCAGCGCGCGCTCTACGACTTCGCGAAAATCGGCTGGTGTCAGCGCAACGAGGTCGCACTCGATGGCGGCAAAAAATCCCTCCACCGCCGAGCCAACTTCCGCGATGCCGCGCCCGCGAAGTGCCGCTTCGAGATCGAAAATCGTGCGCGGCGGCGTGACGAAGAAATCGCCGGTCAGCAGCACTTCCCTGACGCGGCTTAGCCCCGGACCCTCCAACCGAATGTCGGCGCGCAGCGTCCCGCCGCGGCGCACCAGTGTCGCCGAAACGAGTGCATCGTCCGCTTCCGGCGCGTCGAGCAGGTGCACGAACTCGTCCGTGCCGAATTCGCGTCGATAGAGCGCCGTCGCGAGGTCCTCTTCGTAGTCGGAGGCGGAGTCCCACTGGGGTGCCATGTCCAGTTCTTCCCGGAAACCCGCTAGCAATGCCGCATACACCTCCTCCAGAGACGGCGTCCTGCCCAGCACCTCGCGTACCGTAATCACGCGCCGGCGGGCGTCGTCGAGGTCGCGCTTGGCAAGTTTCTCCACCGGCACCTTAAGAACCTCGATCATCCGCGCCGGATCAAAGTCGATCAGCAACGTGCCCTGATAGAACAGCGTTCCGCCGTCGAAGAAGCCGCCCGTGCCGCTGATCTTGCGGCCGTCCACCTCGATGTCGTTTCTGGGCCGGAATTCCGCCGGAATGCCTAGCTTTCGCAGTCCGCAGGCGGCCGCCCGGCAAATCCGGGCGGCGATCTCGGCGAGATCCGTCATGCCGAGGCGACGGCGGTCCATTACCAGTTCCCAGCCGATCTGCCCTTCGTCGAGATACAACCCTCCGCCGCCAGTGATTCGGCGGCCGACCTCGATGCCGACCCGCCGGCAGTAGTCGAGGCGGACTTCGTGCGCCAGAATCTGGTGCAGTCCGACCAGCGCCGAAGGGCGGAAACGCAAGAAGCGGATCGTGTCGGGAATCTTTCCGGCATTGCGCGCCTCGATCAGGGCCTGATCGAAAGCGATATTCGCGCGCGCGCCGCGGATTCCGGTGTCAATTACGCGGTCGGAAGTTCGCACTGACGGAAGGAGGTCGGAATCGACGCATCGATAGCTGTGGCGATGTTACGCCATTTCGGAAAAAATCGGCGTGCTAAGCTGTGACGCGCCCCCAAATTCCCGTCGCACTTCGCACTATGCACGAGGACAACCCTTCCAGCGTACCGGTGGACGGAGAGTTTCTGGCGCAGATGGATGGCGCGTACACAGGGTGGGCCGATCCCGCCAAGCGTCTGCGCGACGCACTCACGAACAACGAGCTGCAGCTCTACATCCAGCCGATCGCGAAGCTCGGCGAGAACCGGTTTGTGATGGCCGAAGTACTGGTGCGGCTGCGCGAGGAAGAGAAGAAGATGCTGCCGCCGGGCGAATTTCTACCGGTGTTCGAGCAATACGGAATGATGCCGGACTTGGACCGCTGGGTCGTCAGCCAGATTGTTCGGCGCATCGCCCGCCATGCCCCCGGAGGGTTTCACCAGTTCAGCATCAACGTCGCGGGAAAGACCTTGCTGGACCCGGGTTTCCCGGAGCACGTATCTCGGACGCTGCGCGAGTTCGGCGTGCCGGCGCAGGCCTTGTGCTTCGAGATTGACGAGATCGATGTCCTCGGCAGGCTGGAGGCGGCAGCGCAATTCGGCGTCAAGGTGCGCAGTCTGGGGTGTCAGGTGGCGATCGACGGGTTCGGTCGGCGCTCGGCCTCGTTCGCGCCGCTGAAGAGCCTGCAAATCGACTACTTGAAGGTGGACGGATCGATTACGCGCAATATCCTGAGCGGCGACACTGCGCTGAACAAGCTGCGCACGATCGTTCGCGTGGCGGAAGCGATCAAGGTCGGTGTAATCGCCGAGTTCGTGGAGGAAACCGAGATCCTGGTGCGCTTGTTTGCCCTCGGCGTGGGCTACGCGCAGGGATTCGGCATCGCGCGGCCGACACCGGTAGACGGCGGTCCTCCGGGCCAGTAACACTCGTAGATGGGGTGCGCATGGATCAAGTGGTGATCCGCGCTCTGGCGAAATGGCCGGCAGTGCCGGCGGTGTACGGCTGGTTGGCGCTGGACGAACGCGGCAACTGGCTGCTTCGCAATCCTGGGACAGGCGCCTTCGGGCGCATCGGCAATGCGGCCTTGCGCGACGTCATCTGCCGCAACTACGCGCCGGATGCGCGCGGCTGCTGGTACTTCCAGAACGGTCCGCAACGCGTCTATGCGCGGCTTGCCTGTGCCCCGTTCGTTTTTCGCCTCGAGGGTGGACGGTTCATCGATCACTGCGGCCGCCCCTCCGGGCCGCTCAGCGGCGCGTGGCGCGACGAGCGCGGTGCGCTGATACTCGCCGCCGCGGCAGGAGTCGGGAACGTCGACGACCGGGACCTTCTCGCAGCGAGCGACCTGATCGACGATTCGAGCGCTGCTGCTTGGCTCCACTCGTCGGGCGGCCGAGTTCCGCTCGGGCGTGTTTTGCGCGCCGAATTGCCTTGCCGGTTCGGTTTCGTCGTCGACCCGCAGCCCGACCCCGAGGCGAGCGCGAATTCCGGTTAGCGGAACGTCAATGTTGCCCCGCATAATCCTTGACGCTATGCAAAAAACCCCTTTATAATCCGGCCTCTCTTTTTTGCACCTGGGCGACAGCGGGTGGTCAACGCGGTCGCCCGGTTCGTTTCTGGAAACGGAAAAAAATGCCTACCGTCAATCAGTTAGTACGCGGCGTGCGAACCGCCCCGCGCCCGAAATCGAAGGTGCCGGCGCTTGCCGGTTCGCCCCAAAAAAGGGGCGTCTGCACCAGGGTCTACACGACCACGCCGAAGAAGCCGAACTCGGCCCTACGCAAAGTCGCCAAGGTCCGGCTCACCAACGGCTTCGAGGTGATCGGCTACATCGGCGGCGAAGGCCACAACTTGCAGGAGCACTCGGTGGTTCTGATCCGCGGCGGTCGGGTGAAGGATCTGCCGGGCGTGCGCTATCACATCGTGCGTGGTTCGCTGGACACGCAGGGGGTCAAGGACCGCAAGCAGAGCCGCTCCAAGTACGGCGCCAAGCGGGCCAAAGCCGCCTGAGCCCGGCAAGACAGAGGAAATCATGCCCCGTCGCAGAGAAGTCCCGAAACGCGAGATCCTGGCGGATCCGAAGTTCCACAACACCGATGTCGCCAAGTTCATCAACGTTCTGATGACACGTGGCAAGAAGTCGGTGGCTGAGCGCATCGTGTACGGCGCGTTCAATGTCATCAAGTCGAAGGCGGGAAAGGATCCGGTTGAGGTCTTCACGCAGGCGGTGCAGAACGTGAAGCCGGTGGTTGAGGTCAAGAGCCGCCGAGTGGGCGGCGCGAATTACCAGGTCCCGGTGGAAGTGCGGCCGGTGCGTCGCGTCGCGCTGGCAATGCGCTGGATCCGCGAGGCGGCTCAGAAGCGCGGTGAGAAGTCGATGACCGTACGCTTGGCTGGGGAGTTGCAGGAGGCCGCGGAAGGGCGAGGCGGCGCGATGAAGAAGCGCGAGGAAGTTCACCGTATGGCGGACGCGAACAAGGCGTTCTCGCACTACAGATTCTGAGGCTTGCTATTGGCGGGTTGCGCCCCCATTTAAGGCGCCCCGAACGGACAAAGGATGGGTATTACTGTGGCACGTAAGACTCCAATCGAGCGCTATCGCAATATCGGCATCAGCGCGCACATCGATGCGGGCAAGACCACGACCACCGAGCGCATTCTGTTCTATACCGGCGTGAACCATAAGATCGGCGAGGTGCACGACGGCGCAGCGACCATGGACTGGATGGAGCAGGAACAGGAGCGCGGCATCACCATCACCTCGGCCGCGACCACGTGCTATTGGAAAGGGATGGACCTTACCTATCCGGAGCACCACATCAACATCATCGATACCCCTGGGCACGTCGACTTCACGATTGAGGTTGAGCGTTCGCTGCGCGTGCTCGACGGCGCTTGCATGGTGTACTGCGCGGTCGGCGGCGTGCAGCCGCAATCCGAAACGGTATGGCGCCAGGCGACCAAGTACCGTGTGCCGCGGCTCGCGTTCGTGAACAAAATGGATCGTGTCGGGGCGAACTTCTTCAAGGTCTACGACCAGATGAAGCTGCGCCTGAAGGCTAACCCGATCCCGATCCAGTTGCCGATCGGCGCGGAGGAGCAGTTCCAGGGTGTGGTCGATCTCGTCACCATGCAGGCGATCTATTGGGATGAAGCTTCCCAAGGGATGAAGTTCGAGCGCAGAGAGATCCCTGCGGATCTCGCGCCCAAGGCCAAGGAGTGGCGCGAGAAGTTGGTCGAGGCTGCGGCCGAAGCGAACGAAGAGCTGATGAACAAGTACCTCGAGACCAGCGAGCTATCGCTCGAGGAAATCAAGCAGGGCATCCGCATCCGGACGATCAACAATGAAATCGTTCCGATGCTGTGCGGCTCCGCGTTCAAGAACAAGGGCGTGCAAGCAATGCTCGACGCGGTGATCGACTATTTGCCCTCGCCGGTTGACATTCCGCCGGTCAAGGGCCAGAAGGAAAACGGCGAGCCCGATGTACGCAAAGCGGAGGACGGCGAGCCGTTTGCCGGGTTGGCGTTCAAGATCGCGACTGACCCGTACGTCGGTCAGCTGACCTTTATTCGGGTGTACTCGGGCGTGCTGTCGTCCGGCGATACCGTGTACACGTCGGTCCGCGGCAAGAAGGAGCGCGTGGGGCGCCTGCTGCAAATGCACGCGAACGATCGCAAGGATATCAAGGAGGTCCGCGCGGGCGACATCGCGGCAGCGGTGGGAATGAAGGACGTCACTACCGGCGAGACGATCTGCGACGTCAATAAGGTCATCACGCTGGAGAAGATGGAGTTTCCGGATCCCGTCATCTCCCAGGCGGTCGAGCCCAAGACCAAGGCCGATCAGGAGAAGATGGGCGTCGCGCTCGGGCGACTGGCCCAGGAAGACCCCTCTTTTCGCGTACGTACCGACGAGGAGTCGGGTCAGACGATCATTTCCGGCATGGGCGAGCTGCATCTCGAGATCCTGGTCGATCGGATGAAGCGCGAGTTCGGCGTGGATGCTTCGGTGGGCAAGCCGCAGGTCGCCTACCGCGAGACGTTCAAGAAATCGCTCGAGTCCGAAGGCAAATTCATCAAGCAGTCCGGCGGTCGCGGGCAATACGGCCATGTCTGGCTCAAGCTCGAGCCGCAACCTGCGGGCAAGGGCTACGAGTTCGTCGACGCAATCAAGGGCGGCTCGGTGCCGCGCGAGTTCATTCCGGCAGTGCAGAAAGGCGTTCTGGAAGCGCTGCAGGATGGCGTGCTTGCCGGCTATCCGGTGGTGGACGTCAAAGCGACCCTGTTCGACGGTTCATTTCATGAGGTCGATTCGAACGAGAATGCGTTCAAGATGGCTGCCATATTCGCGTTCAAGGACGGCATGCGCAGCGCCACTCCGGTGTTGCTCGAGCCGGTGATGGCGGTCGAGGTCGAAACACCCGAGGAGAAGATGGGCGACGTGATGGGCGACCTGTCGTCCCGCCGGGGCGTCATCCAGGGCATGGACGATCTGCCGGGCGGCAAGGCGATCAAGGCGGAGGTGCCGTTGGGCGAGATGTTCGGCTATTCGACGACGCTGCGCTCGCTCACCCAGGGCCGCGCCACGTACACGATGGAATTCAAGCATTACGCCGAAGCGCCGCGCAGCGTCGCAGAGGCGGTTATCAGCAGCAAGAAGTAATCATAAGAACCGAGGAAGAGCGTCATGGCAAAAGGCAAATTTGAGCGGACCAAGCCGCACGTGAACGTTGGCACGATTGGGCATGTGGACCATGGCAAGACGACGCTGACGGCGGCGATGACGAGTATTTTGGCGAAGAAGTTTGGCG
>JBAUTW010000284.1:0-3831 GCA_049582365.1 Burkholderiales bacterium | reverse complement strand
CGTTCGGGCGCCCGTTGCGGTACATCGCGGCGCAGCGCGCGAAGGTTGCGGATACGCGCCTGCCTTTGCGCCGCGAGCGTACGCACCGACGCCCGCGCGCGCTGCGCGAACTCGCGCTCGTGTGGTCCCGGCCTGAAGAATCCTGGAATCGAGACAAGCAGGCGCGGCCGTTGGCGCTTGGCGCCCCATGCGCTGAACACGGCGCGCTGCGGTGGCACCTCGACCACATTGTTGCCGGAACGCATGAACGCCTTGCCTTCGTTCACCTTGTCGTACACGCCCGGCTCACCGCGCGGATCGCCCGGCGGGATATAGGTGACCTCGTGATCCGTGCCGCGCACGCCGATGGTGACCAAGATGGGAGTACGTATCTCGTACGCGGCGCGGTTGAACTTGCCGATCCAACCAGTGATGCTGCGCACCGTACCCTTGATCAGGTCGAGGATGCTGCGGTCCTTGTCGCCGCCGTCCGCGACGTACGCCTCGATCTTGATGCGCGAATTCTCGCGCACCATCAGATAGGCGCCGTCCAGCATCCGCAGCTGGGCCTCGCCATTCCTGAAGGTGACGATCGTATCGCCTTCGTGCACCTCGCTTCCCTTGGCGAGCAGACGACTGTCGCCGACTTGCGGCGTGATCATCGAATTGCCGCTGACGAAATCGACCATGCCGGCGAGACGCGGCTCGACGGCGGCGACAGACTCTGCTGCCTGGGCGAACGCGGCGGAGCAAATCAAGGCCAGGCCGAACGCCGTTGCTCTGGCGGCAAATTTGCAAGGTCGCATCGGCGTCGACTCCACGTCGCGCACTATCGCTGAATCGGTCGGCCGCGATCAAGCACGGTTTCGAGCAGGTCGCTTTCCTTGAAAGAGCGCTGATTATTCGGGTATAATTGTCTCTTTTTTTCCGCGGAGCGCAATCCATGTCCCGTGTCTGTGAAGTCACCGGCAAGAAGCCGATGAAGGGCAACCTGGTGTCGCACGCCAACAACAAGACGCGACGTACCTTCCAGCCTAACCTGCACTACCGTCGCTTCTGGGTCGAGAGCGAGAACCGCTGGGTGCGCCTGCGCGTTTCGACCGCCGGACTGCGCCGCATCGACAAGCTCGGCATCGACGCCGTGCTCGCCGAGGTGCGCGCCAAGGCGAAAGCCAAGGCGAAGGCCGAAGCGAAGGCTTAACCGGAACCCTCACCATGCGTGAAAAGATCAAGCTCGAGTCCACCGCCGGCACCGGCCACTTCTACACCACAACCAAGAACAAGCGCACCACGCCAGACAAGCTGGAGATCAAGAAGTACGATCCCAAGGCGCGCAAGCACGTGATGTACAAGGAAACCAAGCTCAAGTAGCACGCCGGAGCACCGAAAAAAAAGCCCGCCGATGGCGGGCTTTTTCATTGCGGCCGACGAGCGGTTATGCGTAGCAGCGCAGGCGACGCGAGAAATCCTGCAGCGGCGCTATTCCGCTCGACTCGGCTCGGTGGCACCAATCCTGCAGCTGGCGCAGCAACTGCTCCTTCGAGGCGCTGGAGCGCTCCCACAGTGCGGTCAGCTCGTGCCTCATCGCGACCACGGTTGCCAGAGCGCGCGAGTTGCGCAGGGCATCGCCAAGACGCACGCGCTCGGCCTCGGAAAGCTCCTGCACGCGCAGCAGCGCGCGCTTCAGGGACTTGAGCGCTTCCGCGTCCCCCGGCGACCAGTGCGCCAGCCGCTGCACTTCCTCCCGGTAGGTCTTCTTGATCGACTTGGCGTAGCGCGACAGAACGTCGTAGCGGTTGGCGATCACGGCATGCAGCGTGTCGAGGTCGGCAGCGGCCTTGGGCGCGGCGAAGCGGGGCGTCGGCGCCACCTTCTTGACCGTCGCGAGGCCGAGCATCTCCATCATTCTGATGTACATCCAGCCGATGTCGAACTCGTACCACTTAGAGGACAGCTTGGCCGAAGAGGCGAAAGCGTGGTGGTTGTTGTGCAGTTCCTCGCCCCCGATCAGGATGCCCCACGGCACGATGTTGGTGCTCGCGTCCGCACAGCCGTAATTGCGGTAGCCGAAATAGTGGCCGATGCCGTTGATCACGCCGGCGGCCCAGAACGGAATCCAGACGATTTGCGTGAGCAGAATCAGCGCACCGGGCACCAGGCCGAACAGCGCCAGGTCGACCGCCCCCATCAGCGTGAGGCCGAGGATCGGATGCCCCGTATACAAGTTGCGTTCCATCCAGTCGTCGGGCGTGCCGTGGCCGTAGCGCTCGAGTGTCTCGCGGTTGTAGGACTCCTTCACGTACAGGAACACGCCACCCCACAAGACCCGGTTGATGCCGTAGATCTGCGGGCTGTGCGGGTCCTCTGCGGTCTCGCATTTGGCGTGGTGCTTGCGGTGGATGGCGGCCCATTCCTTGGTCACCATGCCGGTGGTCAGCCACAGCCAGAAGCGGAAGAAGTGCGATGCGATCGGATGCAGGTCGAGCGCGCGATGCGCCTGATGACGGTGCAGGAAGATCGTTACGGAAGCGATCGTGACGTGGGTCAGGCCCAGTGCCACGAGCATGTAGCCCCACCAGGGCAGGTCGAAAAAACCGGAAAAAATCATCAAGTTGGCTTCTAATAGTAGTTATGGACGTCAGGTGCGTGTCATTCTACGCGAATCCCCACAGGTCGCAAGAAACAATCTGTGATGGATCGATTCACGCTCGGCTGATTCCGTAACTCCCCGCTGCGAAAAGGGAAAGAGGAATGCGCGGCGCGTGTGCAAAAATACCTCTCGATTGCCTTGCCGGGAGCGCCTGTCGATGATCGATCTGCTGACCGACCCCCAGGCCTGGATCGCGTTCGCCACCCTTACCGCGCTCGAACTCGTGCTCGGCATCGACAACGTGATCTTCATCTCCATCCTGGTGGATCGCCTGCCCGCCGGACGGCGCGAGCGCGCGCGCCGCATCGGTCTGCTCGGCGCCATGTTCATGCGCATCGGGCTGCTGCTGGCGCTGGCGTGGGTCATCGGCTTGACCGCACCCCTGTTCAGCATCCTCGGCCAGGACATTTCGGGGCGTGACGCAATCCTGATCCTCGGCGGCGTGTTCCTGCTGTGGAAGAGCACCAGGGAAATCCACCAGTTGCTCGAAGGCGCGGAGGAGCACCCTGCGGCCGTAACCGCGCGCGTGTCCTTCGGCGCTCTGATCGTGCAGATCATGCTCATCGACCTCGTGTTTTCGCTCGATTCGATCATCACCGCGGTAGGGATGGTGAAGGATGTCGCGGTGATGGTGGCCGCGATAGTCGTTTCGGTGGCACTGATGATGGCCTTCGCCGGCGCGATCGGACGCTTCATCTCGGCGCATCCGACCATCAAGATGCTCGCCCTGTCGTTCCTGGTAGTAATCGGCGTACTGCTGATCGCGCAGGGCTTCGACCACGAGGTCCCCAAAGGCTACGTCTACTTCGCCATGGCGTTCGCGGTCTGCGTGGAAATGCTCAACATCCGCATGCGGCGCGCGATGGTCAAGCCGGTGCACCTGCACGCGCGCTACAGCCGCGGCGAGGATCAGGCGCCGGATTGACCGTCTCGGCGGCGCCTCAGCGCTGCAGCGAAGAAACCGTCGGTGCCGTGCAGGTGCGGCCACAATCGCAAGCGCTCGCCCGCCGGCAGCGCGATGCGCTGGGCGGCGAGAAGCTCGCCGCACGATAGCGCGGCGAATTCCGGGTGGGCAGCGACGAAGCGTTCCACCACCGCCTCGTTTTCCGCCTCCAGGATGCTGCAGGTTGCGTAGACCAGCAGGCCCCCCGGCTTCACCAGGCGCGCTGCCGCATGCAGGATGCTGAACTGCTTATGCGCCA
>JBAUTW010000283.1:0-1629 GCA_049582365.1 Burkholderiales bacterium | reverse complement strand
GCGCCGAGATGAGCGTCCAGCGCGCCTCGATCGCGCTCGAGCCCGAGGCCGGCGCGGCGCTGCGCATCCCCGAGCGCCCGGGCGTGCTGCTGTACGGCTCCACGCCCAGCCTCGACCTCGACCGCTGGCTGGCGCTGGCGGGGAAAGACGACTCCGCGACCGGGCCGGTCACCGTCGACCTCAAGCTCGACACGCTCGATGCCTTCGGCAAGCGCGTGACCGGGGTGACGCTCAAGGCCGGCGCCGACGCGGAGGGCTGGTCGGCGAACGTCGTGGCCGATCAGCTTGCCGGCGATCTCGCCTATCGCAGCGCCGACAACGGCAAGCTGATCGCGCGCCTGGCGCGCTTCACGATCCCGGGCGACGCGCCCAGGCATGGGGCGGGGCCGCTCAAGGGCGAGCAGCAGGTCAGCGACCTGCCCGCGCTCGATCTGATCGCCGACCGCTTTACTTTCCGCGGCAAGCAGCTCGGCCGGGTCGAGGTCGCCGCGCAGCACGCGGGCGACGATTGGCGCATCGAGCGGCTTGCGATGGTGAATCCCGACGCGTCGATGAGCGGCAGCGGCATCTGGCGCGGCGGCACGGCGTCGTCGACCGGCCTCAATTTCGAGCTGAAGGTCAACGACGCCGGCAAGTTTCTCGACCGCATCGGCTACAAGGAACTGGTCAAAGGCGGCAAGGCGACGCTCGGCGGTACGATCAGCTGGCGCGGGGATCCGCTCGCCATCGACTACCCGTCGCTAACGGGCGACCTGACGATGAACGCGAAGGACGGACAGTTCCTCGAAATCGAGCCCGGCCTCGGCAAGCTGGTGTCGCTGATGAGCCTGCAGATGCTGCCGCGGCGCATCACGCTCGACTTTCGCGACGTGTTTTCCAAGGGCTTTCAGTTCGACACCATCAGCAGCACGCTGCAGATCCGCCAGGGAGTGATGACCACCAGCGACTTCAAGATGCACGGTTCGGCGGCGGACGTGTCGATGAGCGGCGAGACCGACCTCGCGCGCGAGACCCAGGACCTGACGGTGCGCGTGGTGCCCGGCCTGGGCGACAGCGCGTCGACCGTGATCGGGCTGCTCAACCCGCTCGCCGGCGTCGCTTCGGCGATCGCCCAGCGCGTGCTGAAGAACCCGCTCGGGCAGATTTTCTCCTACGACTACAAGATCACGGGAACTTGGACCGATCCGGATGTCGAAAAGCTGAGACCGCCCGCGCCGGTGGATCCGCTGCTCGGCGGCTACTGACTGTTATGATCCTTCGCCAGGAGACTTCGCTACTCATGCAGACCATCCCGCAGGACCTGCTGCTCGGAACCGCCGAGCGCCGCCTGCTCGAGCCCTACGCGCTCGAGTCGGGCAAGCTCGAGCGCGTGTTCGGCGCGCTCGGCGCGCACCGCATCGACTATGCCGACCTGTATTTCCAGTATGCGCGCTCCGAGAGCTGGAGCCTGGAGGAGGGGATCGTCAAGTCGGGCAGCTTCAATATCGAGCAGGGCGTCGGGGTGCGCGCGATCGCGGGCGAGAAGACCGCGTTCGCCTACTCCGACGAAATCAGCTTCGACGCCCTGCAGGACGCGGCGCGCGCGACGCGGGCGATCGCGGCGGCGGGCCAGCAGCGGCGCACCAAGGT
>JBAUTW010000282.1:0-3900 GCA_049582365.1 Burkholderiales bacterium | reverse complement strand
GTGATCGCGGCGGCCGAAGCGGCGCACGCGATGGACTACATCCGCGAGACGCCCGAGGGGCTGAACACCCTGATCGGCGAGAACGGCCTGCGCCTGTCGGGCGGGCAGCGCCAGCGCCTGGCGATCGCGCGCGCGCTGCTCAAGGACGCGCCGGTGCTGATCCTCGACGAGGCCACCTCGGCGCTCGACTCCGAGTCCGAGCGCCAGGTGCAGGCCGCGCTCGAGGTGCTGATGCGCGGCCGCACCACGATCGTCATCGCCCACCGCCTGTCGACGATCGAGAACGCCGACCGCATCGTGGTGCTCGAGCGCGGGCGGGTGGTCGAGGTCGGCCGCCACGCCGAGCTGCTGGCGCGCGAAGGCGCCTACGCCCGCCTTTACCGCATCCAGTACGCCAAGGAGCGCAGCGAGGCGCTCCAGTAGAATTGCGCCATGCTCCTGGTCACCGGCGGCGCCGGCTTCATCGGCTCGAATTTCGTCCTCTCCAGCGTCGCGCAGACGGGCGAGGCGGTGCTCAACCTCGACAAGCTGACCTATGCCGGCAACCTGAACAACCTCGCCGCGCTCGAGGGCGACGCGCGCCACACATTCGTGCGGGGCGACATCTGCGACCGGGCGCTGGTGCGCCGGCTGCTCGCCGAGCACCGCCCGCGCGCGATCGTGCACTTCGCCGCCGAAAGCCACGTCGACCGCTCGATCGAGGGGCCGGCCGAGTTCGTGCAGACCAACGTGACGGGCACGTTCAGCCTGCTCGAGGAGACGCGCGCGCACTGGACGTCGCTGCCTCCGGCCGAGAGGGATGCCTTCCGCTTCCTGCACGTCTCGACCGACGAGGTCTACGGCTCGCTCGGCGCGCAGGATCCGGCCTTTAGCGAGATCACCCCCTACGCGCCGAACAGCCCCTACGCCGCCTCGAAGGCGGCCTCCGACCACCTGGTGCGCGCCTATCACCATACCTACGGCCTGCCGGCGCTGACCACCAATTGCTCGAACAACTACGGTCCCTACCAGTTTCCGGAGAAGCTGATCCCGCTCGTGATCCACAACGCGCTCGCCGGCAAGCCGCTGCCGGTGTACGGCGACGGCAGCAACGTGCGCGACTGGCTCTATGTGCTCGACCACTGCGCGGCGGTGCGCGTCGCCCTCGAGCGCGGGCGGCCGGGGGAGACCTACAATGTCGGCGGCAACAGCGAGCGCGCCAACATCGACGTCGTGCAACGGATCTGCGCCATTCTCGACCGCCTGCAGCCGCGCGCCGGCGGGGGCTACGCGGACCTGATCACGTTCGTGAAGGACCGCCCAGGCCACGACCGCCGCTACGCGATCGACAGCGCGAAGATCCGCGCCGAGCTCGGCTGGCGGCCGCAGGAGAGCTTCGAGTCCGGGCTCGAGAAGACCGTGCGCTGGTACCTCGCCAACCGGGCCTGGACGGAAGATATTACGAGCGGCGCCTACCGCAGCTGGGTGGAGCGCAACTACGGCACGAGGGGACGGGCATGAAAGGGATCATCCTCGCAGGCGGCTCGGGCACGCGCCTCTACCCGGTGACGCAGGTCGTCTCCAAGCAGCTGCTGCCGGTGTACGACAAGCCGATGGTGTACTACCCGCTCTCGACCCTGATGCTGGCCGGGATCCGCGACATCCTGGTCATCTCGACGCCGGAGGACACGCCGCGCTTCGAGCAGCTGCTGGGCGACGGGGCGCAGTGGGGCATCAAGCTGCGCTACGCCGTTCAGCCGCGCCCCGAAGGGCTCGCGCAGGCGTTCATCGTCGGGCGCGACTTCATCGGCAAGGATCCGGTCGCGCTGGTGCTGGGCGACAACATCTTCTACGGCAACGAGCTCGCGCAGCTGCTGCAGCGCGCGACCGCGCGCGGCAAAGGCGCGACCGTGTTCGCCTACCCGGTCAAGGACCCGCAGCGCTACGGGGTGGTCGAGTTCGACGCCCAGGGCAAGGCCGTCAGCATCGAGGAAAAGCCCAGGCACCCGAAGTCGCGCTACGCGGTGGTCGGGTTGTACTTCTACGACAACCGCGTGGTGAGCATCGCGCAGAAGCTCAAGCCCTCGGCGCGCGGCGAGCTGGAAATCACCGACGTCAACCGCGCGTACCTGGAGGCCGGCGAGCTGGAAGTCATGCCGATGAGCCGCGGCTTCGCCTGGCTCGACACCGGCACGCACGAGACCCTGCTCGAAGCCTCGGCGTTCATCGAAACCATCGAGCGCCGGCAGGGCCTCAAGGTCGCCTGCCCCGAGGAGATCGCGTACCGCATGGGCTACATCGACGCCGCGCAGCTCGAAGCGCTGGCGAAGCCGCTCGAGAAGAGCGGCTACGGGCAGTACCTGAAGAGCGTCCTGAACGAGAGGCTGTTCTGATGAAAGTCATCCAAGCCGACATCCCGGAAGTCCTGATCATCGAGCCGAAGGTATTCCGCGACTCGCGCGGGCATTTCTTCGAAAGCTACAACCGCCGCCAGCTGCGCGAGCTCACCGGCATCGACGTCGAGTTCGTACAGGACAACGAATCGCTCTCGGCGCGCAACGCCCTGCGCGGCCTGCACTACCAGATCAAGCAGCCGCAGGGAAAGCTGGTGCGCGTGATCGTGGGCGAGATCTACGACGTCGCCGTCGACCTGCGCCGCAGCTCGCCTACGTTCGGCAAGTGGACCGGTGCGATCCTCTCCCCCAGCCAGCAGCCCATGATCTGGATCCCGGCCGGCTTCGCCCACGGCTTCCTGGTGCTCTCCGAGCAGGCGATCGTCAGCTACAAGACCACCGACTACTATGCGCCCGAGCACGAGCGCACGCTGGCGTGGAACGACCGCGGCGTCGGCGTGCTCTGGCCGCTCGAGGGCGAGCCGCTGATGAGCGAGAAGGACCGGCGCGGCGTGCCACTCGCCGAGGCAGAGACCTACCCTTGAAGATCCTTCTTACCGGCCGCAACGGGCAGGTCGGCTGGGAGCTCGAGCGGGCGCTGGCGCCGCTCGGCGAGGTCGTCGCGACGGATCGTTCAACACTGGACCTCGCCGATCCAGATGCGATCCAGCGCGTGGTGCGCGAGGTCAAGCCGGACATCATCGTCAACGCTGCCGCTTACACGGCGGTGGACAAGGCCGAGTCGGAGCCGGAGCTGGCGATGCGGATCAACGGCTTCGTGCCCGGCGTGTTTGCGGAAGAGGCGAAGCGCCTGGGCGCGCTGCTAGTGCACTACTCGACCGATTATGTGTTCGACGGCGAGAAGGCCGGACCGTACCTCGAGGACGATGAACCGAATCCAATCAACGCGTATGGAAAGTCGAAGCTCGCGGGGGAGCAGGCGGTACTTAATTCTGGCTGTCTCAGCTTGGTCTTGCGTACGAGCTGGGTATACGGCGGACGTGGCGCAAACTTTCTTCTGACGGTGCTGCGCCTTGCGCGAGAGCGCTCCGAGCTGCGAGTGGTGAACGACCAGTTCGGTGCCCCGACCTGGTGCCGGGCGATTGCACGGTCCAGTGCCGGCATCGTTCGGCGAATGCTCGGCGAGAGGTTGCCGTCGGGTGTTTATCACGTCACGAACCGGGGGCGGACCTCCTGGTTCGGGTTCGCCACCGAAGCGCTGCGACAAACGCACTCGGAAACGCCAGTGCGCGCGATACCGTCGTCGGAGTACCCTACACCAGCGAAAAGGCCGACGAACTCCGTACTGGATGGGGAAAAGCTGGAAAGGGTCTTCGGAATGGTACTTCCAGACTGGAGGGAGAGCCTGGAGGAGTGCCTGGTTGGCCTCGACACGGGACATTAGCGGCGCACGGCGGGAGTGTCGCCCTCGCCGAACGCTATACTTCGACCGTTTTGGTTTCTGGGGTCCAGCCGCCCCGACAAGTTCGCACTTCGATGACTTCCAAGATTGCCTTGATCACTGGCA
>JBAUTW010000281.1:0-2280 GCA_049582365.1 Burkholderiales bacterium | reverse complement strand
CAGCTCGCCGTGCGCCATGTTGATCACGCCCATCAGGCCGTAGGTGATCGCCAGCCCGAGCGCGGCGATCATCAGGATGCTGCCCAGGCTCAGGCCGGCGAACAGCAGCCCGAGGCGCTCGCCCCAGGCGAGGCGGCCGCGCACGTCCGCCAGGCTCGCCTGCGCCGCGGCGCGGATGTCCGCGTCCGGCTCGGCCCAGCTGCCGTCGGGCTTCTTCGCCACCAGCGGCAACAGCAGGGTCTCGGTCTTCGAGTTGCCCGAGCTCGCGAGGGTGCGGATCGCGGCCAGGCGCTCGGCCTTGGGTCCGGCGCTCAGGTGCACCGAGGCGGCGACGATCTCGAGCACGCCCTTGATCTCGGGGTCGGTCTCGCGCGCCAGGGCCCTGTCCACCACCGGCAAGGCCGCGGCGCGCGGATCGTCCGCCAGCTCGCGCGCGGCCTTGAGTCGCGTGGCCCGGTCGTGCGAGACCAGGCGCAGCGCGGAGACGGCGGAGTCGAGCACGCCGCGGATGCGGTTGTTGAGCACGACGTCGTTGGCGTCCTCCGGTATCGGCGCCACCTTCGCGCCGCTCAGCGCGTCGATTGCCGCATCGCCCTGGACGATCAGCACCCGGTCGCCCGAGGTTTGCACCGATCCGGCCAGCAAGGCCTTCAGCAGCGGCTCGGCCCGCTCGTCGCCCGATTCGACCAGCGCGTTGATCGCCGCGATCTTGTCTTCGCTCGTGTCGCCGAGCGCCAGCTTGTGCACCGTCGCGGCGTCGAGCGCCAGCGCCGGCGGCGGGACGAGCGCCGCCAGCGCCAGGAGCGCGGCCAGCAAGAGGCTGCGCACTACGTGCTCAGCTCTTCTTGGTCATCTTCACCGCGATTTCCTTCTTGCCCTTGTCCTCCGGCAGGAACGGACTCCACGGCTGCGCCTTGATCGGCCCCTTGGTCTTCCACACCACGTCGAACTGACCGTCGGCGCGCACCTGGCCGATGAAGACCGGCTTGTGCAGGTGATGGTTGTGCGGATCCATCTCGATCGTGAAGCCGTCCGGGGCGTGAAACTTCTGCCCGCCCATGGCGGCGATCACCTTGTCGACGTCGAAGCTCTTGGCCTTCTCGACCGCCTGCTTCCACATGTGGATGCCGATGTAGCTGGCCTCCATCGGGTCGTTGGTGAGCGGCTTGGAGGCCGAGGGCAGGCTCTTCTTCTTGGTGTACGCCGCCCATTCCTTCTTCCAGCCGTTGTTGACCGGATTCTTGAGCGTCATGAAGTAGTTCCAGGCCGCGAGCTGTCCGACCAGCGGCTTGGTGTCGACCCCGCGCAGCTCTTCCTCGCCGACCGAGAACGCGACCACCGGGATGTCGGTCGCCTTCAGGCCCTGGTTGCCGAGCTCCTTGTAGAACGGAACGTTGGAGTCGCCGTTGATGGTCGACACCACCGCGGTCTTGCCGCCGCCGGCGAACTTCTTGATGTTGGCGACGATGGTCTGGTAGTCGCTGTGGCCGAACGGGGTGTAGACCTCCTCGATATCGGCGTCGCTGATGCCCTTGGAGTGCAGGAAGTAGCGCAGGATCTTGTTGGTGGTGCGCGGGTAGACGTAGTCGGTGCCGAGCAGGAAGAAGCGCTTGGCGCCGCCGCCGTCCTCGCTCATCAGGTACTCGACCGCCGGGATCGCCTGCTGGTTGGGCGCGGCGCCGGTGTAGAACACGTTGTAGGACAGCTCCTCGCCCTCGTACTGCACCGGGTAGAACAGCAGCCCGTTGAGCTCCTCGAACACCGGCAGCACCGACTTGCGCGAGACCGAGGTCCAGCAGCCGAACACCGCCGCGACCTTGTCCACCGTGAGCAGCTGGCGCGCCTTCTCGGCGAACAGCGGCCAGTTGGAGGCCGGGTCGACCACCACCGGCTCGATCATGTGACCCATGACCCCGCCCTTGCGGTTGATTTCCTCGAAGGTCATCAGGTCGACGTCCTTCAGCACCGTCTCGCTGATCGCCATCGTGCCCGAGAGCGAATGCAGCACCCCGACCTTGACCGTCGGCTTGGCGAACAGGCTGGGCGACACCAGCCCGCCCGCGGCGGTGGCGGCCCCCAGCGTCAGGCCCTTGACGAATGTGCGACGTTTCATGCGTGTCCTCTCTTAAGGTGAGATTGTTTGGGATCCCGGCGGCCTCACAGCTGCCTCGTCCGGGATCTCGCAACGAACGTGCCATGGCGCTGCGCCGCGCTGCGCGCCTGCGGCGGCGCGCGGCGGCGCATGGTTTCAGTGCGCGAGGCGCTCCCCGCGCACGCTTA
>JBAUTW010000280.1:0-1657 GCA_049582365.1 Burkholderiales bacterium | reverse complement strand
GGCGTTGCCCGCCGCGGCCGGGCCGGCGCCGGCCGTCAGCCTGCCGCGGCATCACGCCGTGCGCAGCTTCAGCGGGCCGATCCTGCAGACGCGGGGCCTGAGCAAAAACTACGGCGGGATCGCCGCGAACGTCGACATCGAGTTCAGCGTCGAGCCGGGGGAACTGCGCGGCATCATCGGGCCGAACGGCGCCGGCAAGACGACGTTCTTCAAGATGCTCACCTGCGAGGTCCCGCCGAGCGCGGGCACGATCACCTTCGAGGGGCGCGACATCACCGGCATGAGCGTCACCGACGTATGCCAGCTCGGCCTGACCAAGAGCTATCAGGTCAACCAGCTGTTCAACCGCCTCACGGTGCGCGAGAACCTGATCATCTCCGCCCTCGCCGAGCTGCGCGGCAAGCTCAGGTTCGACCTGCTGCGCGGACTGGCGCAGGTCCCCGAGCTGGAGGAGCAGGTCGCGCGCACGCTCGAGCTGGTGAACCTCAGCGGGCGGGTCGACACCCCGGTGTCGCAGCTCGCCTACGGCGAGAAGCGCCGGCTCGAGGTCGGGCTTGCGCTCGCCTCCTCACCCAGCCTGCTGCTGCTCGACGAGCCGCTCGCCGGCATGAGTCCGCGCGAGCGGGTCGAGACGGTCAGGCTGCTCAAGTCGATCGGCCGCGGGCGCACCATGATCATCATCGACCACGACATGGCCTCGCTGTTCGAGCTGGCCGAGCGCATCACGGTGCTGCAGGAAGGCCGGGTGCTGGCCGAGGGGACGCCGGACGAGATCAAGCGCAACCCCGAGGTGCAGGAAGCCTACCTCGGCGGCGTGCACGAGGAATTCGCGTCGTGAGTCTGCTCGAAGTCAAGGGGCTGAACAGCTACTACGGGGATTCGCACATCCTGTTCGACGTCGGGCTGCGGGTCGAGAAGAACGAGGTCGTGGCGCTGCTCGGACGCAACGGCGCCGGCAAGAGCACGACGCTGAAGAGCCTCATGGGGGTGGTGACGCCGCGCTCGGGCTCGGTGCGCCTCGAGGGGGCCGAAATGGCGGGGCGCAAGAGCCACGCCATCGCGCGCGCCGGCATGCAGCTGGTGCACGAGGAACGGCGCATCTTCGGCAGCCTCGACGTCGAGGAGAACCTGCTGCTCGCCGGCCTCACGGCGCGGAACAAATGGCCGCTCGAGCGCATCTACGAGATGTTCCCGCGACTCAGGGAGCGGCGCCACAGCCGCGGCACCGACCTGTCGGGCGGCGAGCAGCAGATGCTCGCGATCGCGCGCGCGCTGGTGCGCGACCCGAAGATCGTCCTGCTCGACGAGCCGTTCGAGGGCCTCGCGCCGGCGATCGTGAAGTACCTGGTCGGCGCCTGCCGCCAGCTCGCCGCGGCTGGCCAGACCATCGTGCTGGTGGAGCAGAACATCGCCGCCACGCTCGCGCTCGCGCAGCGCGTCTACATCCTCAACAACGGCCACATCGTCTGGGAAGGCTCGACGCGGGAGCTCAGGGCTAACCCGGAGATCCTGCACCAGCACCTGGGCGTATAGTCAGCGCCGTCCCCAGCGCGCGCAGCAGCGCCGCGCCGTCGCCGCGCCAGGCGCTGCCGTGCATGCAGGCCAGCGGCTGCGGCTTTTCGGCCGCCAGGCGCTCGAGCGTCGCGCCGGTGTCGGG
>JBAUTW010000279.1:0-1898 GCA_049582365.1 Burkholderiales bacterium | reverse complement strand
CGGTGCGGGTGGTGGGCGTAGTCGAAGCCGTAGCGCCCCTTGACGCAAAGGCGCCCGTGATTGGCCGGGCCGTCGCGCCCGGTGACGAAGCGGATCTTGTTGTCGCCCACGTGGTAGGTCAGCTGGCAGCCGACGCCGCAGAACGGGCACAGCGACTCGACCGTCTTGTCGACCTTGGTCAGCGCCGCCTCGCGCGCCGGCGCGAGCGCCCCCGTCGGACAGGCCTGCACGCACTCGCCGCAGGCGACGCAGGTCGACTCGCCCATCGGGTCGTCGAAATCGAACACGATCTTCGAGTGCTCGCCGCGCAAGGCGTAGCCGATCACGTCGTTGACCTGCTCCTCGCGGCAGGCGCGCACGCAGCGGGTGCACTGGATGCAGGCGTCGAGGTTGACCGCCATCGCCGGGTGCGAGAGATCCGCCTGCGGCTGCTGCCTCGCCTTGAATCGGGGCAAGCCCATGTCGAGCTTGTGGGCCCAGTAATCGAGCTCCGAGTCGACGCGATACGCCTTCTCCGGCATGTCCGACAGCAGCAGCTCGAGCACCATCTTCTGCGAGGCGCGCGCGCGCGCGGAAGCGCTGCTGACCTCCATGCCGGCGCTCGGAAAGCGGCAGCACGAAGGCGCCAGCACGCGCTCGCCCTTGATCTCGACCACGCAGGCGCGGCAGTTGCCGTCCGGGCGCAGGCCCGCCTTGTAGCACAGGCGCGGGATCTCGACCCCGTGGCGCGCGGCGGTCTCGATGATCGGCTCGTCGGGGCGGCCGACGACCGTCTTGCCGTCGAGCTTGAACTCGATCGGCATGGTGGCGATTTGATCCGAGCTTGCGCGTTCCATCAGCTCACCTCCTGCGCAAAGAACTTCATCACGCTCAACGCCGGGTTCGGCGCCGCCTGTCCGAGGCCGCAGATCGACGCGTCCATCATCGCCTGCGACAGTTCCTTGAGCAGCGCCTGGTCCCACCTGCGCTCGCCCATCAGCGCGAGCGCCTTGCTCGTGCCGACCCGGCACGGGGTGCACTGGCCGCAGGACTCGTCGCGGAAGAAGCGCATCAGGTTCTGCGCCGCCTGGCTCGCCTTGTCCTGGTCCGACAGCACCACGATCGCCGCCGAGCCGATGAAGCAGCCGTGCGGCTGCAGGGTGTCGAAGTCGAGCGGCAGGTCGGCGAGGCTGGCGGGCAGGATGCCGCCCGAGGCGCCGCCCGGCAGGTAGGCGTAGAGCTCGTGCCCGTCCTGCATCCCGCCGCAGTACTCGGCGACCAGCTCGCGCAGCGTGATCCCGGCCGGCGCCAGGTGCACGCCGGGCTTTTTCACCCGGCCCGAGACCGAGAACGAGCGCAGGCCCTTGCGCCCGTGGCGGCCGTGGCCGGCGAACCAGGCCGCGCCCTGCTCGACGATCTGGCGCACCCAGAACACCGTCTCCATGTTGTGCTCGAGCGTCGGGTGGCCGAACACGCCGACCTGGGCGACGTAGGGCGGGCGCAGGCGCGGCATGCCGCGCTTGCCCTCGATCGACTCGATCATCGCCGACTCCTCGCCGCAGATGTAGGCCCCCGCGCCGCGGCGCAGGTGAATCGGCGGCAGCGCGCAGGGCGGCTTGGCTTTCAGCTTTTGCAGTTCATCCTCGAGAATCTTTCTGCACCCGGCGTACTCGTCCCTCAGGTAGATGTAGATCTCGCCCACCCCCGCGCACCACGCGGCGACCAGCATGCCCTCGAGGAAGCGGTGCGGGTCGCGCTCGAGATACCAGCGGTCCTTGAAGGTGCCGGGCTCGCCCTCGTCGATGTTGACCGCCATCAGGCGCGGCGCGGGCTCGGCGGCGACCAGGCGCCACTTGCGCCCGGCGGGGAAGCCGGCGCCGCCGAGGCCCCTCAGGCCGGAGTCCTCCATGATCCTGGTG
>JBAUTW010000278.1:0-1528 GCA_049582365.1 Burkholderiales bacterium | reverse complement strand
CTCCGCCAGTCCCTTGCGGAACAGCGGGTGATCGTCAACGAGGACCGCTCTGATCGGTTCCATGCTGCTCGTGCGCGCGGCCGCGCGCCGGAAACGACAGGCACAGTCGCGCGCCGCTGCCGGGCGTAGACACGATTTGCAGCCAGCCGCCGAGGCGCTTCGCGCGCTCGTGCATGATCGCCAGGCCGAAATGCTCGTAACGGTCGCCGCCGCCCGGCGCGAAGCCGGCGCCGTCGTCCTCGACGCAGATGCGGCACAGGTCGCCGTCGAGCTCGACCGAGAGCCGCACCATCTTCGCTCCCGCGTGCTTGTACACGTTCGCCAGCGCTTCCTGCACGATGTGGAACACGTGCATCTCCTGCTCGGCGCCCAGGCCGAGGTTAGCCGCGCGCTCCTCGAACGTGACCTGCGCGCCGCTGCGCTTGCCGAAAGCGTCGAGCGCAGCCCGCAGGGCCGCGCTCAGCCCGCCCGTGTCCATCGGCTGGCGGAAGCGCCCGATCAGCTCGCGCAGCTCCCCGTAGGCCGCCTCGATGGCGTCCTCCATGTCCGCGAGGTAGCGCTCGGCGCGCGCCGCGTCGCCGCCTCGCTGCGCCTCGCGCAGGGCTGCGGCGCGCATGCGCGTGTAGGCGAGGGTCTGCGCTACCGAGTCGTGCACCTCGTTGGCGAGCAGCTGTCGCTCGTTGACCAGCGTGGTGCGTGCGTTCTCGCGCGCGAGATGCGCGTTCTCGAGCGCCATGCCGAGATGCTCGCTGATCGCGCCGAACAGCAGCCGCACGTCGTCCGGGAGCTTTCGGTCAAGCGGGAGGAACAGGTTGTAGACGCCGTGCACCGCGCCCCTGTGGCGCAGCGGCACCGCGACCACGTCGCCGCAGCCCGGCACGAACGCGCCCATGTTCCGGTCGCGGCAGGTCCGTGGTTCACCCGACCAGAGTGTCTCGCCGCAGCCGAGCGCCTCGCCGCACACGCCGCAGTTGCGCGGCACCAGTCGCTCGCGCTCCACCATGCCGGGCGGCAGCCCGACCGCGCTCACCAGCCGCAGCTGCTTGCCATCGGGGGTCAGCACGCGCACGGTCCCGGCCAGCGCGCCGGCGATGCGCACCATGGTGGACAGGTAACGGGTGACGAGCTCGTCGAGCGTCGCGTCGGTCGTCAGGCTTGAGGCGATCTCCGACAGGACGAGCAATGCCGGGACCTTGTAGCGGCCTTCCTCCGGCGCTTCGCCCGCGGCGTTCATCTCATCCCCTCTTCGGCACGACCTTTGCGGCGATCTCCTGCAGTTTCTTGGGCTTGATGATGTGGCCGTCCAGCCCCGCCTATTTCGGCGTCGCGCCGTAGGCCACGGCCATCAGCTGCGAGTAATAGGTCACCGGCATGTCGAACTTGGTGCCCTGCTTGCGGTTGATCTCGGACTGGTAGACCTCGACGTTCGCTTGGCACAGCGGGCAGGGCGTGACGATCATGTCGGCGTAGTCGTTGATCAGCTTCGGCAGCCGCTCGATGTCGGTGATCGCGACCTCGAGAGTGGTGA
>JBAUTW010000277.1:0-2473 GCA_049582365.1 Burkholderiales bacterium | reverse complement strand
CACGTGGCGCGCTTCGTGCGGGACGCCGAGGCACTGCCGCAGCCCGGACCGGACGCGGACCCCGATGCGGCGCTCGATGCGCTGATCGCCGCCGCCAAGTCGCTGCTGGGCGAGGACTGGCGCCAGCTGCACCGATTTGCGCTGGAAGAGATGCTCGCCGACCAGCGCGACGATCTGGCGCGGTTCCGGGTCGAGTTCGACCGCTGGTTCTCGGAGCAGTCGCTGTACGACTCGGGCGCGGTGGCCAAGACGGTCGAGCGGCTCGAGGCCGGGGGGCACCTCTACCGCAAGGACGGTGCGCTGTGGTTCCGCTCGAGCGCCTTCGGCGACGAGAAGGACCGCGTGGTTCAGCGCGAGAACGGTCAATACACCTATTTCGCGTCCGACATCGCTTACCACGCCGACAAGTTCGAACGCGGCTTCGAGCGCGTGATCGACGTCTGGGGCGCCGACCACCACGGCTACATCGCGCGCGTGCGCGGCGCGCTCGCCGCGCTCGGTCTGCCGCCCGAGCGCCTGACGGTCGCGCTGGTGCAGTTCGCGGTGCTCTACCGCGGCGGCGAGAAAGTGGCGATGGGCAAGCGCTCGGGCGACTTCGTCACCTTGCGCGAGCTGCGCGAGGAAGTGGGCAACGACGCTGCGCGCTTCTTCTACGTCATGCGCAAATCCGACCAGCACCTGGACTTCGACCTCGACCTGGCCAAGAGCGAGTCGCAGGACAACCCCGTGTACTACGTGCAGTACGCGCACGCCAGGGTATGCAGCGTGTTCGCGCAATGGGGCGGTGACCCGGCACAGCTGGTGCGCGCGCCGCTCGCGTCGCTCGCCCATGCGCGAGAACTGTCTTTGATGCAGCGCCTGGGCGCATTCCCGGAGATGATCGAGTCGGCCGCGCGCGAGCTCGCACCGCACTCGCTCGCGTTCTACCTGCGCGAGCTCGCGGGCGAGTTCCACAGCTACTATAATGCGGAGCGCATTCTGCTCGACGACGAGGCGCAGCGCCTGGCGCGACTCGCGCTGTGCGCAGCGGTGCGGCAGGTGCTCGCGAACGGGCTGTCGCTGCTGGGCGTCGGTGCACCGGAGAAAATGTGATGGCCAAGGCGAGGATCTCCCAGGCGACGCGCAACAAGTCCGGCGGCGGCTTCCTGCTCGGAGTGTTCATCGGGCTTTTGATCGGCCTCGCGATCGCGCTTGGCATCGCGTTCTATCTCAACCGGACCGAGCTGCCGTTCAGCGCCAAGTCGCCGCCGGCCGCCAAGGGCGCAGGCACGTCGGAGAAGCTGCCGGCGATCGCCGGGATGCCGCAGGAAAGCGGCGCGAGCGGCAGCGCGACACCGAAGTTCGATTTCTACAAGATCCTGCCCAAGGGCGAAGAGCCCGTTACCGAGAAGCAGCTCAAGGAGAGCATGCGCGCGGCCGCCAAGGCCAAGCCCGGCAGCGAAACGGACATCTATTTCATCCAGACGGGGTCGTTCCAGAATCCCGCCGAGGCCGACAACCAGAAGGCAAAACTCGCCATCCTCGGCATCGATTCGAGCGTGGCGCCGGCGGCGCTGCCGGACAAGGGGACCTGGTACCGGGTACGGATCGGGCCTTATACAAAGCTTGACGATATCAACCGGGTGCGTCAGACGCTGGCCCAGAACGGAATAACCGCCAGCGTGGTCAAAGTGAAGAACCCTCCTTCCGCAAAGGCAAATTGAGATGAATCCGGACCGCCGCCGTATCCTGCTCGCGCTCGGCCTCGCGCCCCTGTGCGCTCCCCTGACCACCCTCGCTCAGGCCGCACCGGCGACCGGGCAGTACATCGAGCTGACCCCCCCGCTGCCGGTGGAGGTGCCGGGCAAGATAAACGTCATCGAGTTCTTCTGGTACGGCTGCCCGCACTGCTACGACCTCGAGCCGCTGATCGAGCCCTGGGCCAGGAAGCTTCCTGCCGATGTCGCGTTTCAGCGCGTTCCGGCGGTGTTCAACAATCCGCAGTGGACGCTCGATGCGCAGATTTTCTACTCGCTCGACGCACTCGGCCTGGTCGAGCGGCTGCATCGCCCGTTGTTCGACGCCATCCATCGCGATCACCTGCGCACGGCGGACCCCGCGGCGCTGCACGAATGGCTGCAGAACAAGGGTGTCGACGTGAAGAAGTTCGACGCCGCGATGCGCTCGTTCGGCGTGCAGAGCCGGGTGCGTCGCTCCGCTCAGCTCTCCATCGCCTACCAGATCACCGGCACGCCGGCGATGGCGGTGCAGGGCCGCTACACGATCAACTCGGATGCGGTTAAGAGCCACGAAGCATTGCTGTCGGTCACCGACTACCTGATCGGCGTGGTGCGCAAGAGCATGGCCGGCAAGGGCTGAATCGGCCGGCGATGCGCGCGGTCATCACGGGCGCATCCTCGGGCATCGGCGAAGCGCTCGCGCGCCGCTACGCCGGCCCGCACAGCGCGCTCGGGCTGATCGCGCGCCGCAAGGA
>JBAUTW010000276.1:0-7826 GCA_049582365.1 Burkholderiales bacterium | reverse complement strand
CTGTACAACACCGCGTTCGGCATCGGCATATCGGTTCCGTCGCTCATTTTCTACCGCCACTTCAAGAACAAGGTCGATGGCTTCGTGGTGCGCATGGAGCAGTCGGCGGCCAAGCTGCTGGACGTGGTCCACGGCGAGAGGGCATGAACTTCCAGCGCGGCCGGACGAAGGAGGAGCCGGAGATCAACCTGGTCCCACTGATCGACGTGATGATGGTGATCCTGATATTCCTCATGATCACCACAACCTACTCCAAGTACACCGAACTGAAGATCAACCTGCCGACCGCGAACTCGGAGAAGCAGCAGAATCGCCCCAATGAGATTTCGGTGCTGGTGAACGCGGAGGGGAACTACGTCATCGACCATACGCCGGTGGTCTTCTCCGGTGTCGATCAGTTCGCCGACGCGCTGCGGCGCGCCGGCGCCACGCTGAAAGACCCCGTGGTCGTGATCAGCGCCGACGCCAAGGCGACCCACCAGTCGGTGATCCGCGTCATGGAGGCGGCGCGCGTCGCCGGCCTGACGCAAATCACTTTCACCACCCAGAGCGGCCCGGGCGGGTAACCGCGCCGGCGCGCAGACCCTGAGCCGGCACTGGACCCACCGCGGCGCACTGGCGTGGCTGCTGTGGCCGGTCAGCCTGCTGTTCCGCGGCGCGGTGTTCGTGCGCCGCCTGCTTTACCGGCTGCGGATACTCAAGAGCCACCACGCGGGCGTGCCCGTGATCGTGGTGGGCAACCTTATCGCGGGCGGCAGCGGCAAGACGCCGCTGGTGCTGTGGCTGGCGGAGTTCCTCAAGGATCACGGCTGGACGCCCGGCATCGTGTCGCGCGGCTACGGCGCGCGCTTGGAGGCACCGCGCGAAGCGACCATCGCCTCCGAACCCGGCGAGGTCGGCGACGAGCCGATCGTGCTCGCCCGGCGCAGCGGCTGCACGGTATGGGTCGGTCCCGACAGGGTGCGCGTGTGCGAGGCCTTGCGCCGGCAGCATCCCGAGGTGGACATCATCGTGCTGGACGACGGGCTGCAGCACTACCGGATCGCGCGCGAGCTCGAGATCTGCGTGGTGGATGAGCGCGGCTTCGGCAACGGCTTGCTGTTTCCCGCCGGCCCGCTGCGCGAGCCGCGCACGCGCCTGCGCTCGGTCGACGCGGTCGTGGCGCACGGCACCGACGCCGTGCGGGGCTACGCAATGCGCCTCGAAGGCAGGCTGCTCAACTGCCTGGCCGACGCGCGCGAGCGCCGGCCGGTGGAGAGCTTCGCCGGGCAGCGGGTGCACGCGGTGGCCGGCATCGGCGACCCGAACCGCTTCTTCCGGCACCTGATGCGCCTCGGCCTGAAGGTGGTGCCGCACCCGTTCCCGGACCACCATCCTTTTGGCGCCGCCGATCTCGAGTTCGGCGACGCGCTGCCGGTCGTGATGACCGAGAAGGACGCGGTAAAATGCAGGCGTTTCGCGAAACCGCATCACTGGGTGTTTCCGGTGGACGCGGTTCTCGATCCCGCTTTCGGACACTGGCTGCTGGAGAGAATTGGTGAGCACCGCCGTTGATCCACGACTGCTCGAAATCCTCGTTTGCCCGCTGTGCAAGGGCCCGCTGGTCTATCGCAAGGAAACAGGCGAACTGATCTGCAAGGCCGACCGGCTCGCCTATCCGATCAAGGACGGCATCCCGGTGATGCTCGAGGACGACGCGCGCAAGCTCGACCCGGCCGAAGAAGTCGCCGGCTGACGCGCCGCTGCGCTGCCCCATGGCAGGCTTCTGCGTCATCATCCCCGCACGCTACTCATCGGTGCGGTTCCCGGGCAAGGCGCTTGCCGACATCGGCGGAAAACCGATGGTGGTGCGCGTGTGCGAGCGCGCGCAGGCGAGCGGCGCCGAGCGCGTGTGCGTCGCCACCGACGACGAGCGCATCGCGCAGGCGGTTCGCGCGCAAGGCTTCGAGGCCCGCATGACGCGCGCGGACCACCCCTCGGGAACCGACCGCATCGCCGAGGCCGCGCTGGCGATGGATTTGGCCGACGGGACGCTGGTGGTCAACGTGCAGGGTGACGAGCCGCTGATCGCTCCGGCCCTGCTCGGCGACGTCGCGGAAGCGCTCGAGCGCGACCCGCAAGCGAGCGTGTCCACCGCCTGCCATCCGATCCGCGACGCGGCATCGATCTTCAACCCGAACGTGGTCAAGGTCGTGATCGACGCGCAAGGTCGCGCGCTGTACTTCAGCCGCGCCCCGATCCCGTACGCGCGCGATGCCTACGCCGGAGGCGGACGCGAGCCGCCTGCCGGGCTGCCGTGCTACCGCCACCTGGGAATCTACGGCTACCGCGTCGGCTTCCTGCGGCGCTACGCGGGCCTCGCACCGTCGCCGCTCGAGCAGTTCGAGTCGCTCGAGCAGCTGCGCGTCCTGTGGCACGGCTACCGCATCGCGGTGACCGTCTCGAGCCACGACGTTCCCCCGGGCGTCGACACGCCGCAGGACCTCGAAACGGTGCGCGCGCTGTTTGACCGATTTGGCGATTCCGGCTAAGGTCAGCGGCGTTTCCGGCGCAAGAAAAGGGCGCGCTTGTGCGCCGCGTGAAGTCACATACCGCCACGGAATTTCAGACATGCGCTTGATCCTGCTGGGGCCGCCGGGCGCAGGCAAGGGAACGCAGGCCGGCTACATCATGGCGCGCTACGGCATTCCACAGATCTCGACCGGCGACATGCTGCGCGCGGCGGCGAAAGCGGGCACCGCGCTGGGTGTGGAGGCAAAGAAGCTGATGGACGGCGGGCAGCTCGTGTCCGACAGGATCGTGATCGATCTCGTAAAGGAGAGGTTGTTGCAGCCGGACTGCGCCAAAGGCTACCTGTTCGACGGTTTTCCGCGCACCATTGCGCAGGCCGAGGCAATGAAGCGGGCTGGCGTGCCGATCGAATGCGTGCTCGAGATCGACGTACCCGACGAGGAGATTATTGCGCGCATGAGCGGGCGCCGCGTGCACCCAGGCTCCGGCCGCACCTACCACGTCGAGTTCAACCCGCCGACGACCGAAGGCAAGGACAACATAACCGGCGAGCCGCTGATCCTGCGCGACGACGACAAGGTCGAAACGGTCAAGAAGCGGCTTGAGGTGTACAAGGCGCAGACGCGGCCGCTGCTCGAGTACTACGCTGCCTGGGCCGCTTCCGGGGACGCGCGCGCCCCGCGCTGCTGCCGCATCTCGGGCAGCGGCTCGGTAGAGCGGGTACGAGATCGCGCATTTGCAGTACTCAATGGAGGAAAAGCATGAGCCGAGCCAAGCTGCGAAACGCCCTTTATGCCCAGTCGGGCGGCGCCACCGCCGTCATCAACGCATCGGCCTGCGGAGTCATCGAGGCCGCGCGCCGCGCCAAAGGGCGCATCGGCAGGCTGTACGCCGCGCGCAACGGCATCCTCGGCGCGCTGAACGAAGATCTGATCGACACCACCAGGGAAAGCGCCGCGGCGATTCGCGCGCTGAAACACACGCCGGGTGCGGCGTTCGGCTCCTGCCGCTACAAGCTCAAGAGCCCGGAAGAAGACCGCGCCAAGTACGAGCGTCTGGTGGAGGTACTGCGCGCGCACGACATCGGCTGGTTCTTCTACAACGGCGGCAACGATTCGGCCGACACGACCTTGAAGCTGTCCAAGATCAGCGCCGCGATGGGCTACCCGTTGAGCGCGATCGGAGTGCCCAAGACCATCGACAACGACCTGGTCGGCACCGACTGCTGCCCCGGCTTTGGCTCGGTGGCGAAGTACGTCGCGACCTCGATTCGTGAGGCCGGGCTCGACGTGGCCTCTATGGCGAGCACCTCGACCCGCGTTTTCGTACTCGAGGTGATGGGGCGCCATGCCGGCTGGATCACCGCTGCCTGCGGCCTCGCGGCCGAGCGCGCGGGCGAACCGCCGCAGGTGCTGTTGTTCCCTGAGCTGCCGTTCGACGAGGCCGCCTTCCTCGGACGCGTGAAGCAGACGGTCGAGAGCGTCGGCTACTGCGTGGTCGCGGTGTCCGAGGGGGTGCGCGACGCGCAGGGCAAGTTCCTCGCCGAAGCGGGCTCGGTCGACGCCTTCGGCCACAAGCAGCTCGGGGGGGTTGCGCCGGTGATCGCGCAAATGGTCCAGCAGCGCCTGGGCTACAAGCCGCACTGGGCCGTGGCCGACTACCTGCAGCGCGCGGCGCGGCACGTCGCCTCCAAGACCGACGTCGACCAGGCCTACCGCGTGGGCCAGGCCGCCGTGAAGCTTGCGCTCGAGGGGCGCAACGCGGTGATGCCGGTCATCGTGCGCAGCTCCGACCGGCCCTATCGCTGGAAGATCGGCGTCGCGCCGCTCGACCAGGTGGCGAACCACGAGCGCCGCGTGCCGCGCGACTTCGTCAGCGCGGATGGCTTCCATATTACCGCGGCGTGCAGGCGTTACCTCGCGCCGCTGGTGGTCGGGGAGTTGCCGCCACCCTTCCGCCACGGGCTGCCGGAGTATGTAAGGCTGCGCAACGCGCCCGTGCGCAAGCGGCTGCAAAGCACCTTCAAGGCCTAGCCGCAGCGCGACCGGCGCGGCTTTTCTGCTAAAATCCGCGCCTTCCTGCGGGCGTCCCCGCCCGCGAGCCCAAACGATCAAAGAAGGGGAGCAAGACCATGTCCGGAGGAGTCATTTTCGCGCTCGCGTGCGCCGTCATCGGAATCCTTTATGGCGTCATCTCGATCAAGTGGATCCTGGCGCAGCCCGACGGCAACGAGCGCATGCGTGAGATCGCGGCGGCGATCAAGGTAGGCGCGACCGCCTACCTGTGGCGTCAGTACACCACCATCGCCACCGTCGGCGTGGTGCTGTTCCTGGTGATCGGCTTCATTCCCCAGCTCGGTTGGGCGACCGCATGGGGCTTCTTCATCGGCGCGGTGTTCTCGGGCCTGTCGGGCATCATCGGCATGAATGTCTCGGTGCGCGCCAACGTGCGCACCGCGGAGGCCGCGCGCACCGGTTTGAACGAGGCGCTGAAAATCGCGTTTCGCGGCGGCGCGATCACCGGCCTGCTGGTGGTCGGGCTCGGCCTGCTGGGCGTGGCCGGTTACTTCGCGCTGCTGTACGCAAACGCGCTCGACAAATCGAACCTCGGCCACCTGATTCATCCCCTGGTGGGGCTGGGTTTCGGCGGCTCGCTGATCTCGATCTTCGCGCGGCTCGGCGGCGGGATCTTCACCAAGGGCGCCGACGTGGGCGCCGACCTGGTCGGCAAGGTCGAAGCCGGCATTCCCGAGGACGACCCGCGCAACCCGGCGGTGATCGCAGACAACGTCGGCGACAACGTGGGCGACTGCGCCGGCATGGCCGCCGACCTGTTCGAGACCTATGCGGTTACCCTCATCGCCACCATGCTGCTCGGCGCGCTGCTGCTGAAGGACGTCAACGCGCTGGTCTACCCCCTGGCGATCGGCGGTTTCTCGATCCTCGCCTCGATCATCGGTACCTGGTTCGTGAAGGCCAAGGCGGGCGAGAAGAACGTCATGCCCGCGCTTTACAAGGGCCTGTGGGTCGCCGGTATCCTGGCGCTGATCGCGTTCTGGCCCATCACGCAGGTCACGATGGGCGGCATCGTCGCCAACGTGCCGTTCGAAATCGGCGGCCACGAGCGCATGATCGGAATCTGGAACCTGTGGGGCGCCGCCGTGGTCGGCCTGGTGCTGACCGGCTTCATGGTCTGGATCACGGAGTACTACACCGGGACGCAGTTCAGGCCGGTGAGGCACATCGCGGAGGCCTCGACCACCGGCCACGCGACCAACATTATCGCCGGCCTCGGCGTGTCGATGAAATCGACCGCCTTCCCGGTGCTGGCGGTGTGCGTAGCGATCTTCGTCTCCTACTGGCTGGCCGGCCTGTACGGCATCGCAATTGCCGCCACCTCGATGCTGTCGATGACCGGCATCATCGTCGCGCTCGACGCCTACGGCCCGATCACCGACAACGCGGGCGGCATCGCCGAGATGGCCGACCTGCCCGCGACGGTGCGCGCGATCACCGACCCGCTCGACGCGGTCGGCAACACCACCAAGGCGGTGACCAAGGGCTACGCCATCGGCTCCGCCGGCCTCGCCGCACTGGTGCTGTTCGCCGACTACACCCACGCTCTGGACAAGGCCGGCAGCACGCTGACCTTCGACCTTTCGAATCACATGGTCGTGATCGGACTGCTGATCGGCGGCATGGTGCCCTTCCTGTTCGGCGCCATGGCGATGGAAGCGGTGGGCCGCGCCGCGAGCTCGGTCGTGGTCGAGGTGCGGCGCCAGTTCAAGGAGATCCCCGGCATCATGCAAGGCACGTCCAAGCCAGACTATTCGCGCGCGGTCGACTTGCTCACGCGCGCGGCGATCAAGGAGATGGTCGTGCCGTCGCTGTTGCCGGTGCTGATCCCTATCGTGGTCGGGTTGATTCTCGGGCCGCAGGCGCTTGGCGGCGTGCTGATGGGCACCATCGTCACCGGCCTGTTCGTGGCCATTTCGATGACCACGGGCGGCGGCGCCTGGGACAACGCCAAGAAGTACATCGAGGACGGCAACTTCGGCGGCAAGGGCTCCGACGCGCACAAGGCGGCGGTGACCGGCGATACGGTGGGCGATCCCTACAAGGACACCGCCGGGCCGGCCGTCAACCCGCTGATCAAGATCATCAACATCGTCGCGCTGCTGATCGTGCCGTTGATGGTCTGAGGGCGAGCTCGACGGACAGTCAGGAAAGGGCAGCTGCGGCTGCCCTTTTGTTTTGCCGCTTCCGGATTGCAATGAGCAAGATTCTTTTCCTCTATTCGACCGTCGATGGCCACACGCTGAAGATCTGCCGGCGGCTGCAGCAGGTCGTCGAGCAGGCGCGGCATCAGACGACGTTGGCTGCCCTCCAGGGCCGGCCGGACATCGAGCTCGAGCCCTTCGACAAGATCGTGGTCGGGGCGAGTATCCGCTACGGCAAGCACCGCCCACTGGTTGCCGAATTCATGCGCGCGAACCGCCGCATTCTCGAACACAAGCCGAGCGCGTTCTTCTCGGTCAATATTGTGGCGCGCAAGCCGAACAGGAGCGCGCCGGAGACGAATCCTTACGTCAGGAAGTTCCTGCGCCAGATCGGCTGGCGTCCGCGGCAGGTGGCCGTGTTTGCCGGCATGCTGGACTACCCGCGCTACGGGTTCTGGGACCGGCAGATGATCCGCTTCATCATGTTGCTCACCAGGGGACCGACCGACCCGCGCAGCGTGGTCGAGTTTACCGACTGGGAGCAGGTCGAGGCCTTCGGGCGGCGGATCCGCGAAATGCGATGAAGCGCTTTGCACGGATAATCTCGGCGGCAGTGATGCTGTTCTGCGGCGCGGCGGCCGCGCAGCCGCAGCCCGAGGCGCCGAGTGGATGGATCGACAAGCAGGCGGTCCTCGCCAGGCGCGAAATGGTCGCGGCGGCGAATCCGCTCGCGGCTCGAGCCGGGCTGGAGATGCTGCACGCGGGCGGCAGCGCGCTGGATGCGGCGATTGCGGCACAGATGGTCCTTGGCCTGGTCGAGCCGCAGTCATCGGGGCTCGGCGGCGGTGCGTTTCTGCTTTACTGGTCGGGCGCCGAGCGTCGGGTGCGCAGCTACGACGGCAGGGAAACGGCGCCGCAGGCGGCGCGGCCGGATCGCTTCCTCGACGCGAACGGCCAGCCGCTGCAGTTCTACGACGCGGTGACCAGCGGCAAGTCGGTCGGCGTGCCGGGCGTGCTGCGCATGCTCGAGCTTGCGCACCGGCGCCACGGGCGGCTGCCTTGGGCGCGCCTGTTCACGCCCGCGATCCGGCTGGCC
>JBAUTW010000275.1:0-2537 GCA_049582365.1 Burkholderiales bacterium | reverse complement strand
TGCCGACCATGCGCACCTGCTTCATGACGATGCGCCCGAGCTGGGCGCTCATGGTGCCGCCCGAAAGGACGCCGATGATCGAGATCGTGCCGCCGGTGGCCACGCACAGGAGCGACTGCGGCAGCGTTTTCTCGCCGCCGAGCTCGAGCACGTGCTCGTAGCCGCGCCCGCCGGTGATGCCGAGGGTCGCCTTGGCCCACTCGGGCGTCGTCCTGTAGTTGATCGCCGCGTCGGCGCCGAGCGCCTTGGCGCGCGCGATCTTCTCGTCGCTCGACGAGATCACGGTGACGTGCGCGCCGGCGAGCTTGGCGAACTGCAGCGCGAACAGCGCCACGCCTCCGGTGCCCTGCACCAGCACCTTGGCGCCGGGCGCGAGGTGATCGGCCACCATCAGCGCGCTCCAGGCGGTGAGCGCCGCGCAGGGCAGGGTCGCGGCCTGCTCGTCCGAGAGGTACTCGGGCACCTTCACCACGCCCTGCTCGGGCAGGCACATCAGCTCGGCCATGGTGCCGTCGAGCGGTCCGCCGAGGTTGTGCGCCGCGCGCTCCGGTGCGGGCGGTCCCGAGATCCAGCCCTGGGTGAAGCAGGGGCAGGCGCGCTCGCCGACCTTGAGGCGCGTCACGCCGGCGCCGACCTCGATCACCTCGCCGACGCCGTCGGAAACGGGAATCAGCGGCAGCGTGCCGGTGTGCGCGCCGTAGCCGCGGTTCGGAACCAGCAGGTCGCGGTAGTTGAGCGAGGCCGCCTTCATGCGCAGCAGCACCTGTCCGGGGCCCGGCTTCGGATCGGGGCGCGTGGCGAGCTTCAAGTGCTCCATGCCCCAGTCGTCCTGGATCTGGAAGACCTTCATGTTTGCGTTCCTGCGAGCGGAGATGCGAAAGTGGCGAGTATATGAAACCTTCCACGAGAGCGCCGTCCTCGCGCTGCATCCTGCGCGCCCACCGCCCGGGCGACCTGGGCTGGGTGGTCGAGCGCCACGCCGTGCTCTACCGCGAGGAATACGGCTGGAACGAGGAGTTCGAGGCCCTGGTGGCCGACATCGCCGCCAAATTCCTCAAGCACCACGACCCCCGGCGCGAACGCTGCTGGATCGCGGAGCGGAACGGCAAGCGCCTCGGGTCGGTGTTGCTCGTCAGGCATGCGGCTACCGTCGCCAAGCTGCGCCTGCTGCTGCTCGAGCCGTCGGCGCGCGGCCTGGGCTTAGGCCGGCGCCTGGTCGAGACCTGCATCCGCTACGCACGCCGCCGCGGCTACAAGAAGATCGTCCTCTGGACCCAGAGCAACCTCACCGCCGCGCGCGAGATCTACGCCAGGACGGGCTTCAGGCTGGTGCGCAAGTCGCGCCACCGCGGCTTCGGGCATCCGCTGGTGGGCGAGTACTGGGAGCGCAGGCTCTGAGCCGGCAATGCCGCCGCGGCTACACGCGCGGCGAAATGCGCGAGCGTCGTGTCGTGAAGCGGCAACGCCGCCGTGCCGGCCATTCGCAAAGCGTGTGCAATGTCAGGCGCCTGGCAGCGTCGGGAAGTCGGGACAGCCGGAAATCATTTCCTCGGCTTATAGCTGAATTTCTGACCGCCGATGCTCGCTTCGTACATCAGACCGCCTTTCGCGATCGTGAAGACCGCCATTCCCTTGAAATAACGGCCGGCGGTCGTCGCGGACTCCTGCGTGCCGCTCGCGCTGGCGGACGCGCCGCTGGTGCCCGCCTGCGCCGACGCGCCTGCCGTGATCGCCACCGCCTCGGCCTGCGCACTGAACTCGAAATTGCCGCCCGTGAACTCGTCGAAGGCGTGCTTATCCTTGAAGAAGATGATCTGGCTGTAGGCCTGCCCGCCAAGCTGCGCGCCCACGGTAATCTGGGTCATCGAGGTATCGCCCACGTATTTGCCCTGCCGATAGACCCGGCCCGAGCCATGGGCGGCGCCGATGCCGATGCCCCCCTTGCCGATGGTGGGAAACACGGCATAACCATAACTGGCGTCAAAGAATTTCCCGCTTTGGCCCGCGTTGCGGAACACCTGGATCGTGTCCGGGTAATCATCGGCGTATGCTGACGCGAAAGGCAACGCGATAAGCGCCGCCAGAAGCAGATTGAATAGTCGAGCACGCATGACGGATACCTCCTTCATCTTCATTGGATGAGAATGCGCTCGCGCCGTTCAGACACGCTGCACTCTCGATAAGCAAACACTGTACCTGCGGCGCCGAAAATCCGGCGTTCGGCCAGGGGCGGATTGCCCAGGCGCGTTTCGAGGCGTAACGTCCCGGCGCAATGGCGCCCAAAGTGTCGAGCAAACTCAGATCGAGCGTTCGAATCGCCTGCATTGGTGTTGTCTGTATCGCCTTGATTTGCGTTGCTCAGTCGGCTTTTGCCCCCGCAGTGTCGAGCGGCAGGTGGGAATTCGTGTTCATCGCCATTGCCGGAATCGGACTGTTGCTCGGCGTCTGCGCACGAGCGTACGAATTTGCGAGGCGCCGCAAGCGCGCCGTGCGGGCAGAGCGGCCCGCTCGGGCGCCCGATCCGCGCTGAGCGGCCG
>JBAUTW010000274.1:0-31209 GCA_049582365.1 Burkholderiales bacterium | reverse complement strand
GCTCGAGGCCGAAGTCGGCGCGCGCATGCTCGAGCGGCTGGACTACGTGCGCGTCGCGCCGCGACGCATCCTCGATGCGGGAGCCGGCACCGCGCGCGAGGCGCGGCGCCTGGCCGAGCGCTATCGCGACGCGAGCTTGATCGCGCTGGACTTTTCGCTCGCGATGCTGCGGCGCGCGCAGCGAGGAGGAGGATTCCTGTCGCGCCTGTTCGACGGGCGGCGTCCGCTGCCGCTGTGCGCCGATTTCGAGCGCCTGCCGCTTGCCGCGGGCTCGGTCGGGCTGGTGTGGTCGAACATGGCGCTGCACTGGCTGGACGAGCCCTTGGGCGCGCTGCGCGAGTTTCAGCGCGTGCTGGGGAACGACGGCCTGGTCATGCTTAGCACCCTAGGGCCCGACACCCTCAAGGAATTGCGCGCGGCGGCGGGCGAACGCCGCGTGCATCGCTTCATGGACATGCACGACCTGGGTGATCGCCTGGTCGCCGCGGGATTCTCGGCGCCGGTGATCGACATGGAGGTCATCACGGTTACTTATCCTGACACGGAAGCCTTCCTGGCCGAGCTGCGCGCTACCGGTCAGACGGGGGTTCGCGCCGACCGGCCGCGCGGGCTCGCCGGTCGGCGCTTTCTCGCGCGGCTGCACGAGTCGCTGCGGGCGCAGGTGCGCGGGGGTCGGCTCCCGGCGACGTTCGAGGTGGTCTACGGGCACGCCTGGAAAGGTACCCCGCGCGCGGCCGCCGCAGACACGGCGGTGGTACGGCTCGAACTTTCACGCCATAAAAAAAGTTGACCCGCCGCCGCGGCAGAAGATGAGGATTTGTCTCGGGTTTTCGTGTTGTTATGGCAGCGCGACTGTGGTAATTTACCGCGGCTTCGGCCACCCCGATTCGATGCGAGTGCGTTCGAAGCATGACGAGTACCGAATTCCCGCGGCGTGAGCTGGTGTTCGAGGAGCAGGCAAACGGATCGAGCCTGCTGCTCAAGCGCAATTGTTCGATTTCCCCGGGTAGCATGTTGCGGGTATTTGGGCTGCTGGCGCTCGCCTCGCTCGGCATCGCATTGGGATTCGCGTTCGCGGGAGCCTGGCTGATACTGCCGTTCGCCGGACTCGAAGTGCTCGCGCTCGGCGCGGCGTTCGTGGTCCATGCGCGGCATGCAACGGACTTCGAGCGGATCGAAGTTTCGACGGGTCGACTGACAGTCGAGATTGTGGAGGCGGACCGCGTGGCCCGCTACGTGCTCGACCCGCGGGTCGCGAAGCTGCGGCTCGAGAAGGATGAAGGCTTCGGCGCGCGCGTGTTGTTGCGCGCGCCGGGCAGGGATGTTGAAATCGGCCGCCACCTCGACGCCGAGGCGCGCGTGGTGTTCGCGACCGAGTTGATGAAGAAATTGCGGATCTGAATCAGGAAGGGGCAACAATGGCAAGCAAGTCGGCACCTCCGGGAACGCGCTCGTTCGCGGGCTCGATAAAAGGCGCACGGTGGGCGGCACTCTTGGCTGGTGCGGTGCTGTCCGGCACGGCGATGGCCGCCACATGGAATCTGCAACCGCCGGCGACTGTAATCGCATCCGACATCCACAGCTTGCACGAGTACGTGATGCTGCTCGTGACGGTGATCTTCGTTGGTGTATTCGGCTTCATGTTCTGGGCGATCTTTGCGCATCGGAAATCGAAGGGGCACAAGGCCGCGCAATTCCACGAGAACGTCACGATCGAGATTCTCTGGACCGTGATCCCCGCGCTCATTCTGATCGCCATCGTGGTGCCGGCGACCAAGGTGGTGATCGCGCAGAAGGATACTTCGAGCCCCGACATCACGATCAAGGCCACCGGCTACCAGTGGAAATGGGGCTACGACTACCTCCAAGGCGAGGGCGCGGGTATCAGCTTCCTGTCCAATCTGGCGACTTCGCGCGATCAGATCGAGGGCAGGGCAAGCAAGGACGCACACTACCTGCTCGAAGTCGACCATCCTCTCGTGGTGCCGGTCGACAAGAAAGTGCGCATCGTCACGACGGCGGCCGACGTGATCCACTCCTGGTCGGTGCCCGCTTTCGGCGTCAAGCAAGACGCAATTCCGGGGATACTGCGCGACACCTGGTTCAAGGCCGATAAGACCGGAACCTACCGCGGCCAGTGTTCGGAACTGTGCGGCAAGGACCACGGCTTCATGCCGGTCGTGGTCAAAGTGGTGACCGAACCGCAGTACGCGGCCTGGGTCGCCGAACAGACCAAGAACAACGCAGCCAAGAAATAACGGACCGAAATCAAGGATCAGGAGAACATCGATGAGCGCAGTTCTCGATACCCACGGCGAGGCGCACGAGCACGGGCACCACGACCAACACGGTGGTTACGGCGGCGTCATGCGCTGGATCACGACCACCAACCACAAGGACATCGGCACGATGTACCTGTGGTTCAGCTTCATCATGTTCGTCGTCGGTGGGGTGATGGCGCTGGTAATCCGCAGCGAGCTGTTTACCCCTGGCCTGCAGATCGTCAACCCGGAGTTCTTCAATCAGCTGACCACCATGCACGGACTGGTCATGATTTTCGGCGCGATCATGCCGGCGTTCGTGGGCTTCGCGAACTGGCTGATCCCGATGCAAATCGGCGCACCGGACATGGCCTTCGCGCGCATGAACAACTGGTCGTTCTGGCTCCTGCCTTTCGCCGCGTCGCTGCTGATGATCTCGTTCTTCACGCCTGGAGGCGCACCGGGAGTGGGCTGGACGATGTATGCGCCGCTCACGGTTCAGCAGGGCATGGGGATGGACTTCACGATTTTCGCGGTCCACCTGCTCGGCATGAGCTCGATCATGGGCTCGATCAACATCATCACCACGATCCTCAACATGCGCGCGCCCGGCATGACGTTGATGAAGATGCCGATGTTCTGCTGGACTTGGCTGATCACCGCCTACCTGCTGGTGGCGGTAATGCCGGTGCTCGCCGGAGCGGTGACGATGACGCTTACCGACCGCCATTTCGGGACGTCTTTTTTCAACGCCGCGGGCGGCGGAGACCCGGTGCTCTACCAGCACATCTTCTGGTTCTTCGGCCATCCCGAGGTGTACATCATCGCGTTGCCGGCGTTCGGCGTGATATCGCAGGTGATCCCGGCGTTCTCGCGCAAGCCGCTGTTCGGCTACGCTTCGATGGTCTACGCCACCTCGGCGATTGCGATCCTGTCGTTCATCGTCTGGGCGCACCACATGTACACCACCGGCATGCCGGTGACCGGGCAGCTGTTCTTCATGTACGCGACGACCCTGATCGCGATCCCGACCGGAGTAAAGGTGTTCAATTGGGTGGCGACCATGTGGAAGGGGTCGCTCAGTTTCGAGACTCCCATGCTGTTCGCAATCGGATTTCTGCTGATGTTCACGCTCGGGGGATTTTCGGGCCTGATCCTCTCGCTCGTGCCGATCGATATCCAGCTGCAGGACACCTACTACGTGGTGGCGCACTTCCATTACGTAATGGTGGCCGCAGCGCTGTTCTCGGCCTTTGCGGGCATCTACTTCTGGCTTCCGAAGTGGACCGGAAGGATGTACGACGAGACGCTCGGCAAGTGGCATTTCTGGTTATCGACCATATTCTTCAACATGATCTTCTTCGTGCAGCACTTTCTCGGTCTGGCAGGGATGCCGCGGCGCATCCCGGACTACCCTTTGCAGTTCGAGACCTGGAACCGGATCTCGACCGTCGGCGCCTTCGGCTTCGGAATTTCCCAGCTGCTGTTCCTGTACATCGTCATTAAGACGATCCGCAGTGGCGCGAAGGCGCCCGAGAAACCCTGGGAAGGGGCCGATTCGCTCGAGTGGACGCATCTTCCGACCCCGGCGCCGTACCATTCGTTCGAGACCCCCCCGGTACTGAAGTAGGCGGCTGCGCATGAGTCGTAACGCCAAGACCGGCCTGATCCTCGCAACGATTGCGCTAATGTTCTTTTTCGGCATCATCGCCAGGTTCTGGCTGTACGGCCGATGAGCGAGGCGATGCGTCCCAGCTTGCTTGACGTGGTGAAGACCGTGCTGTTTGGCGCCATGGGCGTGCGCCGCAAAGCGGATCACGAGCGCCAGACGCAGCCCGTGAATCCGGTCCATCTGATCGTCGCGGGCGTCGTATTCGCGGCGTTGTTCGTACTGACGCTGATCGTGATCGTGCGGATCGTGGTTAGCTGACAACAATCGAAAGCAGGGAGATCGCAACATGGCGCAGACCGCAACCACCAATCCGCGGCAGCACTACTTCGTGCCGCAGCCGATGCCCTGGCCGATCATGGGGTCGATCGCGCTGTTCTGCATGGCGACCGGCGCGGTGTTCGTTTTCAATTCACACCATGGCGGATGGATCTCGATCGCGCTCGGTTTAATGATCCTGTTGTACATGCTGTTCCGCTGGTTCGGCGCCGTGATCGGCGAGTCCGAGGCCGGCAAGTACGGTAAGTGGGAGGACGTTTCGTTCCGTTGGGGGATGAGCTGGTTCATCTTCTCGGAGGTAATGTTCTTCGCCGGCTTCTTTGGCGCGCTGTTCTATACCCGGGTGCTGTCGGTGCCGGACCTCGCGAGCCTGCAGAGTCAGGCGCTGCTCTGGCCCAATTTCACCGCCCACTGGCCGTCGGCCGGGCCTGCGTTCGCCGAGAAATTCTCGCCGATGGAGGCCTGGGGCCTGCCTGCGGTCAATACGCTGCTCCTTCTGTCGTCGGGGGTCACGGTGACGATTGCGCACTGGGCGCTGAAGGAGAACAAGCGCGGGATGCTGAGCCTGTTCCTGTTCTTCACCGTGGCGCTCGGGGTGATGTTCCTCGCGTTCCAGGCGACCGAATACGGCCATGCCTACCATTCGCTCAACCTCAAGCTGACGACCGGAGTGTACGGGTCGACGTTCTTCATGCTGACGGGGTTCCACGGCTTCCACGTGACGCTCGGCGCGATCATGCTGACCGTGATCCTGGTGCGCTGCCTGAAGGGGCACTTCAAGCCCGACCATCACTTCGCATTCGAGGCGGTGGCCTGGTATTGGCACTTTGTAGACGTGGTCTGGCTGGGGCTGTTCATCTTCGTCTACTGGCTGTAGGCGACCGCGAATCGAACAACCAGGAGGAGAAGGCGCCCGCGAAGCGCCCCGGAGGAGAAGCTCGACACGCCGCACACGGTGCGGCGTCTTTTTTTTCGGCCCGCCCTTCAGGTCAGGCGGCCGGGAATGAAACCGAAATAGAATCCCGCCATCAAAAACAGGAACAGCAGGATCGACAGGCCCACGCGTATCGCGAGAGCCTTGATGGCGCGGTTCGAGCCGCTCTGGTCATGGAACACGAAAAACAGCGCCGAGCCGAGACTGGCGACGATCAGGACGAGCACGGCGATGACGAAGTAACGCATGGGGGGAAAGTTTAATGGATACCTGCCCCCGCTTCTACGCGTACACAGCATGATCAACCCAACCGCTTTCCGTCCGACCTGGTGGGGCGCCGCGCTCACGGCGGCCGGCTGCGCGGCGTTCATCGCGCTCGGCAACTGGCAATCGCACCGGGCGCAGGAAAAGCGCGCGCTTGCCGCACGGGTCGACGCGGCGCTCGCCGGCCCGCCGGTCGAGCTGCCCGCACGCCAGATCGAGGCGGCAAATTTCGTTCTACGCAGTGTGGTCGCGCAGGGCGAGTTTGTGCCGGCGCACACCGTACTTCTGGACAACAAGATCCACCAGGGACGCGTCGGCTACGAAGTCGTGACCCCGTTGCGGCTCGCCGGCGGCAAGCTGCATGTGCTGGTCGATCGCGGCTGGACGCCGGCCGGTCCGCGGCGGGAGATTCTGCCGCAGGTGCCCACGCCTGGCGGCCAGCAGCGCATCGAAGGCCTCGCGTTGGCCCATTTGCCGCGCGCGTTCGAGCCGTTCCATCGCACCCCGCCGGGAAGGGTATGGCAGAACCTGCGCCTCGCAGATTTCAGCCAAGCGAGCGGCCTCGCCCTGCTGCCGCTGGTGATCGAGCAGCGCTCGGCCACGCCGGATGGCCTGGCGCGGGACTGGCCGCGGCCGGACACCGGCGCTGCGCGCAACGAGAGCTACGCGCTGCAGTGGTACTTGTTCGCGGTGCTCGCGCTGGTGCTGTTCGTGGTCCACTCTTATCGCGAGGGGCGCCGCCGTGGCACCTGAGGGCGTCAAGCGCGCGCGGCTGAAGCTGGCGTTGATCGGGCTCTTCTTCGCCTTGCCGTTCGCGCTCGCCTGGATCGCGTACTGGTTGCATTGGACCCCGGGTCATACCGGCAACTACGGCGCGCTGCTGCGGCCCCCGCGGCAGGTGTCCGGCGGCGGGCTCGTGGCGTTGGACGGCAAGCCGTTCTCCCTCACGAGCCTGCGCGGCAAGTGGGTGATGCTCCAGTTCGACGCAGCAGCTTGCGGCGCTTACTGCGAGCGCAAGCTCTATTTCATGCGCCAGCTGCGCGTGGCGCAAGGCAAGGACAGGGACCGCGTCGAGCGGGTCTGGATCCTGACCGACGGCGGCACGCCGCGGCGCGCCCTGATGACCGCGATCGACGGCACCTACGTCGTGCGCGCGGCCGACGGCACGGTCGCGGCGGGCTTCCCGCCTGCCGGGCGGGCGCAGGACCACATCTACCTCATCGATCCGCTCGGCAACCTGATGATGCGATTCCCGCGCGACCCGGACCCTTCGAAAATGCTGAAGGACTTGCAGCGCCTGCTGAAGATCTCGCAGATCGGATGAAAGCCTACCGCACGCTGGTCGCCGTCGCCGCGCTGCTCGCGTTCATCGTCGTGGTGGTGGGCGCCTTCGTGCGCCTGTCGGACGCCGGCCTCGGCTGTCCGGACTGGCCCGGCTGCTACGGCAAACCGGCCCCCACGCTGGCGAAGGCCGCGATCGCGCGCGCCGTCGCCCGGCAGGGCGGCGAGCACGGACCGGTGTCGCTCGGCAAGGCGTGGAAGGAAATGGGCCATCGCTACCTGGCGGGCACGCTCGGGCTGCTCATTCTGGCGATCGCGCTCCTGGGCTGGCTACGGCGGCGCGCGCTCGGTCAATCGCCCTGGCTCGCCACCGCGATAGTCTTCGTGGTCGCGCTGCAGGCCGCGCTCGGGATGTGGACGGTAACCCTGCTGCTCAAGCCCGCCATCGTGACCGCGCACCTGGCTGGCGGGATGACGACTTTCGCCCTCCTGCTGTGGCTTGCGTTGCGCCAGTGGCGCTTCGAATCGGCGCCGGAGGCGCGCAGCTTGCGCGCCCCTGCGGTACTCGCGTTATGCGTTGTCGCGACGCAGATCCTGCTCGGAGGTTGGGTAAGCGCAAACTACGCCGCGCTCGCCTGTCCCGACTGGCCCCTGTGCCTGGGCCAGGTCGTTCCACCGATGGACTTCTCGCATGCCTTTCATCTGGTGCGCGAGCTGGGTCATACCGGTGATGGGGAGATGTTGCCTTTCACCGCGCTCACGGCGATCCACTGGACCCATCGCACGTTCGCGCTGCTAGTGGCGCTGGTGGTGGCTTGGACGGCGTACCGCGTACTGAGGGTGCGCGCGCTGCGGCCGCTCGGCTGGCTGCTTGCCGCCATGCTCCTGATCCAATTTTCGCTTGGCGTGGCCAACGTGATGGCGGGCCTGCCGCTCGCGGTCGCGGATGCGCACAATGCCGGCGCGGCCCTCCTTCTCGGCTCCCTGATCGTGTTAAACTTCTTTGCTTTCCACGGCTTGCGCCCACCGCTGCAGAAAGCATGAACACCCAGGTTCTCTCCTCAGGCTTGGCAAAGACGTTCGCGCAGCGCGCGCGGTCCTTCTACGCGCTGACCAAGCCGCGCGTGGTTTCGCTCATCGTGTTCACCGCAGTGATCGGCATGCTGCTCGCGAGCCCTGGCGCGGTGCCGGCGCAGATCCTGCTCGCCGGGACGCTCGGCATCGCGCTCGTCGCGGGTGCGGCGGCAGCGGTCAACTGCCTGGTCGAGCAGCGCATCGACGCGGTCATGCAGCGCACGCGCTGGCGCCCGCTGCCGCGCGGAGAACTCAGCAGCTTGCAGACGCTGGTTTTCGCCGGGGCCGTGGGCGGTCTTGGGCTGTGGCTGCTGGCGAACTTCGTCAATCCGCTCACCATGTGGCTGACGCTCGCAACCTTCGTCGGCTACGCGGTTGTGTATACGGTGATCCTCAAGCCGGCCACGCCGCAAAACATCGTGATTGGCGGCGCCTCAGGCGCCATGCCGCCGGTGCTGGGCTGGGCTGCGGTCACGGGACAAGTGCACACCGAGGCGATGCTGCTGTTTCTCATTATTTTCGCCTGGACCCCGCCGCACTTCTGGGCCCTCGCACTGTACCGCACCGCCGACTACGCCAAGGCGGGCCTGCCGATGCTGCCTGTGACGCACGGCAAGGCGTACACGCGGCTGCAGGTTCTGCTCTACACGATCATTCTGCTCGCGGTGAGCCTGCTGCCGTACGCGATTCGGATGAGCGGGGTGCTCTACCTGGCCGCGGCCTGCGCGCTCGGCGCCGTGTTTCTCGCCTATGCGATCCGCGTCTACGCGGCGTACAGCGACCGCATCGCGCGCGCGATGTTCCGCTACTCGATCATCTACCTCGCCGCGCTGTTCGGTGCGCTGCTCGTTGACCACTATCTGGCGCACTAGCCTCGCCGCACTTCTGCTGGCCGGGCTGCTCGCAGGGTGCGGCGGCGACGGACCGAAGTTCAGGAATACGGATATCACCGGGGCCGGCTACGGCGAGAAACTCTCGCTCACCGACCAAAACGGCAAGCCCCGTACGCTGGCAGATTTCCGCGGCAAGGTGGTGGTGCTGTTTTTCGGCTATACGCATTGCCCGGACGTCTGTCCGACCACGCTCGCGGAGCTTTCGCAGGTGATGAAGTCACTTGGCCCGGACGCCGACCGAGTGCAAGTACTGTTCGTGACGGTCGATCCGGAACGCGACACAGCCGCGGTTCTTGGCAAGTACGTGACCGCGTTCGATCCGCGCTTTCTGGGCCTTTACGGCGACGCCGCGGCGACGCGGCGCACGGCGAAGGAATTCAAGGTGTTCTACGAGAAGCGAGAAGGGTCCTCGCCCGGCGAGTACACCATGGACCACAGCGCCGGGACCTACGTGATCGACCCCAAAGGACGGCTCAGGCTGTTCGTCGGCTACGGCAAGGCCGGTGCCGACCTGGTGCACGACATTCGAACGTTGCTGAGCGAGAAGTAGGGCTCTCAGACGGCCGTTGCCGGCAGTGACAGCGGGGCGCTTTGCTGCTCCATCAACTTGCGCATCTTTTCGAGCGCCTTCGCCTCGATCTGGCGGATACGTTCGGCCGATACGTGGAACTCGTCCGCCAGGTCGTGCAGTGTGGCCGCATCCTTCTCACGCAGCCAGCGCGTCTCGATGATTCGCCGGCTGCGCGCGTCGAGCGCACCGAGCGCCTTTGCCAGCCCGGCTGCGGATGTACGCTCGTTTTCCTCCGCCTCGAGCAGCTGCGAGGGCTCGCTGCCGGCATCGGACGCGAGGTATTGCGCCGGCGCGTAGCCGTCGTCGTCCGCCTCGTCCGCTTCGAACGCGATATCCTGGCCGGCGAGGCGCGACTCCATTTCCGTCACTTCCTCGGGCTTGACGCGCAGTTCCGTCGCGACGCGCTTGATATCGTCAATCGACATGGGCGCCAGCCCGCGCTTCATCGAGCGCAGGTTGAAGAACAGCTTGCGCTGCGCCTTGGTGGTGGCGACCTTCACCAGTCTCCAGTTGCGCAGCACGTATTCGTGGATCTCGGCCTTGATCCAGTGGATCGCGAACGACACCAGGCGCACTCCGCGCGAAGGGTCGTAGCGTTTGACCGCCTTCATCAGGCCGATGTTGCCTTCCTGGATCAGGTCGGCGTGCGGCAACCCGTAACCGAGATAGCCGCGCGCGATCGCGACTACCAGCCGCAGGTGTGACAGCACCAAACCCCGCGCTGCCTCGAGATCGTCGCTTTCGCGATAGCGCCGCGCGAGCGTTTGTTCTTCCTCAGCGCTCAGGATCGGGAAGCGGTTGACCGTCTGGATGTAGCTGTCCAAGCTCCCCGTCGCCAAGGGGACGGGCACAGAGACCGGAACCGGCATGGTCATCATCGCTTGCATCATCATACCTCCTGTCTGGTGCAATTTTAGCACTCGCTACATTGGAGTGCTAAACGGTTCCTGAGTTCCCGTGTAGAGCGGCTTAGATGCGTTCACTTTGGCTGAATTTCAAGTAAGTATCTGCTCACTGACAGAGATGCGCCCAACCACCCGAGGGCGCCGGCGAAGAGCATGACGGCCAGAGCATCGCCTTGCGAGAGGAAGCCAAAGCGAAAACTCGAGCCGTAGGTCTGGGCAAGCGTTCGCACCTCGCCATTGAGCAGGTGCAGCCCGGCCCAGACGATGCCCAGCGCCAGCGCTCCGCCCGCCAGCCCCTGCAGCAGCCCGAGATACAGGAACGGCCGCCGGATGAAAGCGTCGGTCGCGCCGATCAGTTTCGAGACCTCGATCTCGTCGCGCTGGGTAAGGATCTGGAGCCGGATGGTATTGAAGGTCACCGCGACCAGCCCGAACGCGAGCAAGGCCGCAAGCAGCAGCACCGCCAGGCGTCCGAGGCGGGCGAGCGAGGCCAGCCGCCGCGCCCAGACCGCGTCGGCCTGCACGTGGGCGACCGACGGCGCGCGGCGCAACTCCTGCGCGAGCTCGGCCAGAGTCTCCGGACTGGAGTCCCGTGCCCGCACGACGAACGCATCCGGCAGGGGATTGTGATCCAGGGCGTCGACGACGTCGGCCAGTCCTTCGGTCGTCTTGAGTTCCTTCAGCGCTTCCTCGCGAGAAACGAACCGTACCTGGCTGATGCGCGCGTCGGATTTGAGGCGTGCGCCGAGCGCGTCCGCGTCGCCCTTGGTCGAACCCGACTTGAGGTAAATCGATATCTGGGGCTCGAGCGCCACGCCGGCGGCAAGCGAACTCAGTCCGTCCAGCAGGGAATAGCCGCCGGCGGGCAGCGACAGCGCGACCCCGATCACGAGCGCGCTGACCGCGCCGCTCGCCTTCTGCGCGGCGAGTTTGCCGAGCGCGCCGATCAGGGCTCGGCGATGCTGCCGCAGCCAGGACCTCACGGTGCCGAGTCCTCTACCACTTGCCCCGCGGCAAGCCGCAGCACGCGCCGCCCGTAGCGCGTCACGAGCCCGAGGTCGTGCGTGGCCAGCAGCACGGTGACACCTACCTGATTGAAGGCAACAAATATTTCCAGCACGCGCTGCGCGGCTTCGGCGTCCAGGTTTGCAGTGGGCTCGTCCGCGATGAGGATCGCAGGCCGGTTCACTACCGCGCGGGCGATCGCCAGCCGCTGTTGCTCGCCGCCCGACAGCTGCACCGGGTTCGCTTTCTCGCGTCCGAGCAGGCCCACCTTGTCGAGCGCGGCACGAGCGCGGCGTGATGCTTCCCTGGGTGCTAGGCTCGAGAACGAAAGCGGCAGCATGAGGTTCTCGACCACGCTACGGTCATAGAGCAGCTTCTGGTCCTGGAATACCAGCCCCAGGTTTCGTCGCAGGAATGGGATCGCCGTGGGCCTCAGAGCGCCTACGTTCTGGCCATTGACGATGACCGATCCCGTGCTCGGACGCTCGATCGCCGGGATCAGCTTGAGCAGCGTCGACTTGCCAGCCCCGGAATGCCCGGTGATGAACACCAGCTCGCCAGCGTCTATGGTGAGCGAGACGCCCCGCAGCACGTCCTGGCCGCCCGGGTAGCGCTTGGATACGGCGGAGAAGCTAATCAACCAGAGCCTCGACGAAATCGCGCGCCACGAACGGGCGCAAATCGTCGAGGCCCTCCCCGACACCGACGAAGTAAAGCGGAATTGCGCTCTTGCCGGGCTGCTTCGAGCGCAGCAGGGCGATTGCGGCGATCACGCCGCCTTTGGCGGTGCCGTCGAGCTTGGTCAGGATAAGTCCGGTGAGGCCCAGCGCCTCGTCGAACGCTCTGACCTGCGCGAGCGCGTTCTGCCCGGTATTTGCGTCGAGCACCAGCAGGATCTCGTGGGGCGCCCCAGGAAGTGCCTTGGCGAGCACGCGCTTTACCTTGCGGATCTCCTCCATCAGGTGCAATTGCGTCGGAAGCCGGCCCGCGGTGTCCGCGAGCACGACGTCGATGCCGCGCGCGCGCGCCGCGCTTACCGCGTCGAAAACCACCGCACCCGGGTCGCCGTTCTGTTGCGAGATTACGCTCACGCCGTTGCGTTCGCCCCAGGCTTCAAGCTGCTCGCGCGCAGCGGCGCGGAACGTGTCTCCGGCGGCGAGCAGCACGCTTTTACCCTGCGATTGCAGCCACTTCGCCAGCTTGCCGATCGAAGTCGTCTTGCCGGAGCCGTTCACGCCCGTGATCATGATCACGCACGGCGCGGCGCGCGACAGGTCCAGCTCTTGCTCGAGCGGCGCGACGATCTCGAGCAGGGCGACCTCGAGCGCGCTCTTCAGGGCCGCACCGTCGGCGATGTGCCCCTTGCGCACTCTTGCGCGCAGGCGGTCGATGAGCGCCCTGGACGCATCCACGCCACAGTCGGCTGCCAGCAGCGCGGTTTCGAGTTCCTCGAACAGCGCTTCGTCGATCTTGCGCCGGCCGAGCAGCGCGCCGAGCCCGCCGCCGAGGGCGTCGCGCGTGCGCGCCAACCCGGCCTTGAGGCGGGAGCTCCAGGATGCGGTTTCCTTCGAGGATCGGTTGCCCAGTCCAAACACGCGGATGGCGGCGCAAAAGCCGCTAAGATTGGCGCCCGATTCTATCAAACGGGAATTCGCGCTCGGATGAAGCACGCGGGCGACAGACCGCAGCCGGCTGGACGCGTTCGGATCGTCGGCGGCGTTTGGCGCAGCCGCATGATAGGCGTGCCGTCGCGACCGGGACTGCGCCCGACCCCGGATCGCGTGCGCGAGACGCTGTTCAATTGGCTCGGCCAGGACCTCGCCGGTCTTTCGTGCCTGGACCTGTTCGCGGGCAGCGGCGCGCTGGGCTTCGAGGCCGCTTCGCGCGGCGCGCAGCGAGTCGTGATGGTCGAGAGCGACCAGGCGACGACCGCGACGCTGCGCGCGAGCCGCGCCGCGCTTGGCGCCGAGCGGGTGGAGATCGTTTCGAGCGACGCCTTCGCCTACCTCGCCGCGGCAAGCGAACGCTACGACGTGGTTTTCCTCGATCCACCCTTCAGGCAGAATGTGTTGTCGGCCGTCCTCGAGGCGCTGCCTCCGTGCCTTGCGCAGGACGCGCGGGTTTACCTCGAAGCCGCCTCACCCCTGCCCGTGGCGGAGCCCTGGCGCGAGCTGCGGCGCAAGCGTGCCGGGCAGGTAAGCTACCAGCTACTGCAATGGAGCGCAGATGATACGAGCCGTCTATCCGGGAACGTTTGACCCGCTTACGCGCGGACACGAGGACATCGTGCGCCGCGCTGCGTCCCTGTTCAAGAGCGTGATCATCGGCGTCGCCGACAGCCAGGCGAAGCGGCCGTTCTTCACCCGCAGCGAGCGGGTGGACATGGCAAGCGAGGTGCTGCGCGACCTGAAGAACGTGAAGGTGGTGGGTTTCGCGGGGCTGCTGATCGACTTCATCCGCGAGCACAAGGCGCGCGTGATCATGCGGGGGCTGCGCGCGGTGGCGGACTTCGAGTACGAGTTCCAGCTCGCCGGCATGAACCGCAACCTCTACCCGGATGTCGAGACCATCTTCCTCACTCCTTCGGAGCAGCACATGTTCATTTCGGCCACGCTGGTGCGCGAGATCGCCACCCTGGGCGGCGACGTGTCAAAGTTCGTTCACCCGCTGGTGCGCCGCATGCTGAGGGAAAAGGTGAAGTCGCTCGGCGGCTGAAGGCGCGCTAGCGCTGGCAAGACGGGCAGTAGTACGTCGCGCGCTGACCTTGCACCCTGCGCCTGACGGGCGCGCCGCAGCGCCGGCAGGGTTCGTCCGCCCGGTCGTAGACCCAGTAGCGCTGCTGGAAGTAGCCTCGCCTGCCGTCGCTGCCGACAAAGTCGCGCAAGCTCGACCCTCCGGCGCGAATCGCGGCGCGCAGCGTTCTCTTGATCGCGGCCGCGAGGCGCAGGCAGCGCTCGGGCGAGAGGCTGCCCGCGCGGGCGAAGGGGTGGATTCCCGCCAGGAAAAGACTTTCGCTGGCGTAGATGTTTCCTATGCCGACGATGCGCCGTCCGTCCATGAGGGCTTGCTTTACGGCCGCGCGCACGCCGCGCGTCAGCGCGTGCAGGCGCCTGGCGTCGAAGGCGCGCGTCAGCGGCTCGACGCCCAAATGACGCAGCAGCGGATGCATGTCCGGGGGTGCGTCAGTCCACAACACGGCGCCGAAGCGCCGCGGATCGCGCAGCCGAAGAATCAGCTCGCCGAACTGCAGATCGAGGTGGTCGTGCTTGAGCGGCGGCGTATTGCGCTCCATCAGGCGCAGGCTGCCCGACATGCCCAGATGCACGATGAGATGGCCGTCCCCGCAGTCGAACAGAAGGTACTTGCCGCGTCGCCGCAGCGAACGGATCTCGCGCCCTGCAAGTTGTTCGATCGAGTCCGGGACTGGCCAGCGAAGCCGCGCCTCGCGAACGGCGACGCCCGTCAAAGTGCGGCCAGTCAGCTGAGGCGCGATGCCGCGCAGTGTTACTTCAACTTCCGGTAGCTCGGGCACTTGAACTTGCGGTCTGGATGTCGGTCAATCGAAAATGTCTCGCGCGGCGCCAGTAGTGCGTCTTGTGCGGAGCATCAAATATACCTAATATGCGTCCGAATCGGGTTGCGGCCGTCGGCGTGCTCCCGCCCCTGCCGAAACCTTAGGAAGGAAAATGGTCGCAATATCCCCGATTTTGCGTAAGTTTGTCCTGCCGGCCGCGCTGCTGCTCGCGGGCGCGCAGGCGATTGCCGCCAAGACACCGGAGCGGCTGCCCAACGAAGCGCTGACCGAGCCGATCCTGTACGAATTGCTGGTCGGTGAGATCGCCGTTCAGCGCGGCGACCTCGAGTTGGCGGCCAAGACCTATATTGATCTCGCGAAGCGCACGCGTGACCCGCGTATCGCGCGGCGCGCAGTGGAAATCGCAAACTTCGCGCGCATGCCGGAGCTCGCGCTCGAGGCGGCGAAGCTCTGGCACGAAGCCGAGCCAGACTCGGCACCCGCGCTGCAGATGGTGACCGTGTATCTGGCGGCCGTGCAGCGCGTCGACGAGGCCGAGCCTTATCTCAAGCAACTGCTGTCCTCCGGCGAGACCAAGCCCGAGAACGTTTTCATGCAGGTCAATCGTCTGCTCGCCGCGGACCCGGACAAGGCTGCCAACCTGCGGCTCGTGCGCAAGCTCGCCGCCGGGTACCCCGATCTGCCGAACGCGCATTTCGCGATTGCGCAGGCGGCGATGGCCGCTGCCGACGAACAGCTCGCACTGCGGGAGATACGTCGCGCTGCCGAGCTGCGCCCGGACTGGGCGGTCGCCGCCGAATTCGAGGCGCAGATCCTGCAGGCCAAGTCGCCGGCGGAGGCCGCCAAGCGTCTCGCAGGCTACCTCGAGAAGTATCCCGAGCAGAACGACGTGCGCATGAGCTACGCCCGCCTGCTGGTGAGCGAGAAACGCTACGCCGAGGCGCGGAAACAGTTCGAGAAGCTGCAGGCCGCGAATCCCGACAGTACCGAAGTCATCTACGCCGTGGGCCTGCTTGCTTTCCAGCTCAAGGATTACGCGACGGCCGAAGAGAGCATGAAACGGCTGCTTGCGCTGGACTACCGGGATCCGGACGGAGCGCGCTACATCCTGGGCCAGATCGAAGAGGCGCAGAAGCGCTGGCCGCAAGCGATCGCCTGGTACGAGCAGATCCAGAGCGGCGATCATTACGTGCCGTCGCGCCTGCGCGTGGCACAGGCGATGGTGCAAGAAGGCAAGCTCGATGCCGCGCGCGCCTACCTGCATGCGGTAAAGGCCAACAGCAAACAGGACGAGGTGCAGCTGGTCATCGCCGAGGCGCAGTTGCTGCGCGACGCCGATGACGCCGCCGGGGCGTTCGCGCTGCTCGGCCGCGCACTGCAGAAGAGCCCGGACCAGCCCGAGCTACTCTACGATCAGGCGCTCACAGCCGAAAAGCTCGGTCGCTATGACGTTCTCGAGCAGAGCTTGCGCAAGGTGATCAAGCTCCAGCCCGACCACGCGCACGCGTACAACGCTCTGGGATACTCGTTCGCCGATCGTAATCTGCGCTTGCCCGAAGCGCGCAAGCTGATCGAGAAGGCGCTTCAGCTGCGGCCGGACGACGGCTTCATAATCGATAGCATGGGTTGGGTCCTTTACCGGCAGGGAGACCTCGCCGCGGCGGAGACTTATCTGCGCCGCGCCTACGGCGATCAGCACGACGCGGAAATCGGCGCGCATCTGGGCGAGGTACTCTGGGTCGAGGGCAAACGCGACGAGGCGCGCCGAATCTGGAACGAGGCGCTGAAGAACCACCCCGAGAACGAGGCCCTGCGAAAGACGGTTCGGCGCTTCAACCCCTAGAGGATCGGGGTGAGCGCAACAAACAGTTTGCGCGTTCTCGCGGCTGGTGCGCTGGTGATCCTCTCGGCCTGCGCCGAGCTTCCGTTCCTGCAGCCGACGGCAGGGCTTGAATTCCAGCTCTCGGGCCGGATCGCGGTACGCTACGACGATCAGGGCTCCAGCGGCAATATCGCGTGGCGCCACCGCGCGGCAGGCGATGAGATGCTGATCACTTCGCCCTTCGGGCAAGGCGTGGCGCGGATCGAGCGCGAGGGGGATATGGTGACCGTCACCGCTTCCGACCGGCGCGTGTATCGCGCGCACGATGCAGAATCGCTCACCGAGCAGGTGCTCGGGTTCCGAGTGCCGCTCGCAGGACTGTCCGACTGGGTGCGCGGGAAGCCGGCGCCCGGGCCCGCGCGGGAGACCAGGGACCCGCGCGGTCGGCTGAGCGAGCTCGAGCAGGATGGGTGGCGCATCTATTACCTGGCTTACGGCGACGGCGACGGCCTGCCGGCGCGCCTGCGCCTGGTCTATCCCGGTCTCGAGCTGCGCCTTGCGATCGGTAAGTGGCAAGTACGGCCATGACGGGGCTTGAGTGGTATCCGGCGCCGGGGAAGCTCAATCTCATGCTGCACGTGCTCGGCCGCCGCGACGACGGCTATCATCTGTTGCAGACGATTTTTCGGTTGATCGAGCGCGCCGACCAGGTGGGCGTCCGCGCACGTTCGGACGGCACACTGCGCCGCGTCGAGCCTCATCCCGCAGTGCCTGAGAAGGACGACCTCGCACTGCGCGCAGCGCTGCTGCTCAAGGACCATGCGCTGGCACGCATGGGCCCACCCGCGCGCCTGCTTGGCGCCGACATCGCGGTCGAAAAGACTCTGCCGATGGGCGGCGGGTTGGGCGGTGGGTCCTCCGATGCGGCCACGGTGCTGCTGGTCCTCAATCGTCTTTGGGATCTCAACCTGCCGCGCGCCGAACTGAGCTCGCTCGCGCTCGCGCTAGGCGCCGATGTACCGCTTTTCGTGTTCGGCGAATGCGCCCTCGGTGAAGGCGTCGGCGAACGTCTGACCACGCTCGTGCTGGAGCCTGCCTGGTACCTCGTTTTGGTGCCTCAAGTTGCGGTTTCTACGAGAGAAATCTTCTCGGATGCCGCGTTGACACGCGATACGAAACAACTCAAAATACCGCCCTTTTTGTCGGGGCAAGGAAAGAACGACCTGGAGCAGGTCGTCACCGCCCGTTACCCCGACGTTGCGGCCCATCTCGCGTGGCTCAAACAGCACGCAGCGGTGGCCCGCATGACGGGATCGGGAGCCTGCGTGTTCGCCGAATTTTCTGAACGAGACGAGGCGCAAGCTCTGCAGTCGCAGTTGCCGGAAACGATGCGGGGCTTCGTCACGAGGGGCCTCCAGCGTCATCCGCTTTACGACTGGGCAGACTGAAGATTCGCGGGGCGGTCTCGCGGATGGCAGCACATGTTGGGGAGTCGCCAAGCTGGTTAAGGCACCGGATTTTGATTCCGGCATTCCCAGGTTCGAATCCTGGCTCCCCAGCCACTCACTAGTACTGGGCCAGTCAACATGGTCGGCACGTCGCTCGAGCGACTGATGGTATTTACCGGCAACGCCAACCCGCGCCTTGCGCAGGACGTGACGCGCCATCTCAATATCTCGCTCGGCCGCGCGATAGTAGGCAAGTTCTCCGACGGAGAGGTGCTGGTCGAGCTGCTCGAGAACGTGCGGGGCAAGGACGTGTTCGTGCTGCAGTCGACCTGCGCTCCGACCAATGACAATCTGATGGAATTGCTGGTGATGGTCGATGCGCTCAAGCGCTCGTCGGCGGCGCGCGTTACTGCGGCGATCCCGTACTTCGGCTATGCGCGGCAGGACCGCCGCCCGCGCTCGGCGCGCGTCGCAATCAGCGCCAAGGTGGTCGCCAACATGCTCACGTCGGTGGGCGTCGCACGCGTGCTGACGATGGATCTGCATGCGGACCAGATCCAGGGTTTCTTCGACATCCCGGTCGACAATATCTATGCGGCGCCGCTCCTGCTCGGGGATGTCTGGAAGCAGCGCTACGAGAACCTGATCGTCGTGTCGCCCGACGTCGGCGGGGTGGTGCGGGCCCGGGCGCTTGCCAAGCGACTCGAGTCCGACCTCGCGATCATCGACAAGCGTCGTCCGCGCGCAAACGTGTCCGAGGTGATGAACGTCATCGGTGAGGTCGAAGGGCGCACCTGCGTAATCATGGACGACATGGTCGACACGGCCGGAACGCTGTGCAAGGCGGCGCAGGTGCTGAAGCAGGAGGGCGCGACCAAGGTGGTCGCCTATTGCACGCACGCAGTGCTTTCCGGCGGCGCGATCGAGCGGATCGCCAGCTCGGACATGGATGAGCTGGTGGTGACCGATACGATTCCCCTCAGTGAAGAAGGGCGGGCGTGCCCCAAGATCCGGCAGCTGTCGGTCGCGACGCTGCTGGCGGAAACCATATTGCGCATATTCACCGAGGAATCGGTGAGTTCACTGTTTATCGAGTAGGTTTATCAACCCTGCCTGTGTCTGGTCGCGGACCTGGCGGAAAATGCGAAGGAGTAACAGATGAAAATCGAAATTAACGCCAGCAAGCGCGAAGCGCAGGGCACGGGTGCGAGCCGCCGCCTGCGCCGCGCGGGCAAGGTTCCGGGCATCGTTTACGGCGGAGACAAGCAGCCGGTCAACATCGAGCTCGATCACAAGGACCTGCTCAAGAACCTTCATACCGAGGCATTCCACGCATCGATCCTCACGCTGAAGCTGGAAGGAGGCGCGGAACAGGTGCTGCTGCGCACGTTCAACATGCACCCCTACAGGGGGGAGGTCCAGCATGTCGACTTCCAGCGCGTCTCCAAGGAAAGAAAGATCAACATGAAGGTGCCGCTGCACTTCATAAACGCCGATACGTCGCCGGGCGTCAAGCAGCAAGGCGGAGTGGCAAGCCACGTGATGAACGAGCTGAGCATCGCTTGCCTGCCGGACGACCTGCCGGAATTCATCGAGGTCGACATGAGCGGGCTGTCGGTCGGCGGCTCGATACATGCCAGGGACATTCAGCTGCCGAAGGGCGTCGAGGCGATTCTGCATAAGGGCGAGAACCCGGTCGTGGCGTCGGTGCTGCTGCCGACGCTGATCGCCGAGGAAGAAGAGGCTCCGGCGGAGGAGGCCGCACCGGCCGCGTCCGAGGTGCCGACCTCGGCGCAGGCGACGCCGGAGAAGGCTCCCGAGGGCGCCGCGGGGGAGAAGGGCGGCGACAAGGGCGGCGAGAAGAAAGAGAAGAAATAGGGCGCGCGACGAAAGGGGGCGGCAGGGACCCGTCGGTCCTTGCCGTCTCTCATTTCTAGGTAAGCATGTCGGGCATCCGCCTAATCGTCGGCTTGGGAAATCCGGGCAAGCAGTACGAGCGCACGCGCCACAATGCGGGATTCTGGCTCGTCGAGCGCTTCGCCGCGCGCGAGGGAATCTCCCTGAGGAGCGAGCCCAGGTACCACGCCTATGTCGGTCGCCACGAGCCGAGCGGGGCGTGGCTGCTGCTGCCGCAGACCTTCATGAACGTAAGCGGCAAATCGGTCGCCCTGCTCGCCGGATTCTTCAAGATACCCGCAGCGGAGATCCTGGTTGCGCACGACGAACTGGACTTCCCCCCCGGGGCCGCCAAGATGAAGCAGGGCGGCGGCGTTGCCGGGCACAACGGGCTCAAGGACATCGCCGCGCGGATCGGTGCGCTCGATTTCTGGCGTCTGCGGCTTGGCATCGGCCACCCCGGGGACAAGAGCCAGGTGGCGGACTACGTGCTGGCGAGACCGGCAGCCGAGGATCGCGAGGCGATCGAGCACGCGATCGAGAAGTCGCTGGACGTGCTCCCCCTGTGCCTGGCAGGCGATCTGCAGGGCGCGATGCTGAAGCTGCACACAAAGGAAGAAGCTTGAGCCTCAAATGCGGCATCGTAGGGCTGCCGAACGTCGGCAAGTCAACCCTGTTCAACGCGCTGACCAAGGCAGGGATCGCGGCCGAGAACTATCCTTTCTGCACCATCGAACCAAACGTCGGCATCGTCGAGGTGCCCGATCGCCGGATCGAGGCGCTGGTCGAGCTCGCGAAGCCGCAGAAAGTCATTGCCGCCGTGGTCGAGTTCGTCGATATCGCGGGCCTGGTCGCCGGCGCGTCGAAGGGAGAGGGCCTTGGCAACCAGTTCCTCGCCAACATCCGCGAGACCGATGCCATCGCGCACGTCGTGCGTTGCTTCGAGGACCCGAACGTGGTGCATGTCGCCGGAAAGGTCGACCCCGTATCCGACATAGAGACCATCGACACCGAGCTCGCACTGGCGGACCTTCAGACCGTGGAAAAGCAGCTCGCGCGCAGTGCGAAGCTGGCCAAGGCGGGGAGCGACAAAGAGGCGCAGCGCCTGGTCGCGGTATTGGAGAAGGTGCAGGGCGCACTGAATGCGGGTCGCCCCGCCCGCACGGCGGATCTCTCGAAGGAGGAGCTGGTGCTGCTGCGGCCGTTGTTCCTGCTGACGATGAAACCGACCATGTACGTCGCGAACGTCAACGAGAACGGTTTTCGCGACAACCCGCTGCTCGAGGCGGTCGAGGCGCACGCCGCCAAGGAGGGCGCACCGGTGGTGGCCATCTGCGCTGCCCTGGAGGCCCAGATCGCGGACATGCCCGAGGACGACAAGAAGGTCTTCCTCGCCGACATGGGTATGGAAGAGCCAGGACTGAACCGGGTCATCCGGGCGGGATACGGCCTGATGAGCCTGCAGACCTACTTCACGGTCGGGCCGAAGGAGGTGCGTGCCTGGACGGTTCCAGTCGGCGCGACCGCTCCGCAGGCGGCCGGCGTGATCCATACTGACTTCGAGCGCGGCTTCATTCGCGCCGAGGTGGCAGCCTACGCCGACTTCGTCGCCTGCAAGGGCGAGCAGGGCGCCAAGGAGGCCGGCAAGTTGCGCATAGAGGGCAAGGAGTACGTCGTCAAGGACGGCGACGTGATGCACTTCCGCTTCAACGTCTGAGCCGCGGCTGTTCTACTTCTTCGCTTTGAGCTCGGCGTCGATTTGATCCAATAGAGCCTGCTGCCAGTCCGGCTGGAAATTCAGCGGCGCCAGCACTGGCTTGCTCACGACCTCAACCTTCGTGCTGGCGCGCGTCACGGGGGTGATGAATACCGCGACTTTCTCGCCCAGGCCCTTCCAGGTAACGCCTTGCGTAAGGATCAATCTATGGGCCTTGCGGTCGCTTTCGGCGACCTCGAGTTCCTTCGCTCTCGCCGCAGAGAGTATTGCGCGGTACACCGTACTGTAGCCATGACGATAGACGCGGCTCGCCCCCTGGCCTTTTGCCTCCTTGACCGTTTGCGTGGACGCGCAGCCGCCGGCGAGCAGCGCGACAAAGGTGACAAGGAAGATGGAAGCTTTCATTTGTTCCGAGCTACGACAGCGGCTCGACGCGGCCTTTAACGACCTTGACCCGGTCTCCAAGCTTCCAGTCCGGCACGCGGCTGCCTCGCACGGCGCGAGTCGATCCGTTATCCATCCGAACGCTCACTTCGTAGATCTTCGTCTGGCTGGAGGTGTCGGGAGTGCCGCTCAGCGCGCTGAGAAGCATGACGATCATCTCGTCTCGTCCGCCGGAGACCGTGCTGCCCCCGTAGCTGGTCGCGCGGCTCTTGATCTCGCGCACCTGCTCGACGACCCCGCAGTAGCGGCAGCCGTCGGCCACTCTTGCTGTGGCGGCGGGCAGCGACCCTTCCGGCGAGAATTCGCTCCATCCGGTCACTGCGCCGAGCCCTGCGAGCAACCCCGAAAAGACCACCGCACCGAGCGTCAGCGGCATCCGGGCAGGTGATCCAATGTGGGGCGAATGCATGAGGCCAATCTATCGACGCATGCCGCGAACGCATACGGCCTATTTCTCACTTTGCCGAAAATGGGCGACGCGAGCTGTCGTGCAGCGGCGACTCGACCCGAATTATGCGGCACTATTGCGCATGGCCTCGATACGCAAAGCGCCGGTCACGATTGATTTCGCCAGGGACGAAGATGTCGCAGGCTTGGTCGACCTGCTCGGGCTGCTGCTCGCGCAGGAGGCGGATTTTGCCCCCGACCCGGAAAAGCAGCGCCGCGCGCTGCGCGTGATCGTCTCGGACGCATCGGTTGGCCGCATCTACGTCGCGCGCGACGGCGCCGATCCGGTTGCGATGGTCAGCCTGCTCTATACGGTGAGCACTGCCGAAGGCGGCAAGGCGGCGTGGCTGGAAGATCTGGTGGTACGGCCGGACCGGCGCGGGCACGGTATCGGCAGGACCCTGCTCGCGCACGTGGCGGCGCAGGCGCGCGCGGACGGTGTGCTGCGCATCACGCTGCTTACCGATCCAGGCAACGAGCGTGCCCATGCGCTTTACCGCAGCCTGGGGTTCGAATTCTCCGTCATGCGCCCGATGCGCCTGAAACTTCTCTAGCGCGTCACCGCAACCGGAATCAGGCGTCCCGGCGCCGGCCAGACCCCGTGCGTGACCGCGTGCGCACCTTCGAATATGAGGAAACTCTGCGCGCCGTAGTGGGGCAGGGGCCGCTGCAGCGCGAGCAGCGCCGCCGCGTCACGCACCGACACGACCGCGACGGGCGTTGCATTGACTGCGCGCTGCACCGTCCATACCAGAGCACTGCCGCGGCCGGCGAGCGTCTTTGGCCGGGGCGGCAGGCCGAGGCGCGCGAGAGCCGCGTCAACGTCGGCATTCAGTCCGACGAGAAGCACGGGGTCGCTCTGGGCGGGAATCTCGGCCAGGCTCAGCGTTTGCGCCGGATTCTCGAACAAGGCCTGAGCCAGGGCCTGCGCCGCGCGCGCCATCGCGACACCTTTCGAGGCGAGCGCAAGGCGCGGCGTGCGCGCCAAGATCCAGCGCCGAAGGATCGGCGGCAGCTGTGCCGGGTCGAGCACCCGCCACACGCGCAGCCCGGGATCTAGGCGCACCCCGTCGGGGAGGCGCTTCAGGCGCAGGTGCGCGGTCTGGCGTTGGCGCTCGAGCTCGACCCAGCGCGTCTGGGTGAGCGCGCTGCCAACGACCTCGACCGGCACGCGCATGCGGTACGGCGGGGCCGACTGCGCGAACGCGAGCACAAGGGTCACCGTGCCGCCCGTGCGCTGCGCCTGCGCCGATTCGATGCGCAGGTGCGGGGCGCCGGCACGCTCGACCCATTGCTCGAAGAACCACGAGAGATCCCGCCCCGAGGCGCGCTCGAATGCGGCCCGCAGGTCGCCCCAGGAGGCAACCTGGAAGCGTTTGGCACGCCAGAAATTGCGCACGCCGGCCTCGAAGGCCTTGTGGCCGATAAGGTCGCGCAGCATGAAGAACACCATTGCCGACTTGCCGTAGCCGACCGCGGCGGCGGCGCCATGCGCCCTTGATCGAAACTGCGCCAGCGATTGCTGTTCACCGGAAGGCACGGCAGCATAGTCGCGCAGCCATGCAAGCCGCGTTTCCCGCGCGGCCTCGGGCGAGGATTCTTCTTTGTAGGCATAGTCCGCCATGAAGGTGGTCAAGCCCTCGCTCCAGTTGCCGGTCGAGTAGTCGACGTAGACGCCGTTGCCCCACCAGTTGTGCAGCACTTCGTGCCCGAGCGAGCTGGCGCGGATGAACGGCAGCTTTAGCACCGCCGCTCCGATGTAGGTGAGGGTCGGCATGCCGAATCCGGTCGGCAGCGGACTGGCAACGACCGAAAACGATGCGAACGGGTAGCGTCCGATCATCTTGCTGTAGCGCTCGATGTAGCGCTGGCTGTCGTCCAGGTAGCCGGCGGCGAGCGGTTGCAGATCGGGGTAAAAGTAGGTTCGCAGGCGCAGCGGCGGCGCGCCGTGCCGCGCTACCAGTCTCTCGCGCACCAGGTACGGACCCGCCATCAGCTCGATGCCGTCGGCCGGGTGGTCGAACTCGAAGTGCGCGCGGTAGCGGTCCTGCGAGATTTTCTCCTCGACCAGACGCCCGGGCACCAGTCCGCGCTGATCGTGCGGCAGTGATAGCCGTACACTGTAAGTGAACGGCATGTCCAAGACCGGATACCAGCCGCTTGTCGCGGGCAGATAGCTGCCCGCCGGCGAGACCATGGCGCGCGAGTTCTGCAGCACTTGCCGATAGTCGAGCGACCGGTCGAGGACCGGCAAGGTGCCCGCGTAGTCGATCCGCAACGTCGCGCCGTTTTCTGCCGACACGCGCCACAGGTTGAGCTCACCGTCGCTGCCCGCGCGCTCGACGGCGGCTGGAGCGCCGTCGACGCTCGCCGACCGGATCGCGAACGCGCGATTGAGCTCGAACCGGAATTCGCCGACGGTTCTCACCTCTGCGGCCACTCGAAGCTCGCGCGACGCCGGGTCGAGCCGTACGTCCAGGGCGAGCCGCGCGGTATCTGCCAAGGCAAACGCGGGTGCGAGCGCCCCCGCGAGCAGCACGGCCGCATGCCAGCGGCGGGTCATCGCTGGGGCGGGAACTTCACCACCAAGTCGATCTCCTGACCATCACGACGGATGCGCATCGGCAGCCATGTCCCCGGCGGTTGCGCGCGGACCGCGCGGATCACTTCGCTTACGCGCGCGATGCCCGTGCCGGCGATCGAGACGATCCGGTCGCCCGTGCGCAAGCCGGTCGTCTCGGCGAGACCGCCCTTGACCACCTCGACCACGCCGACGCCGTCCTTCGTCTGCTCGATGCGTACGCCAAGCCGCGGTGGAGGCGGCGCGGACGCCGGCAGGCTCGGAACGGCAAACACCGCATCTGCGATTCCGGCCAGCCCTGCGCAGTCGCGGCTCGCGGCCACGGGCAGCAGCATGCCGATGCTCTCGATGCCGAGGTCGCGCAACTGATAGGCGACGCCGCGGCCGTAGCGTATGTGTCCGCTGCCCATGATGCCGACCACGAGCGCCTCACCCGCGTCTCCCGGTGCGCGCGCCGCTTCCGCCAGTCCCTGTGCCATGGCGCGGTCCCAAGTCGTCTGCGAGTCGACGAAATGCAGGAAACTCGGGCTCTGGCGGCCCTTGTCCGGGCCGTCGCTCTCGGGATGAAACTTGTAGACGTCGAACAAATCGTCTAAATAGGGCGCCGAGGGCGCAGCCGGTCGGGTGACGCCTTCCTTCTGCGACTCGGGCACCGCCTGCCACCCGATGGCCGAGATCGCCTTTATCAGCGCCTGGTCTACGTTCAACGCCCGAATCGGGATGCGGTTGATGCGGGCGAAGCGAAGAAGGGGCAGATACAGGTCCGCTGGCCAGCCCCACGCCTTCTCCCAGTCCGTTTGCTCGAGCAGCTGGCGTTCCGACAGGTCGCCGGCGATCCACTTGTCCAACACCGGCTGCACGCGACGCGGAAATGCCTCGAACCCGATTACCATCCGCGGCCGCAGAAGCTGCAGCGCACCGAGCGTCGCCAGCTGCCAGGCGTGATGATCCGCATCGTCGTGCGTCTCGCCCAGCAGGACGATTCGCCGCTGCGCCATCTGCGCGAGTACATCATCTGCCTTAGTTGGCTGAACGGCGCCGGACTCGGTCGCGAACCATGTCCCCGGCGCGAGGCACTCCTTTGCCTGTGCGCTTCCCCAGACGCCGAGCACCGCTGCCGCAAGTGCCAGCGATTGCCGCAGGAGGGGTGCCACGGACAGCGGGTTACGCGACGGCGGCAGCGCGCACGGCGCGCCTGCGTTCGTTCTCGGTCAGGTACCGCTTGCGGATGCGGATCGTTTTTGGCGTGACCTCGACCAGCTCGTCGTCCTCGATGAATTCAATCGCGAATTCGAGCGTCACCTTCACTGGCGGAGTGAGCAGCACATTTTCGTCCTTGCCGGAGGCGCGGACGTTGGTCAATTTCTTGTTCTTGATCGGGTTTACCACCAGGTCGCTGTCGCGGCTGTGGATTCCGACCACCATGCCTTCATAGACCTTGTCGCCCGGGCTGACGAACAGCCTGCCCCGTTCCTGAAGGTTGAATAGCGCGTAGCCGACCGCCACACCGTCTTCCTGCGACACCATGGCGCCATTGCGCCGCCCGGGCATCTCGCCCTTCCAGGGTCCGTAGTCGTCGAACACGTGGCTCAGGATTCCGTTGCCGCGCGTCAAGTTCATGAACTCGCCCTGAAACCCTATCAGGCCGCGCGCCGGAATGCGGTAATCCAGCCGCACGCGACCACGCCCGTCGGGCACCATGTCCACCAGCTCGCCGCGTCGTTGCGCCAGTGCTTCCATGACCTGGCCCTGGTGCGTCTCCTCGACGTCGAGCGTGAGCAGCTCGTACGGCTCCTGCAGTATCCCGTCGACCGTGCGAGTGATCACGCGCGGCCGACTGACCGCCACCTCGTAGCCCTCGCGCCGCATATTCTCGACCAAGATGGTCAGGTGCAGCTCGCCGCGGCCCGAAACCAGGAACACGTCCGCGTCGCTCGTGTCCTCGACCCGCAGCGCAACGTTGGTGAACAGCTCGCGCATCAGCCGCTCGCGAATCTGGCGACTGGTGATGAATCTTCCCTCGGTGCCGGCGAAAGGAGAGGAGTTCACCTGGAAGTTCATGGTGATCGTCGGCTCGTCGACCCGAGGCGCGGGCAACGCGTCGGGGTGCTCCGGGTCGCACAGGGTGCAGCCGATGGCGAGCTCGGCCACGCCGGTGAACTGCACGATGTCGCCGGCGCTGGCCGCGTTGAGCGGTATGCGTTCGAGGCCGCTGAATCCGAATACCTGGGCGACTTTGGCCCGCAGCGGGGGCTGTCCCGGCAGCATCACCATGACCTCGCTTGCCGGTTTCAGGCGCCCGCGCCGGATGCGTCCGATGCCGATGCGCCCGACATAACTGGAATAGTCCAGCGCCGAGATCTGGAGCTGCAGCGGGCCGTCCGCATCCACGTCCATGGGCGCGGGAACCCTTTCCAGGATCGTGTTGAACAGCGGCCGCATGTCCTGGCCGCGCCGCGCGGAATCGAGCGACGCCCAGCCCTGCAGCGCGGAAGCGTAAACGACCGGGAAATCCAGCTGCTGCTCGCTCGCGCCGAGCTTGTCGAACAGCTCGAAGGTGTGGTCGACGACCCAGTCGGAGCGCGCGCCGTCGCGGTCAACCTTGTTTACTACCACGATCGGCTTCAGACCCAGCGCGAGCGCCTTTTTGGTGACGAAACGCGTCTGCGGCATCGGGCCTTCCACCGCGTCGACCAGCAGCAGCACGCCGTCGACCATGCCCAGCACGCGCTCGACCTCGCCGCCGAAATCCGCGTGCCCCGGCGTGTCGACGATGTTGATGTGAACGCCTGCGTAATCTACCGCGCAGTTCTTGGCGAAGATCGTTATCCCGCGCTCGCGCTCGATGTCGTTGGAATCCATCACCCGCTCCGCGACGCGCTCGTGCGCGGCGAATGCTCCTGCCTGATGCAGCAGCTTGTCGACCAGCGTGGTCTTGCCGTGGTCGACGTGGGCGATGATGGCGATGTTGCGGATCAGGCGGGACATGGCGGGAGGCGACGCAAGGGTGGCATTCTAGCAGTCGGAGCCTTCGCGCAGCGCGTGCGATACTCCCGGCGCAGCGTGAGCCACTGCGTCTTTTCGGAGAACCCACATGCCCCTTCCCGCCCTGTTGCAGGGCCGTCTGCGCCTGCCCGTCGTCGGTTCGCCGCTGTTCATCGTGTCGAACCCGGAGCTCGTCATCGAGCAGTGCAAGGCGGGAATTGTCGGTTCGTTTCCGGCGCTCAATGCCCGTCCCAAAGAGCAGCTTGAAGCCTGGCTGGAGCGCATCACTTCCGAACTGGCGGCATATGCTCCTGTCGCCGCCCCTTACGCGGTCAACCAGATCGTGCACGCTTCGAACGACCGGCTCGCGCACGACCTGGACGTATGCGAGCGCTTCCGGGTGCCGATCGTCATCACCTCCTTGCGCGCACCGGACGAGATCGTGCCGCGGGTGCATGGCTGGGGCGGGCTGGTGTTCCATGACGTGATCAGCGTGCGCCACGCGCGCAGGGCGATGCAGGCGGGGGTCGACGGCCTGATTCTGGTCTGCGCCGGCGCCGGCGGGCACGCCGGCATGCTTAGCCCGTTCGCGCTGGTGCAGGAAGTGAGGCGCTTCTTCGGTGGCACGATACTGCTTGCCGGCGCGATCTCGACCGGCGACGCGGTGCTCGCGGCCCTGGCCGCGGGAGCGGATCTCGCGTATGTGGGCACGCGCTTCATCGCCACGCGCGAAGCGAACGCCAGACCCGAATACAAGAGCATGCTCGTCGACGCGGCGGCGGCGGATATCGTCTACACGCCGCTCTTTACCGGCGTGCACGGCAATTATCTGCGTCCGAGCGTGGCCGCAGCCGGACTCGATCCGGACAACCTGCCGCTCGCGCACAAGAAGTCCATGAACTTCGGCTCCGGCGGCAATGTCGAAAAAAAGGTCTGGCGCGACATCTGGAGCGCCGGCCAGGGAGTGGGCGTCATCGACGACGCCCCGGCAGCGGCGGAAGTGGTCGAGCGCCTGGCGAAAGAGTATCGGGCCGCCTACGCGCGCCTGTGCGCGCAGGCCGACCCGTTTCTCAGATTCCCCCAAGCATCAGGTACTTGACCTCGAGGTACTCCTCGATGCCGTACTTTGAGCCCTCGCGGCCGAGGCCGGACTGTTTGACGCCACCGAACGGCGCGACCTCCGTCGACAGGATGCCGCTGTTGACACACACCATCCCGGTCTCCATGCGCTCTGCGACGCGGAAGATGCGGCCGATGTCCCGGCTGTAGAAGTATCCGGACAACCCGAACTCGGTCGCGTTTGCCATCGCGATCGCCTCGTCTTCGGTCTTGAAGCGGTAAAGCGGCGCCACCGGGCCGAAGGTCTCCTCGTTCGACACGCGCATCGCCTGCGTCACGCCAGTGAGGATGGTGGGCTGAAAGAACAGGCCGCCGCGGCTGTGCGGCTTGCCGCCGAGGATAACCTTGGCGCCTTTGGCGGTCGCGTCCGCGACGTGCTCCTCGACTTTCCTCATGCCCTGCTGGTCGATCAAGGGGCCGATCACGACGCCCGACTCGGTGCCGGCGCCGACTGTGAAGTCCTTGACCTTATCAGCCAGCTTCGCGGCGAAGGCGTCGTAGACCTTGTCCTGCACGTAGATGCGGTTGGCGCAGACGCAGGTCTGGCCCGCGTTGCGGTACTTGCTCGCGATCGCGCCCTCGACCGCCGCATCGAGATCGGCGTCGTCGAACACGATGAACGGTGCGTTGCCGCCGAGCTCGAGCGAGAGCTTCTTGATCGTGTCGGCCGACTGACGCATCAGGATGCGCCCCACCTCGGTCGAGCCGGTAAACGAGAGCTTGCGCACGGTCGGGTTGGCGCACATCTCCTTGCCGATGGTCGGCGCATCGCCCGTGACCAGATTGAAGACTCCCTTCGGCATGCCGGCGCGCTCGGCGAGCTCGGCTATCGCAAGCGCCGAGAACGGCGTCTGCTCGGCAGGCTTGATCACCACCGTGCAGCCGGCCGCGAGCGCCGGCGCGGCCTTGCGGGTGATCATTGCGTTGGGGAAGTTCCAGGGCGTGATCATGGCCGAGACGCCGATCGGCTGCTTCAGCACCAGGATCCTCTTGTCGGCCTGGTGCTGCGGGATCACGTCGCCATAGACGCGCTTGGCCTCTTCGGCGAACCATTCGACGAACGAGGCGCCGTATGCGATCTCACCTTTGGCTTCGGCGAGCGGCTTGCCCTGCTCGGTGGTGAGAATAAGCGCGAGGTCGTCCTGATTCGCCATCATCAGATCGAACCACTTGCGCAGGATCGCCGAGCGCTCCTTGGCGGTCTTGGCGCGCCAGGCCGGCCAGGCTTTGTCTGCTGCCTCGATCGCGCGCTTCGTTTCGGCCGCCCCCATGTCCGGCACGCTGCCGATGGTTTCGCCGGTGGCGGGGTTGTCGACGGCAAAGGTCTTCTTCGAGTCGGCGGCGATCCACGCGCCGTCGATGTAGCACTGTTCGCGGAAAAGCTTCGGGTCCTTGAGGTCGAGGGCCGGCAGTCCGGCGCGGGACGGAGCGTTCATATGTCCTCCGGTACGGTGAACCGTGAAGTTTACCGCTCTAGAATGTCCCGGGGAAAGCACCGCCGTCGAGCAGCAGGTTCTGGCCGACGATGTAGCCCGCATGTGCGCTGCAAAGGAAGGCGCAGGCGTCGCCAAACTCCTCCACGGTGCCGAAGCGCTTGGCGGGATTCGCCTCCATGCGCGAATTGGCGAGCTCTTCCGGCGTCTTGCCGGTCTTCCTGGCATTGAACACCATGTTCGAGCGCAGCCGATCGGTGTCGAACGGCCCGGGGAGCAGGTTATTGATGGTGACGTTGTGCTTCGCTACCGAGCGCGACAGACCGGCGACGAAGCCGGTGAGGCCGGTACGCGCGCCGTTCGACATGCCGAGCTCGGGAATCGGCATCTTCACCGCGCCCGAGGTGATGTTGACGATGCGCCCGAAGCGGCGCTCGATCATGCCGTCGATTACCGCCTTGATCAGCTCGATCGGCGTAAGCATGTTGCCGTCGAGCGCCTTGATCCAGTCGTCGCGGCTCCAGCTGCGGAAGTCACCCGGCGGAGGCCCGCCGGCATTGTTGACCAGGATGTCCGGCTGCGGGCAGGCCTTGAGCGCCTGGGCCCGTCCCTCGGGCGTGGTGATGTCGCCCGCGACCGCGGTCAC
>JBAUTW010000273.1:0-1547 GCA_049582365.1 Burkholderiales bacterium | reverse complement strand
CGCCTGACCCGGGCGCCGATGCTCCGCTGCGGCAGGTTCTTGCTGCCGCTCGAGCGCCCGATCCTGATGGGGGTGCTGAACGTCACCCCCGATTCCTTCTCCGACGGCGGTCGCTTCCTGCAGCGCGACGCGGCCGTCGCGCGGGCGCAACGCATGCTCGACGAGGGCGCCGCGATTCTCGACGTCGGCGGCGAGTCGTCGCGCCCGGGCGCCGATCCGGTCGGAGAGGATGCGGAGCTGGCGCGCATCCTGCCGGTGCTCGAGGCCCTGTCGGGCATCGACGCCCCGCTGTCGGTCGACACGCGCCGCACGCGGGTGATGCGCGAGGCGCTGGCGGCCGGCGCCTCGATGATCAACGACATCGATGCCCTGTGCGCGCCCGGCGCGCTGGAAGCGGTGGCGCAAAGCGATTGCGCGGTATGCCTGATGCACAAGAAGGGCGAGCCGGCGAGCATGCAGCGCGAACCGCACTATGACGACGTGGTGCGCGAGGTGATGGACTACCTGTCCGGCCGCATCGCCGCGGCCGAACGCGCCGGGATCGCGCGGGCACGCATCGTGGCCGACGTCGGCTTCGGCTTCGGCAAGACCCTGCGCCACAACCTCGAATTGCAGCGCCGGCTGGGGGAGTTCGCGGCGCTCGGAGTGCCGCTGCTGGCGGGCTGGTCGCGCAAGTCAAGCCTCGGGCAGGTTACCGGCCGCCCGGTGGGCGAGCGCCTGGCGGCGAGCGTCGCGGCCGCATTGCTCGCCGCGCAGGCTGGGGCCAGAATACTGCGGGTTCACGACGTAGCGCCTACCCGCGACGCGCTCGCGGTGTGGGAGGCTTTCCGGACCGGAGCGACATGAGCAGAAAGCATTTCGGCACCGACGGGGTACGGGGCACGGTGGGGCGATCACCGATGACCGCGGATTTCGTCCTGCACCTGGGTTACGCCGCGGGCAGGGTGCTCGCGGGCAGCGGCGGCGCACGCGGCGAGCGCCCCGCGGTGCTGATCGGCAAGGACACGCGCATCTCCGGCTACATGATCGAGGCCGCGCTCGAAGCCGGCTTCTCCGCGGCAGGGGTCGACGTGCTGCTGTGCGGGCCGCTGCCGACCCCGGGCGTGGCGTATCTGACGCGCGCGCTGCGCCTGTCGGCAGGAGTGGTGATCAGCGCCTCGCACAATCCCTACGCCGACAACGGCATCAAGTTCTTTTCCGGCGACGGCTTCAAGCTGCCCGACGCGGTCGAGCTCGAGATCGAGGCCGCGCTCGAGTCGCCGATGGGCTGCAACGAGTCGGCACAGCTCGGGCGCGCGCGACGCGTCGACGACGCGGGCGGACGCTACATCGAGTTCTGCAAGTCGACCTTTCCGGGCGAGCTCGACCTGAAGGGTATGAGGCTGGTGGTCGACTGCGCGCACGGCGCCGCGTATGCGGTGGCGCCGCACGTGTTCCACGAGCTCGGCGCGGAGGTCATCGCGATAGGCGCGCAACCCGACGGCTTCAACATCAACGACGGCTGCGGCACGACCGCGCCGCGCCAGCTGGCCGCCGCGGTCAAGCAC
>JBAUTW010000272.1:0-1891 GCA_049582365.1 Burkholderiales bacterium | reverse complement strand
GGCGAGGCACCGCATCGACCCCGCGCTGTGGCGGCGGGTCACCTCGCGCATGCCCTTTCTGCGCGGGCTCGACGCCGGGCAGACGCGCCGGCTGCAGGAGCTGGCGCTGCTGTTCCTGGCCGAGAAGCAGTTCACCGGGGTGCGCGGCCTGCGGCTCGACGACGCGATCCGGCTCTCGATCGCGCTTCAGGCCTGCCTGCCGATCCTCGAGCTGGGGCTGGACTGGTACGAGGGCTGGAGCGGCATCGTCGTCTATCCGGGCGACTTCCGCGTCAGGCGCAGCGAGATGGACGAAGGCGGCGTGGTGCACGAATGGGACGACGAGCTCTCGGGCGAATCCTGGTCGGGCGGCCCGGTGATCCTGTCCTGGGACGCCGCGCAGCACGATGAACGCGCCAACGTCGTGCTCCACGAGTTCGCCCACAAGCTCGACATGCTCGACGGCGAGGCCGACGGCATTCCGCCGCTGCCGGCGGACATCGACCACAAGGCCTGGCGCGCGACGCTCGCGCGCGCCTACGAGGGATTCTGCGACGCGCTCGAGCGCGGCCGCGACGGCTGGCTCGATCCCTACGCGGCGGAGCACCCTTCCGAGTTCTTCGCCGTGCTGACCGAGGCGTTCTTCGAAGCGCCGAACGAGACCCGCCGCCGCTACCCGGAGATGTACGATCTGCTCAGGCGCTTCTACCGCCAGGATCCCGCGACGCGGCTGAGATCGTGAAAACGCTGCTCATCGTCTACCACACCGGGGGCGCGAAGACCGCGCAGATGGCCGAAGCCGTCGAGCGCGGCGCGAAGGCCGAACCCGGCGTGCGCGTGGTGGTGAAGCGCTGCGCCGAGGCCGATCCCGACGACGTGCTCGCCGCGGACGGCCTGATCCTCGGCACGCCGGAGAACTTCGGCTACATGTCGGGCATGATGAAAGACTTTCTCGAGCGCATCTTCTACCCCTGCGAAGGCAAGGTCGCAGGCCGCCCCTGGGCGCTGTTCGTCGGCGCCGGCCAGGACGGCGCAGGCGCGGTGAGCTCGGTCGAGCGCATCGTCACCGGGCTGCGGCTGAAGAAGGTCGCCGAGCCGGTGGTGGTGGTGAAAGAGCTGCAGCCCGGCCAGATCACGGCGCTGGAGGAGCTGGGCGCGGCCTTCGCCGCCGGGCTCGCGCTGGGCGTGCTGTAACAATGCCGTAACGCACGCGTGACACAAGAAGAACGATGACGCACGCGCGCAAGTCCAGGGCTGGGGAGCTCAAGCGGCTCGCGCGCGAGGTCGAGGCGCTAGGCGCCGAGCTGAGGCTGGCCGAGAGCAAGGAGCACGCGAGGATCGAGGCGGTCGACCCGACCTTTGCGCTCAGCGCCCGCAACCTGGTGCGCTACCTGGCGCTCCGGCGCCACGACCGGCGCGCGCTGCAGCGCAGCCTGGCGCAGCTGGGCTTATCGTCCCTCGGGCGCGCCGAACAGTGGGTCGCCGCAACCGTCGAGCTGGTGGCCAGGGCGCTGCGCGGTCTGGCGGCCAAGCCCGAGGCCGTGCGCGGCGGCGAGCTGCCTGAACCCGCCATGGACCTCGGCGCCGATCTGCTCGAGCGCAACACCCGCGCCTTGCTCGGCGACCCGCCCGCGAAGCGCGAGGTGCGGATCATGGTCACCATGCCGTCCGAGGCGGCGGACGACTACCGGCTGGTGCACGATTTGCTGGCCGGGGGCATGGACGTGATGCGCATCAACTGCGCGCACGACGACGAGGCGCGCTGGGGCCGGATGATCGACCACCTGCGGCGCGCCGAGAAAGCACTCGGCAGGCGCAGCCGGGTGCTGATGGACCTCGCCGGGCCGAAGCTGCGCACCGGGCCGGTCGAGGCCGGACCCGCGGTATTGCGGGTGCGCCCGCAGCGCGACGC
>JBAUTW010000271.1:0-3972 GCA_049582365.1 Burkholderiales bacterium | reverse complement strand
TGCGCGGGCTGCTCGAGGCCGCCGCGCCGGCCGGCGTCAGGGCTCGAGCGCCAGGTTGACCTGCTCGAGGTCCTCTTGCCTCAGACTGCCGGCCGCGGCCTTGAGCTTGAGCTGGGTGGTGATGGTGTTGTAGCGCGCCACCGCCAGGTCGCGCTCGGTGGAGTAGAGCTGCTGCTGCGCGTTCAGCACGTCGATGTTGATCCGCACCCCGACTTCGTAGCCGAGCTTGTTCGAATCGAGCGCGCTCTGCGAAGAGACCAGCGCCTGCTCGAGCGCGCCGACCTGGGCGACGCCGTTGACCACCCCCAAATAGGCCTGACGCACCGCCAGCGCCGCGCTGCGCTTCGCGTTCTCGAGATTCTGCTTTGCCTGCTCGTAGTTCGCCGCCGCCTCGCGCTCGCGCGAGCTGATCGCGCCGCCCTGGTACAGCGGCAGCGCCAGCTGCAGCCCGACCGTGGTCTGATTCAGGTTGCTGCCGACCGAGGTGAGCGTGGTGCCGGTCTGGTCGGTCTGGTTGTAGCTCGCGACCAGGTCGAGCGTGGGGTGATGCCCGGCCGCGTTGCGCTTCATCTCCAGGTCCGCGATCTCGGTCGTCGCCTGCTGCAGCTGGACCGGATAGCTCTGCTTCTCGGCCAGGCCGACCCAGCTGTCGGCGTCGTTGGGATCGGGCAGCGACAGCTTGACGTTCTTGCGCAGCGGCGTGAGCTCGGCGTATTGCTTGCCGGTGAGCTGCCGCAGCGCGCTCCTCTTGTTCTCGAGGTCGTTTTGCGCCGCGATTTCCTGCGCCACGACCAGGTCATAACGGGCCTGGGCTTCGTGCGTGTCGGTGATGGTCGCGGTACCGACCTCGAAGTTTCGCTTGGCCTGCGCCAGCTGCTCGGAGATGGCCGCCTTCTGCGCCCCGACCAGGGTCAGCGTGTCCTGCGCCGCGAGCACGTCGAAGTAGGCCTGCGCCGCCCGCACGATCAGGTCCTGAGCGGCCTGACCGAAGGTCGCTTCGGCCTGCCTGACCTGGTAGCCGGCCTCGTCGTACTGCAAAAAGCTCTGCTTGCGGTAGATCGGCTGGGTGAGGCTGAGGGTATAGCCGTCGCTACGGAAATTGCGCTGCGCGTCGGGCAGCAGCGCCGGGTTATTGGAGTCCAGCTTGAAGCGCGTGTCGGTCAGGTTCGCCGACAGTCCGATGTTCGGCAGCAACAGCGCCTTGCCTTGCGGCAGCTTCTCCTGTCCCGCCTGCAGCGCGTAGCGCGCGGCGGCGTATTGCGCGTCGTAGGCGCGTGCGTCGCGGTAGACCTGCAGCAGGTTCTCCGCCTGCGCGCTGAGCGGCAGCGCGGCGGCGAAGGCAATAGCGGCAATGAAGCGTGTCATCGGGTTGGCCTCGAGCTCAGTAGACGGGCATCGCGGGATCGACGGTGCGGGCCCAGGCATCGACCCCGCCCGCGAGATTGTGCACCTTGGTGAAGCCGTGGCGCTCCAGAAAGAAGGCGACCTGCATGCTGCGCGTGCCGTGGTGGCAGATAACCACCGTGTCGGTGGCGGGCTCGAGCTCGGCGATGCGCGCCGGCAGCGAGCGCATCGGCACCAAGAGCGAATCCGGCAGGCGGCAGGTGTGGAACTCCCAGGGCTCGCGCACGTCCAGCAGCACCGGCTTGGGCTCATCGGGCGCGGCCAGCCACGCCGACAGCTGCGCGGGCGAAATCTGCGTCATCAGAAGCGAAAGCGCGACGGCTGCTCGGCGTTCGCGAGCGGCGCGAGCATGGTCTCGAACAGCTCGACCGTTCGAAACGCCCCCGGCTCGCTGCAGTAGACGATCTTGGCGGTCATCACCGGCGCGTCGCCGACCACCGCGAACAGCCGAGCGCCGGGCGCGAGCTGCGCGAGCCACGAATGCGGCACAACCGGCGTCGAGCCGGTGAGCACGACCACGTCGTACGGGGCGTGCTGCGGCCAGCCGCGCGCGGCATCGCCCAGCTCGAGGGTGACGTTGTCGACCCCGTGGCGCTCGAGATTCGCCTTGCCGAACGCGGCCAGGGCCGGCCTGATCTCGACCGAGTGCACGTGGGCGGCGCGGTGCGCGAGCAAGGCGGTGAGGTAGCCGCTGCCGGTGCCGGCCTCGAGCACGCGGTCAACCTTGCGCAAAGCGAGCTCCTGCAGCACCCGTGCCTCGATCTTGGGCGTCCACATCCGTTCGCCGTCGCCGATCGGGATTTCCATGTCGGTGAAGGCCAGTGCGCGCTGCGCCGGCGGCACGAATTCCTCGCGCGGCACGACGTAGAGCAGGTCGAGAACGTCCTGGTCGAGCACGTCCCAGGGCCGGATCTGCTGTTCGACCATGTTGAAACGGGCTTGTTCGATGTTCATGGGTCTGTGGCGGCAGGGGTAGTCACGATGCGGCCCATAGTTTACATCCGATCAGCCGTTTACTTGTTGTCATCGGGCCGGGTTTGCAGTAGGTTGCCGGTACCACGCAGGGGTCCTGGCGGCGGGTGCCGCCGGGTGAGAGAAACCCTTTGAACCTGATGCGGGTAATCCCGCCGAAGGAAGCGACCATGAACGCCCATCCCAAATTCCTGGCTTCCACCGCCCACGTCGACGACGCGGCGGTGAAGCCGCTGCCGAATTCCGCCAAGGCCTACCTCACCGGCTCGCGCCCCGACTTGCGCGTGCCGATGCGCGCGATCACGCAGAGCGAAGGCAACCCGACGATCCTGGTCTACGACACCTCGGGGCCGTACACCGACCCGCAGGCGCGGATCGACATCCGCAAGGGCCTCGCCCCGCTGCGCGAGAAGTGGATCGAGGAGCGGGGCGATACCGAGCTGCTCGAAGGCCCGTCGTCCGAATACGGCCGCCGGCGGCTGGACGATCCCAGGCTCGCCGAGCTCAGGTTCGATCTCAAGCGCAAGCCGCGCCGCGGGCGCTGCGTGACGCAGATGCACTACGCGCGCAAGGGCATCGTCACGCCGGAGATGGAGTTCATCGCGATGCGCGAGAACCAGAAGCTCGCCGAGGGCCTCGAGATGCAGCACCCGGGCGAGTCCTTCGGCGCCAGCCTGCCGAAGCGCATCACGCCCGAGTTCGTGCGCGACGAGGTGGCGCGCGGGCGCGCGATCATCCCGGCCAACATCAACCATCCGGAAACCGAGCCGATGATCATCGGCCGCAACTTCCTGGTGAAGATCAACGCCAACATCGGCAACTCCGCGCTTGGCTCGTCGATCGCGGAAGAAGTCGAGAAGATGACCTGGGCGATCCGCTGGGGCGGCGACACGGTGATGGACCTCTCGACCGGCAAGCACATCCACGAGACGCGCGAGTGGATCGTGCGCAACTCGCCGGTGCCGATCGGCACGGTGCCGATCTACCAGGCGCTGGAAAAGGTCGACGGCAAGGCCGAGGAGCTGACCTGGGAGATCTTCCGCGACACCCTGGTCGAGCAGGCCGAGCAGGGCGTGGACTACTTCACCATCCACGCGGGCGTGCGGCTGCCCTTCATCCCGATGACTGCGAAGCGCATGACCGGGATCGTTTCGCGCGGCGGCTCGATCATGGCCAAGTGGTGCCTCTCGCACCACAAGGAGAGCTTCCTCTACACGCACTTCGAGGACATCTGCGAGATCATGGCCGCCTACGACGTCTCGTTCTCGCTCGGCGACGGCCTGCGCCCCGGGTCGATCCACGACGCCAACGACGAGGCGCAGATCGCGGAGCTGAAGACTCTCGGCGAGCTGACCAAGATCGCCTGGAAGCACGACTGCCAGGTGATGATCGAGGGGCCCGGCCATGTGCCGATGCAGCTCATCAAGGAGAACATGGCGCTGCAGTTGAAATATTGTGACGAGGCGCCGTTCTACACCCTGGGCCCTCTCACCACCGACATCGCGCCGGGCTACGACCACATCACGAGCGCGATCGGCGCGGCGATGATCGGCTGGTACGGCACCGCGATGCTTTGCTACGTTACGCCCAAGGAGC
>JBAUTW010000270.1:0-5218 GCA_049582365.1 Burkholderiales bacterium | reverse complement strand
CTTCGACCTACACGCCGCCGAAGGTTTGGACCTGGAACAAGGCGAGCGGCGGGCGCTTTGCGAACATCAACCGCCCGGTCGCCGGCGCGACGCACGAAAAGGAACTGCCGCTTGGCCGCCATCCGCTGCAGCTCTATTCGCTCGCCACGCCCAACGGCGTCAAGGTCACGGTCATGCTGGAAGAGCTGCTCGCCCTGGGCCACGCGGGCGCCGAGTACGACGCCTGGCTGATCCGCATCAACGAAGGCGACCAGTTCGGCAGCGGCTTCGTCGCGCTCAACCCGAACTCCAAGATTCCGGCGCTGCTCGACCGCAGCGGGCCGCAGCCGATCCGGGTGTTCGAGTCCGGCGCGATCCTGCTCTATCTGGCGGAGAAGTTCGGCGCCTTCGTACCGGCCGGCGGCGCCGCGCGCGCCGAGTGCCTGTCGTGGCTGTTCTGGCAGATGGGCAGCGCGCCCTTCCTCGGCGGCGGGTTCGGCCACTTCTACGCCTACGCGCCGAGCAAGATCGAATACGCCATCGATCGCTACGCGATGGAGGTCAAGCGCCAGCTGGACGTGCTCGACCGGCGCCTCGCCGAGAGCGCCTACCTGGCGGGCGACGAGTACACGATCGCCGACATCGCGACCTGGCCCTGGTACGGCGCGCTCGCCAAGGGGCTGCTTTACTCGGCGGGCGAATTCCTCCAGGTTCAGGAATACGCTCACGTGCTGCGCTGGACCGACCTGATCGCCCGCCGCCCGGCAGTCAAGCGCGGGCGCATGGTGAACCGCGTCTCGGGCGAGCCGTCCAGCCAGCTGCACGAGCGCCACGACGCGGCCGACTTCGATACCAGGACACAGGACAAGCTGGAAAATGATCACCCTGTATGACTGCGCCACCGCGCCGAGCCCGCGCCGCGCGCGCATCCTGCTCGCGGAAAAAGGGGTTCCGCATGAATCGGTCCAGGTGGACCTGAGGAACGGCGAGCAGCTCGGCGAGGCCTACCGCAGGATCAACCCGCAATGCACCGTGCCGGCGCTGCGCACCGAAGAGGGGTCGCTGCTGACCGACAACGCGGCGATCACGGCCTACCTCGAGGCGCGCTACCCCGAACCGCCGCTGCTCGGCACCACGCCGCAGGAAAAGGCCGAGATCGCGAGCTGGAACTGGCGCATCGAGTTCGAGGGCCTGCTCGCCATCGCGGAGACCATGCGCAACAGCGCGCCGGCGATGACCGATCGGGCGCTGCCCGGGCCGGTGAACTATGCGCAGATCCCCGAACTCGCGCAGCGCGGCCTGGCCCGGGTCGAGCAGTTCTTCGTCGTGCTGAACGAGCGCCTGGCCGGGCGCGGCCACGTCGCCGCGGACCGCTTCAGCATCGCCGACATCACCGCGGTGGTGGCGGTCGACTTCGCGCGCGTGGTGAAGGTCAAGCCCGGCGAGCAGCATCCGCACCTGCAGCGCTGGCGCGAAGCGCTGGCGCAGCGACCCTCCCTGTCTTCACGCCAATAGCCATGACCCACCGCACCCGCATTCTGCTTTGGACCGATTCGACCGCCGCGTATCTCGACGCGATCAAGGCCGCCGGCCTTTCCGAGCGCGTCGCGATCGACACGCTGGCGCGCAAGGAGAAACCTTCCGCCGAGCAGCTCGCGCGCACCGAGGCGCTGATGGCCTACGTCGTTCCGCCCGGCGTGCTGCCGGCGATGCCGAAGCTGCGCTGGGTCCAGGCCATGACCGCCGGAGTCGAGCACTGGCTCGCGATGCCCGACCTGCCGAAGAAGCTCGTGCTCACCTGCGCGCGCGGCACCCACCGCGAATCGATGCCGGAGAACATCATCGGCGCGCTGCTGTACGTCGCCAAGCCCTACGCGCAGGCGGTCGAGAACCAGAAGCTGCGCAAGTGGGAGCAGAAGCCCGCGCCGCCGCTGACCGGAAAGACCCTCGGCATCCTCGGCCTGGGCGCGATCGGCCAGGACGTCGCCCGCATCGCCGCCCTGCTCGGCCTGCGCGTGATCGGCACCCGGCGCCGGCCGCAGCCGATGGACGGCGTGGCCGAAGTTTTTCCGCCCGAGCGCACGCCCGAGGTGCTGGCGCAGTCCGACTTCGTACTGCTGCTGCTGCCCTCGACGCCGCAGACCGACGATTTGATCGACGCCAAGCACCTGGCGCTGATGAAGCCCGGCGCATGGCTGCTCAATTTCGGCCGCGGCCAGCTGATCGTGGACGACGACCTGGTCGCCGCGGCGAAGGCGAAGACAATCGCCGGCGCGATGCTCGACGTCTACCGCCAGGAGCCCCTGCCCGCCGAGCACCCCTTCTGGGCCACCGAAGGAATCATCGTCCTGCCCCACATCGGCGGTCCCCACCCGCAGCGCGACCAGATCGTCGCGCGCCTGTTCGTCGACAACCTCGAGCGCTTCCTCGACGGCAGGCCGCTCAGGGAAGTCGTCGACCGCGAAGCGGGATATTGACGCGCCCGGCCGGTCGGCCGGGCGAATGATTGCCGTCAGACGTCGACCCCTAGCAGGCGCGCCGCGGTGCCGCCCAGGATCGCGACCCGATCGGAGTCGCTCAGGCCAGGCAGGCCCATGACCTCGTCCACCGCCGTGCTGGTCCATGGGTAGGGAAAATCCGTTCCGAGAACGAGTTGCTGCGCACCGACTTCGGCGACCAGGTGGCGCAAGCCTTCGGATGTGAACACCATCGTGTCGTAGTACAGCTGCCTCAGGTACTCGGTGGGTTTCTTCTTGATCGGCCCGTATGCCCCGCCCGCGCAGCGCTCGGGAAGCGTAAGACAGCCACGATCGAAGCGCGCGGCGTACGAGGGCAGGAATCCGCCCCCATGCGCGGCGCAGATCTTCAGAGCCGGAAATCGGTCGAGCGTGCCCTCGAAAATCAGGTGCGACAGTGCGATCGTCGTTTCGAGCGGATAGCCGATCACGTTGTCGAGATAGCCGTTGCCCTTGAGCCGGCTCGCAAGATCGGCGGACGCGCCGGCAGGCTGGGGATGAATGAACACGAGCGCTTGCAGCTCTTCGGCTTTGTTCCAGAACGGATGGAACTTCGGATCGCTGAGCTCGGCCCCGTTGACGCTGCCGCCGATGGCGGCGCCGCGAAGCCCGAATTTCCTCATCCCCTCCTCCAGCTGCGCGGCGGCCAGATCGGGATATTGAAGCGCGACCGTGGCAAAGGCGACGAAGCGCTCGGGGTGAGCCGCGCAAACCTCGGCGAGCTTTTCGTTCTGCAGTCGCACGATCTGTTGCGCGAGGTCCCGTTCGGCCCGGTACCAGAAGGGATTGATGCTCAGCGCCTCGACGTCGATCCCCTGCTCATCCATTGCGCGCAAGCGCTCGGCGACGTGCGTGACCATGCTCAGGTCCGGCCGCAGCGACGCACCCGGGCCGCCGAGCGTCAGTCCCATCAGCGCCATGGCCTCGGCCACGGCGCAGTGCGCATGAACGTCCACCACCTTGGCTCGCCTGCCGCCAATCATCGCTTCGCGCCGGCGCGGTTGCGCGCGAGCGGGTGATTCCGGAATCAGCCCGCATCCAACGAAGGCAACCCCGCCGGGCTCTCCGGCGGCACATCCGAAAAACGATCTGCGCGTGGTTTTCACGGTCGTCTCCCCTGGTTCTGCGCAATCATTGCGGCCCCGGAATCGGCGCCGAGGGCGCTGCGCTGTCCGCCACGACGCGGCGCTCGGCGAGCGAATCGATCTCCTGCGCGCCCAGGCCGATTTCGCCCAGGATCGCGCGCGTATGCTCGCCCAGGCGCGGCGCGGGCGTGCGAGCGACCTTCGGCTGCCCTTCGATTTGCAGCGGCGTGTCGACGGTGCGCACGCGGCCGAGCACGGGGTCGTCGATCTCGACGAACACGCCGTTGGCCGCCATCTGCCGGTCCGCCGCCACGTCGTCGAGGTTGGCGACCACCGAGTAGGCGACGTCGGCCTGCTCGAGCGCGCGCTGCCAGTACGGCATCGGCTGGCCGGCGAAGATGCGGTCGCAAAGCTCGATCAGCTCGCGCATGCGCCCTTCCTCCAGGCGCGCCTCGAGCGTGGCGTAGCGCGGATCGTCGGCGAGATCGGGGCGGCCGATCGCGCGGCAGATCTTCGGCCAGTCGCGCAGGGTATCGACCACGACCATCTTGAACAGGCGCCGGTCGCCGGCACGGTAGTACACCGAGGTGAAGCTGCGCGCGTCTTCGCGCGGCCGGCGCTCCAGGAACCGCGCCCCGAGCAGCCTGGCCTGGATCATGACCGAGTTCGACCACGCGCCGCTCGCGAGCAGGGAGCAGGAAACGCGCGTGCCGCGGCCGCTGCGCTCGCGCGCCAGCAGCGCGAGCAGCAGCGCGGACAGAAGCGCCATGCCGGTCGGATGATCGCCGGTGCCGTAGCCCAGCGGTCCCAGCCAGCCGTCGATCGGAAACATGTTCGCCTCCATGCCCGAGCGCGACCAGTAGCTGACCGAGTCGAAGCCCGGCCGGTCGATCTCTTCGCCGGCGTCGCCGAAGCCGGTGCCGTGCGCATACACCAGGCGCGGATTGATCGCCCGCAGCTCGTCCCAGCCCAGGCCGAGGCTCTCGAGCGACTTCGGACGGTGATTGGTGAGGAATATGTCGGCGCCCTCGACCAGGCGGCGCAGAATGGCGCGCGCCTCGGGCGCCTTCAGATCGATCGACAGGCTGCGCTTGCCGCGGTTGTCGGGCAGGAAGCAGTACTCGTAGTCGTGGATCGGCATGCCCGGGATCCGGTGGCCGCGCCGGTTCAGATCGCCCTCGATCGGCTCGAGCTTGATCACCTCGGCGCCGTAGTCGGCCAGCACCGCGCCCACCGACGGCACCATGATCATCGAGGCCGCCTCGAGGACGCGCACGCCCGCAAGCAGCCCCGCTTCCTGCGACGACATTCCCATGCGTCATTCCCTCGTTTTGTTGTTCGCTCAGCGCTCCGCGGCGCAGCTGCGGAAGCCGGCGAAGATGTCGTTGCGCTCCGGGGTGTAGAAGTTGCGGAAGCCTTCGCGCGCCACGCGCGCCGGCGCGGCGAAGCTGCCGCCGCGCAGCACCTTGTGGCTGCCGAACCAGGGCTCGGAGTAGTCGCGGTAGGGATCGGGGCTGAAGCCCGGATAGGGGCCGAAGCTGCTCGCGGTCCATTCCCAGACGCGGCCGGTCCGCTCGCGCGGCGCAAACGCGCCGCTCGCCGCGGCGAAGGCCCACTCGGCCTCGCTCGGCAGCCGCC
>JBAUTW010000269.1:0-3882 GCA_049582365.1 Burkholderiales bacterium | reverse complement strand
CGGTCGGCGCGGGCGAACACGCGCCGCAGCTTCTCGAACCCGCCGCTGCGCCTGGCGAAGGGGTGCCTGCGGTATTCCTCGAGCCACTCCCTCGCGCGCGGCGCGAGGTCGAACGGGTGCAGCTCGCTGCGCGATTCCATCTTGCCCTCGATCTCCCACAGCCTGGCCTGCACGCGCGTCAGAGCACCGTAGACGCGGAGATAGACGTAGCGCCCCATGCCGCCGCTAAGCGCGACCAGCACCATGCACCAGAATGCGACGCTGGCGTTGAACGAATGCAGCCGGAAGCCCGAGTGGAAGATCACCAGCAGCGGGCCGCAGATGCCGAACACGAGGTGCACGATGAACCAGGCGCGCAGCGAGCCGAAATTGTGCAGCCGGCCCCAGTGCTTGCGCAGCGGGTAGAGCAGCAGCGCGAGCATCATGCAGCCGCCGACCAGGCCCAGGTCGTAGCCGAGGCGCGAGCCGGGCGTGTAGGGACGCATGGCCGCGACCCAGGCGGCGAGCAGCAGGAGCGCGCTTACCGAAGCGTAGAGGAGGACTCGCTGCCAGCGCGCGAGCGGTCTGCCGACCAGCTCGGCCGGAATCGTGGCGGAAGTCATTGCGCCGGACGTGATCGCATGTTCACCTATACTCTAGCGTAAGTGCGGCGCAAGGCATGCGTCGCCGGACCACGACGAACCGCGGCGGTGTGAAATTGTTCTCATGAGCAACGCGTCCTACTACGCGCTTTACCTCATTCCGCTGCTGTTGCTCGTGCTCGTGTACGCGCGCACGCGCGTCAAGCAGCAGAAGTTCTCCTATGCCGCGCTGGACGAGGCGGCCGAGAGCGGGCTGATCGAGCCGCCGACGCTGCACCCGGATTTCATCCTGTCCAAGTGCTTCGGCTCAGGCGCCTGCGTCAAGGCCTGCCCGGAGCAGGCAATCGGCATCATCAACGGCAAGGGCACGCTGATCAACCCCGCGGTGTGCATCGGCCACGGCGCCTGCGAGAGCGCCTGCCCGATGAAGGCCATCCGGCTGGTGTTCGGCACCGAGAACCGCGGCGTCGACATCCCGAAGGTGAGTCCGAACTTCGAGACCAACGTGCCGGGGATCTTCATCGCGGGAGAGCTCGGCGGCATGGGCCTGATCCGCAAGGCCACGGAGCAGGGCGCGAGGTCGATCGAGTACGTCGCCAGGCGCCCGCGCGGGGTCGCCGAGTACGACGTGGTGATCGTCGGTGCGGGCCCGGCCGGCATCTCCGCGTCGCTTGCGGCGAGCAAGCAGGGCCTGAAATTCGTCACGCTGGAGCAGGAAGACTCGATCGGCGGCACGACATACCACTATCCGCGCAACAAGATCGTGATGACCGCGCCGATGAATCTGCCGCTGGTGGGCAAGATCCGGGTGCGCGAAGTGAGCAAGGAAGCGCTGATGACGCTGTGGCAGGACGTGACGGCGAAGGTGCCGATGCCGATCCGCTACAACGAGCGCATGGAGGAAATCCGCCAGGAGGGCAAGGGCTTCGTGGTGCGCACTGCGAAGCACAGCTACCGCTGCGGCAGCGTGCTGCTCGCGATCGGGCGGCGCGGCACGCCGCGCAAGCTCGGCGTCCCGGGGGAGGAGCTGCCCAAGGTGGTCTACCGCCTGATCGAGTCGGAGCAGTACCAGGGCAAGCACGTCGCGGTAGTGGGCGGCGGCGACAGCGCGCTCGAAGCGGCGCTCGATATCTGCGCCGAGCCGGGTACGAGCGTGGTGCTGTCCTACCGCGGCGCCGCGTTCAACCGGGTCAAGCTGAAGAACCGCAAGCGGCTGGAAGACGCGCTGGCCGGCGAGCGCCTCACGCTGATGCTGGAGTCGCAGATCACCGCCATCGGCAAGGACCGGATCCGCATCCGCGCCGGCAAATCCGAGCGCGAGATCCGCAACGACGCGGTGATCGTGTGCGCGGGCGGCGATCTGCCGACGCCGTTCCTGAAGAAGATCGGCGTCATGGTCGAGGCTCACCACGGCGCCTGAGCAGGCCGCCGCGCGGTTTCAGACGACGCGGAAATTCTTGAACTGCCAGGGGTCGTCCTGGTCGACGTCCTCGGGGAACAGCAGCCCGCGGTCGACCAGCGGAGTCCACTGGCTGTAGGAGCCGGTCAGCTTGCCGAGGTAAGGCGCGGCGATCTCCAGCACGCGCTCGTAGTCGAGCTGGTCCGGGTCGACCACGCCGCAGCGCGGGTTCTCGACCGCCCACACGATGCCGCCGAGGATGGCGACGCATACCTGCAGCGTGGTGGCGTTGTTGTGCGGCGCGAGGCGCCTCGCCTCCTGCACCGGGAGCTGCGAGCCGAACCAGTAGGCGCCCTTGGCGTGGCCCATCAGCAGCACCCCGAGCTCGTCCACGCCGTCGACGATCTCGCGCATCAGCACCCGCTGGCGCTCCTGCAGCTTCCAGTTCCTGCCCGCCAGCTCGTGCAGCGACAGCACCGCGTCGTCGCAGGGGTGGTAGGCGTAATGCACCGTCGGCCGGTAGCGCAGCTCGCCGCCGTTCTTGAGCGTGAGGTAGTCGGAAATCGAGATCGATTCGCTGTGGGTGACCAGGAAGCCGTGGAACGGACCCTCGAGCGGGGTCCAGGTGCGCACCCGGGTCGAAGCGCCGGGACGCTGCAGGTAGATCGCGCAGCCCGAGCCGAAGCTGTGCCGGCCGCCGTCGGCCGGAAATTCCTTTTCGTGGCTGCCCCAGCCGAGCTCGGCGGGCTGGCAGCCCTCGCCGGCGAAGCCCTCGACCGACCAGGTGTTGACGAACTCGCCCTTGCGCTTGTCCGGCACCGCCTTTTGCGTGTCGCGCTCGGCGATGTGGATCACCTTGACGCCGAGCTTCTCCGCCAGCTCGGCCCATTTCTCGCGCGTGTTCGGGCGCGCCACCCGCACCTTGGTGTCGCGCGCGATGTCGAGCAGCGCGCGCTTGACGAAATGCGACACCAGCCCGGGGTTGGCGCCGTGGGTGAGCACCGCGGTGGGACCGTTCGGCTTCTTCTTGTTCAGCGCAAGCGCCGCCTCGCGCAGCGCGTAGTTCGAGCGCTGCGAGGGCGAAAGGCGGCGGTCGACGTAGCCGCCGGCCCAGGGCTCGATGCAGGTGTCCAGGTACAGCGCGCCCTTGGCCTGGCACAGCGCGATCAGGTTGATGCTCGAGACGTCGACCGAGACGTTGAGCAGGAAATCGCCCGCCTTCAGGATCGGCTCGAGCACCGCGCGGATGTTGCCGCGCGTGAGCGGATTGACCATGAAGGTCACGCCGTAGCGCGTGGCCTCGCGCGCGCCGCGCTCATCGCCGGTGATCACCAGCACCTGGGAACGCGCGATCTTCAGGTGGCGCAGCAGCAGCGGCAGCGCGCCCTGGCCGACCGAGCCGAAGCCCACGATCACCAGCTTGCCCGGCATCTTCACGTACTTCTTCGGTTTCACTTTCTTCCGCCTCCGGCTGCGAAAGACGCAACCGTATTGTCGTTTCGCCCGTTTGGCAAATCGGGGTAGCATCGCCGCACCCGTCGATGCGCGAAGTCGACCCGCCCCGGATCGAGCGCTACTGGCAGCTGCTGCCGGAGGAGGCGCTCGCACGCCTCGGGTCGGGCCCGCGGGGGCTGTCCGCGGCGGAGGCCGCGGCACGCCTCGAGCGCCACGGTCCGAACGTGCTCGGGGAGGAGCGCGCGCTGAGCGCGTTGCGCGTGCTCGCGGCGCAGTTCCGCAGTCCTCTGGTGCTGATCCTGGTGTTCGCGGCGGCGATCTCGCTCGCGGTGCGCGACTGGCTCGAAGCCTCGATCATCCTCGCCATCGTCGCCGGCAGCGCGGCGCTCGGCTCGGTCCAGGAATACCGCGCCTCGGCCGCGGTGCGCCGGCTGCGCGCGCGCATCG
>JBAUTW010000268.1:0-2440 GCA_049582365.1 Burkholderiales bacterium | reverse complement strand
TCGTAGACGTACGTCGTCGTCTGGCTCTTGGCGTCGGTCTGCGTGAGCAGGTTTCTAGATTCTTGGGGCCACTTCTGTAATTAACGGTCCCCACTATCGGCGCGAACCCAGCGCGGCGTCGGCGTGGATAAATCGACTCTGACCCCGATTACGCCTCAGTGCGCGCCGGCGTCGGCGGGGGCGCGGTGCGAGATGTTGGCCGGCTTGGCGATCCACACCAGCGCCATGAGCGCGATGAAAAGGATGCCGGAGAGCCAGAACAGGTCGATCGTGCCTAGCATGCGCGCCTGCTGGTCGATCAGGTGGTCCATCAGGCCCATCGCCTGCTGGCCGCTCAGGCCTTGCGCGTGCAGCGCGGCAAGCGCGCTCTGCGCATGGGGGTTGTAGGCGGTGACCTGCTCCACCAGGTGCGCGCGGTGCAGCGCCGAGCGGTCGTTCCACAGCGTGACCGAAACCGAGGCGCCGAAGGCGCCCGCGGTGAAGCGCGCGAAGTTGCTCAGCCCGGTCGCCGCCGGAATGCGCTCGGGCGGCAGCCCGGCGAGCAGCAGCGCGGTGAGCGGCAGGAAGAACGAAACCGTGGCCGCGCCCTGGATCACGGTCGGCAGCACGATCGACCAGAAGTCGGTCTGCAGGTCGAAGCGCGCGCGCATGAACATGACCAGCGCGAACACCAGGAACGCGGCGCTCGCGATCTTGCGCGCGTCCAGCCGCGCGAGGTTGCGGCCCAGGATCGGCGCGATGATCAGCGAAAGGATCCCGATCGGCGCCACCGTAAGCCCCGACAGGAAGGCGGTGTAGCCCATGATCGTCTGCAGCCAGAGCGGAATGATCACCGTGATGCCGAAGAACACCGCGTAGCCGACCGCGATCGCGAGCGTGCCGCTGGTGAAGTTGCGGCTCTTGAACAGCGACAGGTCGACGATCGGGTGCTCGTTGTCGACCAGCTCCCAGACCAGGAACAGCGCGAAGCCGACCGCCGCGACGCAGGCCAGCGTCACGATTTGCGGCGAGCTGAACCAGTCCAGCTCGTTGCCCTTGTCGAGCATGATCTGCAGCGCCGCGACCCAGGTGATCAGCAATCCGAGGCCGACGTAATCCACCGGCACCTTGCGCTTGGCGGAATCGCGCGTGCGGTAGAGCTGCCAGGTCACCGCGGCGGAGAACAGGCCCACCGGCACGTTGATGTAGAAGATCCACGGCCAGGTGGCGTTGTCCGAGATCCAGCCGCCCAGCAGCGGCCCCGAGATCGGCGCCAGCAGCGCGGTCATCGACCACAGCGCGAGCGCCAGGCCGGCCTTCTCGCGCGGAAAGGTGGAGAGCAGCATCGATTGCGACAGCGGCACCATCGGCCCCGCGACCGCGCCCTGCAGCACGCGGAACACGATCAGCGTCTCGAGGTTCGGCGCCAGGCCGCAAAGCCAGGACGCGGTGCTGAACAGCAGCACCGAGGTGACGAACAACCGTACCTGCCCGAAGCGCACCACCAGCCAGCCGGTGAGCGGCACCGCGATCGCGGTCGAGACCGCGAACGAGGTGATGACCCAGGTGCCCTGGCTCGGGCTCACGCCGAGGTCGCCGGCGATGGTCGGGATCGACACGTTGGCGATCGTGGTGTCGAGCACGGTCATGAACACCGCGAGCGAAAGCACGAACGCGCCGACGGCGCGCTCCATGCCCTCGAGCGGCGGCGGCCCTGCCGCGCCCGCCGGGGAGGCTGCGCTCACTTGCCGTTACCCAGGTTGGCGGCGATGATCTCGCGCACGCGCGCGTCGGCCGCGGCCGCCTGCTCCTCGAACGCCCTGGTCGCGTACACGGGCCCCTTGACCGGTCCCTTGGCGAGCTCCAGGCCGCTCGTGTCGTGCACGTCGACGTCCACTTCCATCGACAGCCCGACCCGCAGCGGATGGGCCGCGAGCTGCTTCCGGTCGAGCTCGATGCGCACCGGCAGGCGCTGCACCACCTTGATCCAGTTGCCGGTGGCGTTCTGCGGCGGCAACAGCGCAAAAGCGCCGCCGGTGCCGGCGGCGAGGCCCGTCACCCGCCCGCGGTACTCGACTTTGCTGCCGTACAAATCGGCGGTCAGCCGCGCCGGCTGGCCGATGCGCATGTCGCGCAGCTGCACTTCCTTGAAGTTCGCGTCGACCCAGACCTCGTCGAGCGGCACGACCGCCATCAGCGGCTCGCCAGGCGCCACACGCTGTCCCACCTGCACGCTGCGCTTGGCGACGTAGCCGCGCACGGGCGCGGGAATCTCGTCGCGCTGGACCGCGAGGAACGCCTCGCGCACCCGCGCCGCGGCGCGCAGCACGCTGGGCTGCTTCTCGACCGACGTTCCCTCGGTCAGCGCGCGGCTCGCGGCGAGCTGCTCGTCCGCGGTCTTGAGCGCGGCGCGTGCCGCGGCGACCGCGTCGCGCGCGTGCTGCAGGTCCTCCTGCGACAC
>JBAUTW010000267.1:0-1835 GCA_049582365.1 Burkholderiales bacterium | reverse complement strand
CCAGTCGAGACCGAGCGCGAGCGCGATGCCGCCGAGCGCGAGCGCGGTAAGCGCGAGCTGCGCCCCGCCGAGCCCGAACACCGCGCGCCGCATCACCCACAGCCGGCGCGGTTCGAGCTCGAGGCCGATGATGAACAGCAGCAGCACCACGCCGAACTCGGCGAACTGCAGCGTCGCCGCCGGGTCGGCGATCAGCGCCAGGCCCGAGGGCCCGATCAGCATCCCGGCGACGAGATACCCCACCACCGCGCCCAGCCGCGCGCGGCGGAACAACGGCACCAGGACGACGGCGGTAACCAGGAACACCGCGGTCTGCGCGAGCATGCTCACGGTCGGCCCCGGCTCAGATCAGGTAGCGCTTGCCCACCGCCGATGGCGCGAGCGCCTGGTCGCCGAACTCGCGCGCGAGCGCGGACAGCGCGCGCCAGCCGGTGCAGTGGCCGGGGGCGAGCAGCCCGAGGCCGAATTTCTTCAGGTCCGCGACCGTCTCCGGGATCGCCTTCTCGGTGATGCCCGAAAGGTGCATGCCGCCCATCACGCCGTACAGCGGCGTTTCGGGGAACAGCTCCTGCGCGTGCCTGAGCACGTTGATCAGCCCCGCGTGCGAGCAGGCCGAGAACACGAACTGGCCCTTGTGCTTGACCCGCACCGCGACGAAGCGCTCGTCGATCAGCAGGGGATCGGGCTCCCAGGACTTGCCGTCGGCCGCGCGCCGCATGTGCCCCGGCAGCCCGACTTCGTAGGCGGTGCGGCGCGGAATCTCGCCGCTGAGGTAGAACGCGCCGCCGCACAATGACTGCGGCTCGCGCGTGTTCACCACTTTCGCGCCCGCTTCGGCGAGCAGCTTCGGATCGGGCACCGGCTCGTGCACCGCCATCTCGCCGGTGGGGCGCTGCGTCGCGCGCTGCGCGAACATCCCCGGGTGGACGTAGCAGGGCACCTCGCCCGCGCCGCGGTGGCGCGCGATCGACTCGATCGCCGCGCTCAGCCCGCCGGCGTGGTCCCAGTGCCCGTGCGACAGCACGACGGCGTCGATGGCGCCGAAATCGACCCCCAGGATCCCGGCGTTGCGCTGGAAGGTCGCGCCCTCCGGCCCCGCGTCGAGCAGCAGCGTGCGCGGCTCGCCGTTCACGTGCGCGGTGATCAGCAGCGACAGCCCGTGGTGCGCGCAGCAGATCGCCCCGCCCGAGACGATGTGCATGCGCCCGCCGGTGATCAGCCCGGTCCACTCCGGGATCACGTTGCTCGGCGTGCTCGACAGGCTGTCGGTGACGTTGTCCACCAGCACCAGGACGTCGAGTCGGTCTACGGCGACGATTTCAGCCATGCCTGCTCCGCGGCGGTCACGGAAATACGTCGCAAGCTTAAATCGTTTCGGGCGCGAAGGGGCTACGCCGCCGGCGTTGCTGCGACTCAGCCCGCGGCGCGGCTTGCGCCGCCCCAGCTCGCCCAGTACTCTTCGGCGCGCTTCTCGACCCTCAGCGTGAGCACGGTGTCGGGGTCCGCGCCCAGCACGCTGAGCGCCTTGTCGTCGGGCAACGAACCTTCCATGCGCACGCCGTAGACGAGCAGCCCCTCGGCGCCGGCGCCGTCCGCGGCGAGCCGGCAATGTTCGAGCCGTTCCTGGCCCCCCGGCGTATCCGACCAGGGGCGCGAGCCTTCCACGTTCGGCGCCCACAGCAGGTAACGACTGGCGCCGTCGGCCGCCTGCACGTCGTCGGCCCAGAGCGTGAAGACGACCGCGCCGTCGCTTGCCCTCACCCCGCCACGGCTCCACAGGCGGTTACGCAGCTTGGCGCCGCGCAGGGCGAGCGCCTTGGCGCGCGGCAGCAGGC
>JBAUTW010000266.1:0-3976 GCA_049582365.1 Burkholderiales bacterium | reverse complement strand
GAACATCGCCGACCCGGCGACGCTGCGCGCCGCGGCCGCCAAGGTCGGGCTGGACGGCGACAAGCTGCTTGCGGCCGCGCCCGGCGCCAAGGCGCAGTTCGACGCCTTCACCCAGGAAGCGCTTGCGCGCGGCGTGTTCGGCGCCCCGACCTACGCCTATCGCGACGAGCTGTTCTGGGGCCAGGACCGGCTCGACTTCCTCGAGCGCGCGCTGGCGTCGTAGAGTATCGAGTGACGCGCGTGGGCCGGTAGCTCAGTTGGTTAGAGCAGGGGACTCATAATCCCTTGGTCCTTGGTTCGAATCCAAGCCGGCCCACCAAATGCAACAGCGTATGAGGTCTAGCGCCTCGCCAGGTGCGGCGGACGATTGAGGAGGCGGCGTCAGCCTGGGCAGGTCAGTGTGACGCTTGCGCCGCGACCGGCGCCGGGCGGAATAGCGGCCGAATAGACGCCCGCGCCGGAGCCGCACTTCCATTCAGCTGCGTAGTCCTTGTCGCAACCTGGAGTCGCCCCGTCTGCCGGGGCAGCGTCGATCGCGACTTTACACAGGCTGCGGCCGTTGCACGTGCGCGCGAGCGCGGCGGTGACATTGCCTGAAGGCGCCCCGCAATTGCGCCCGTAGGTGCCGGCCACCACCACGATGGGGAGTCCGGTCTTGGCACCCGCCGCGACTGTATCGGCCGGGGGCGCTTGGCGTCCGTCCTTGGCGGAGGAAGCGCTCGCGTGCAGCGCGAGCGAACGCGCCGCGCCGTCGCGCAGGGCTGCGCGCACTGCGTCGCCATCAAGAAAGTACATCGCCAGTCCCAGCACCATGAGCAGCACGCCAATGATCGTCGCGCCGACGCGACCTGCGTTGCCTGGCTCGATCTTTCCTTCAACGCGGCCCAACACCGCAACAAGCAGAAAAATGATCCCGGTCAGGACGAACATCCGGGCGAGCGGCAAATCCACCAGTTTGACCAACATGTCCTGCATTGAAGTGCTCCCCGCGAAGCGCTCGGATGCGGAGGAATTCGCCTCCGGGCGTTTATCGCACGCCGGTGAATTTTCAGGTCTTCGGCCGGCAAGAAGCCAGGAAGTATTGCCCAGTCGATTTCGGTCAGCGCGTTTCCCAGACCGGCGTGATCAACGAGACGATGCTCAACATGCTGAACGGCAGGGGGCGCTTGCAGATCCAGTTCGACACGCCGCGCCAGGGCGCCGGTACCTGGACGTTCTGCAACGGCGTCCGGTACAGCGCGCAAATTGGCGGTCAGCAGGGCTTCGTTGTCCGGAGGCGTGATTTTCCTGTAAAATCCGCGCCTCCCCAATGGGGTGGTAGCTCAGCTGGGAGAGCGTCGCGTTCGCAATGCGAAGGTCGGGAGTTCGATCCTCCTCCACTCCACCAGAATCTTCCGATGATTGAGCCGGCCGCAAGACCGGCTAGCATGAATCTCTCCAGGCTCGCTTTCGTCCTTCTGATCTTCGCGCTCACGGCGCATGCCGAACCGGGACCCGGATCGGCGGCCGCGCTGCGCGGGACCTATGCCGCGCTCGCCGAGCGGCTCGCGGCGAGCCCGTTCGGACGGCCGCTCTTGCTCGAGTCGCACCAGTCGGACGCCCGTGTGCAGGGCGCGGTGTACGCGGTCGTCGATCGTCGGTTCGACGAATTGAGGAGCGGCCTGGACGGGACGCGCCAGTGGTGCCAGATCCTGATCCTGCACCTGAACGTAAAAGACTGCCGTGCTACGCCGGGCGGCCTCGCCGTCTATCTTGGCCGCAAGACTCCGCAACCGCCGGAGGACGCGCGGCGCGTCGACTTCGATTATCGGGCAGTGAGCCACGCGGCGGATTTCATGCAAACCGTGTTGCGGGCGGAAAGCGGTCCGGCCGGAACGCGCGACTACCGGATCCGCTTCGAGGTCGCGCCGCTCGACGCGAAGCGCAGCTTCGTCGCGTTGTCGTATTCGTATGCGTACGGATTGGCGGCCCGCATCGCGCTCAACGCCTATCTGGCCACGGCCGGCAGCGGCAAGGTCGGGTTCACCGTTCTCGGCCGGCGACCGAACGGAGGAGTTGAGTACGTCGGCGGGCTGCGCGGCATCGTGGAGCGCAACGTGATGCGCTACTACCTCGCCGTCGAGGCGTACTTGGCGGCGCAGTCCGCGCCGCCCGACGCGCGGCCCGAGGAGAGCATGCGCGACTGGTTCGCGGCGACCGAGCGCTACCCGCGCCAGTTGCACGAAATCGGTCGCGCCGAGTACTTGGAGATGAAGCGCGTCGAATACCGACGCGATGCGCTCGCACTCAGGGCTGGGCGCTCCCGATGACGCGGATCTCGCGCGCGGCCCTGGGGTACTCGACGCCCGCAGCGCCGAACTTCGCCACGATCGCCTGATTGATCTCGGCGCCGGCCGGCACGTAGTCGGATACCTTGACCCACGGCCTGACCGCGATGCCGATGGACTTGTCGGCGAGCGTCGCCACACCGACTAGCGGCGCAGGATCTTTCAGTACGCGCGCATTGGATCGCACCGCCTCGTCGATCGCCGCGAGAGCGGGCCCGAGGTCGGCCGCCCGGGCGATCTCCACCCGCAGCTCGAGCTGCCGAATGTCGCCGTAGTTGTGCAGAATCTCGCCCACGATCTTGCGGTTCGGCACCACCACCCGCGAGCGGTCCGGGTGGCTGAGCTTGGTGGTAAACAGGTCGATCGACTCCACCCGGCCCTCGACCCCCACCATCGCGACGTACTCGCCGACGCGGAACGGCTTGGTGAAGATGATGGTCAGGCCCGCCGCCAGGTTGCCCAGCACGCCCTGCATCGCGAGCGCGATGCCCGCGCCCGCCACGCTCAATCCGGCGATCAGCGGCAGCAGGTCTACGCCCAGGTTCTGCAGCGCCATGATCAGGAACAGGCCGATCACGATCAGCCGGGCGAGGCGCACCAGCAGCAGCCGTACCGACGGCTCGAGGCTCAGCTTTCCGAGCCAGCGGTCGAAGAATGCGCCGACCCAGCGCCCGACGTAGTAGCCGGCAACCAGGATCAGGATCGCGACCAGGAGCTTCGGGCCGAACTTGATGCCCAGGTCGATGGCCGTGTTCCTGGCCTGGTCGAGGTTGGCGAGCTGAGCTGGCATGGCTCAGTCGATGGTGAAGGATAACCGCGCCGACCGTCAAGCCACGGCGGTGATAGTCTGGGGCGTCAACCGCGAGCGGCAAGATCCTCAAGCGCGAGCTGCAGGAGTGGGCGAAAAACGGGCGCGTCGCGCCGCAACCGGTGCGCTGGACCGAACCCCTGAAGGAGACATGAGATGGCCATCGAACTTTCGCGCGTGGAGGAATTCGCGCTCATTCGCCTCAACCGCCCGCAGGCGCTGAACGCGCTTTCGTTCGGCCTGGTCGAGGATCTGTCGCGCGCGATCGACGAGGTCGCGGCGAGCGATGCGCGCGCGCTCCTGGTCACCGGCGCGGGGGACAAGGCGTTCTGTGCCGGGGCCGATATCGCCGAGCTCGCCGGCCGGACGCTGGCGCAGACCAAGCGCGGCGCCGAGCTTGGCCAGGCCACCATGCAAAAGATCACCCGTCTGCCCATCCCGTCGGTGGCGATCGTGAACGGTTACGCCTTCGGCGGAGGCCTGGAGCTCGCGCTCGCCTGCACCTTCCGCCTGGTCGCGCCGAATGCCAAGCTCGGGCTGCCGGAGATCAAGCTCGGCCTCATTCCCGGCTACGGCGGCACCCAGCGCCTGCCGCGTGCGGTGGGCGAGGCGCGCGCGCTCGAGATGATCCTCACCGCCAAGGCGGTGGACGCGCAGACCGCGGTCGCCTGGGGGCTCGCGAACCGGGTCGTCGACGGCGACGCGCTCGCCGCGGGCATCGCCTTTGCACGCGAGTTCTCGCGCTTCAGCCTGCCGGCGCTCGGCTTCGCGCGCGAGGCGGTGCAGCGCGCGCTCGACACGCCGGTGCACGAGGGCCTGCGAATCGAGGCCGACCTGTCGA
>JBAUTW010000265.1:0-15117 GCA_049582365.1 Burkholderiales bacterium | reverse complement strand
CGCTGCACTGTCGGCCTGCGGCTTGCCGCTGGCGTTGATCGATGCCGACGGGCCGGGACGGCCAGTGACCTATGTCAATGCCGCGTTCGAAGGCTTCTTCGGTTATCGCGAGGCAGAAGTGCGCGGGCGCGGGGTGGTCGATCTGCTGTTCCGCGGCGACGAGGCGCTCGCGCAAAGGCTGTTCGGCGAGCCCGCTTCGCGCTGGCGGCTGCCCGCCTGGAGCAAGGATGGCGCCGCGCTGCAGGTCGAAGCGGCACTGGGCGCAGTGCGCGCCGCCGACGGCCGCCTCACCCACTGGGTGCTTGGCATCGTCGACCGAAGCGAACTCGAGAGCCTGCGCGCCGAGATCGCCGCGCTTCGCTCGCAGCCGGTCGCCGCCGCGTACTGAAGCGCGGCCTTCAGTCTTCCTTCGACTGCAGCGACTGCCAGATATCGACGATCATCATCGTCAGCCCGATCAGCACCACGACGCTGAACGCAACGTCTTTGAGCTTGATCGCCACCGGGCCGATGAAGACGATCAGCAGGCTCGCCGCCAGGATGCTGCCGAGAATCTTGAATAGCATGTCGAAGGTCTCCGTGTCCGATCAGCCGGCCGCGACTCGCGCCACGAGCCAGCGCGCGGTGCGCAGCAATCGCGCGTCGCTGCCGCGCGGCCCCACCAGCTGTACGCCAAGCGGCAGGCCATTTGCACCCTGCATCAGGGGTAGATTGAGCGCCGGCATGCCGCACAGGGTCCACAGCGAGCAGAAAGCCGGATCGCCGGTCGACTCGAGCCCGCGCGGCGCGGTCCCCGCCGCCGCCGGCGTGACGATCGCCTCGCAGCGCTCGAAAATGTCGTCGAACCCCGCGTTGAGCAGCGGGATGCGCGCCCGCGCACGCTGGTAATCCAACGCCGTAATTTCACGGCCGCGCTCGAGCTGCGCGCGCAGCGACGGCGACATCCGGTCGCGCCCCTTGTCCCATTCGCGGTCCAGGTTCGCCGCCATCTCGGCTTCCATGATGATTCGGTGGTAATCGAGCGAGGGCGCTGTCGACTCGGCCATGTCGACCTCGAACACATGCTCGCCGAGCGCCGACACCAGCTCCGCGAACGCCTGCCTGGTCTCGTCGGCGGCGCGATCCCAGGCCGGACCCTTCACGAACGCAAGTTGCGGCGGCAGCGGCGGCTCGGCGCAGGTGGTCTGGACGAGCGGCGGCCGCGCGCGTGGCCGCGTGTCGAGGTCATCCTCGTCCCAGCCGACGAGCTGCTCGCCCAGCAGCGCGAGATCCTCGACGCTTCTGGCGAAGAACCCCAGCTGGTCCAGCGTTCGCGACAGCTTCAATACGCCGGTGCGCGGGATCAGGCCGTGCGTCGGCTTGAAGCCGTACACGCCGCAGAATGACGCAGGCCGGATCACGGAGCCGTTGGTCTGGCTGCCGAGCGCGAGCGGCACCATGCCGACCGCGACGGCGGCCGCGGATCCGCTCGAGGAGCCCCCGGGCGTGTGCTCGGGGTTGCGCGGATTGCGCGTCTTGCCGGGAGCATAGGTCGCGAGCTCGGTCGTCACCGTCTTGCCGAAGATGACCGCGCCCCCTGCGCGCAGCATCGCCACCACGGTCGCATCGCGCGCCGGCGTGCGCCCGGCGTGCAGCGCGCTGCCGTCCTCGGTCGGCATGTCCTCGGTGTCGATGATGTCCTTGATCGCCACCGGCACCCCGTGCAGTGGGCCGGTCGGCCGGCCCTCGCGGCGCTGCTGGTCGCGCGCGCGAGCCTGGTTGAGCGCGTGCTCGGGGTCGAGAAAAGCCCAGGCCTGGACCTGGTCGTCCACCTCGCGCACCCGCGCGAGGCAGGCCTCGGTCAGTTGCTCCGAGCTGAGCGCGCCGTCGCGGATCGCGCGCGCCGCGTCGGTAGCCGAAAGCCAGTTCAGCTGCGATGCGTCCATTCGATCAGCGCCCGTAGATCAGGGTCGGCAGCCAGAACATCAGTTGCGGGAACACGTACACGAGAAACATGGTAACAAACACCATGCCGAGGAACGGGAAACAGCCCTTGAAGATGGTCCACAGCTGCACGTACGGCGGCGCGATGCCCTTGAGATAGTACGCGGACATCGCCATCGGCGGCGTCAGGAACGAGGTCTGCAGGTTGAGCGCCACCAGGATGCCGAACACCATCGGGTCGACGTGGAAATGCGGCAGCAGAGGGAGGAAGATCGGCACGAAAATGATGATGATTTCGCTCCACTCGAGCGGCCAGCCGAGCAGGAAGATGATCATCTGCGAGATGATCAGGAACAGGATCGGATTGAGATCCAGGCCGAGCACGAACTGCTTGATGATTCCTTCCCCGCCCAGGTACGAGAACACCGACGAGAACGTCCACGAGCCGACGAACAGAAAGCACACCATCGCCGAAGTGCGCGCCGTCAGGTAAACCGCCTCGCGCAGCCGCTGCCAGGTGAGGGCGCGGTAGGCGGCCGCCAGCACCAGGCTGCCCAGCGCCCCCACTGCGGCGGCCTCGGTCGGGGTCGCCAGCCCGAACAGGATCGAGCCGAGCACCGAAAGGATGAGCACCGCAAGCGGCAGGAACGCCTGGGCAAGCAGCACGAATGCCTTGCCCCAGGGAACATTGCTTTCCTCCTTCGGCAGCTTCGGACAAAGACTGGGATTGAGCACCGCGCGCGTGATCACGTAGACGACGTACAGGCCCGCGAGCAGGAAGCCCGGCAGCATCGCCGCGGCGTAGAGGCGCACCACCGAGACCGAAGCGGTCGCCGAGTAGACGATCAGCATGATCGACGGCGGGATCAGGATCCCGAGCGTCCCGCCGGCGCAGATCACGCCCGCCGAGAGCCTCTGGTCGTAACCGGCCTTGAGCATCGCCGGGAAGGCAAGCAGGCCCATCAGCGTCACCACCGCGCCGACGATCCCGGTCGCAGTGGCGAACATGGCGCAGGTCACCAGCGCCGCGACCGCCATCGCGCCCGGGACGTGGCGCAATGCCACTTGCAGACTGTAGAACAGACGGTCGAGGATATTGGAGCGCTCGACCACGTAACCCATGAACAGGAACAACGGCACGGCAACGAGCACGTCGTTGCTCATGATGCTCCAGGTGTTCTGCGTCAACAGGTAGAAGATCCGGTTGTCGAAGAACTCGGTCCCGGCCTGGTAATACGCGTAATAGCCGAAGCCGACCCCCATTCCCATGAGCGTGAAGGCGATGGGAAATCCGAGCAGGATGACGAAGATGAACAGCCCCAGCATCATCAGGGCGACGGCGGGATCGCTCATTTGGCGCCTCCCTGCTTCGCCGCTACTTCGGCGGCATGCTGCTGGATCAGCACGTCCTCGAGCTCCTCGACGTCATGCAGGCGCGGCGGCCAGCGGTTGTCGCGAATGCAGATGACGCAGCGCAGCACCTCGGCCAGGCCCTGGATCGCCAGCAACCCTGCGCCGAAGGGAATCAGCAGCTTGAGCTGCCACACCGGAATGCCCACCGGGCTGTTGACGCTCACCTCGCGGATCTTGAGCGCCTCGGCGCCGTAGCCCCAGCCCGCATACATCAGCGCGAGAACGCCCGGGTAGAAAAAAAGGACGTAGAGGGTCAATTCGATGACTCCCTGCACCCGGGGCGGCCACATCCTGTAGATGAAGTCGCCGCGCACGTGGCCATTGCGCGACAGCGTGTAGGCGCCGGCCATGAAGAACAGCCCGCCATACATCAGGTAGCTCATGTCGAACGCCCAGCTGGTCGGGTTGTTGAGCGCATAGCGCACGAACACCTCGTAGGAGGTGCCGAACGTGAGGATGACGATGCACCACGCGAAAGCGTGGCCGACCATCCTGCTCAGCTGGTCGATGCCGTAGATGATTCGATTGACCATGCGCGCGGGTCCGTAACAAGAAAATGGGGCGGCACCGCAGGCGCCGCCCCAACATCGAGTGTCTTGCTCAACGCCCCCGGAGTTCAGCTCGGGAGCTTGGTCTTGAACACGTGCTCGTAGCCCAGTTTGTAGTCCGCGTCGTTCAGCATCCAGTAGTAGACGACATCCTTGGCCCACGCGCGCTGCGACTCCACCACGCGCTTGAAGAACGGATCGGCGTCGGAGAGCCTCTTGGTCAGCACGTCCCACGCATTGAGCTGTGCCACGAATACCGACTTCGGCGTGCGGATCACGTTGACCTTGTCCTTGTCGATCAGCTTGCGCAAGTCCTTCGGGTAGTTCGCCATCGCGGTCCAGTAGTTGGATTGCGATGCGGCTTCGACCCCGTGCCGCCAGATCGCCTGCAGATCCTTCGGCATCGAGTCCCACTTCTTCTTGTTGATGATGATCTCGAAGAACTCCATCGCCTGGTGGAACGAGCCCATCTCGTAGTTCTTGATCACGTCCGCAGCGCCGAAGCGCATGTCCGAGGTCGGATTGTTGAACTCGAACGCGTCGATCACACCGCGCTCCAGCGCCGGGACGATCTCGCCGCCCGCGAGCTGCGTCACTTTGGAGCCCATTTCCTGGAACAGGTCCGCCGCGAGGCCCACGGTGCGGTACTTGAGGCCCTTCAACTGCTTCGCGTCCGTGATCGGCTTCTTGAACCAGCCGAGCGGCTGCGTGGGCATCGGCATGGCGAAGAAGCCGACGTAGTTCAAGTCGAGCTTCCTCAGCAGCTCGTTATAGAGCTCGAGCCCGCCGCCGCGATAGATCCACGCCAGGGTCTGGAACGCGTCGCAGCCGTTGATCGGGCCGGAGCCGAACAGCGAGGCGACCTTGGATTTGCCGTACCAGTAGACCGGTACCGTGTGCCCGGCGTCGAGCACGCCCTTGCTGACGGCGTCGGTCACTTCGAACGGCTTCACCACCGCGCCGCCGACCAGGTAGTCGACCTTCAGCCGGCCGGCCGACATCTCGTTCACGCGGGTGACGAACTCCATCGCGAACTCGTTGAAGATGTCGGTCGAGCTCCAGGCACCTTGCATCTTGATGACGATCGGCGACTGCGACTTCGCGATCATCGGGAAGCCGAGCGTCGCCGCGCCGGTGGCCGCCGCGGCAGTTCCTGTCAGGAACTTACGGCGCGATACTTCCGGCTTTACTTGTTGATTGCTCATTTGAATCCTCCTTGGTTCTCGCTACCTTGGTGTGCAGGGCGACAGCCCTTTTTCATGGTGAGAGATCTTGCCCGCCCGGATTTATTGTCTTAGCGCTCCGGGGCAGATCCCCGTGCACGTCAGCGAGCTGAAGGGATTGTAACCACAGCTTTCATGGGTTGCAAGGTAAGTCCATGATGCGCGATAAGAACGGCGCCCAGGGATTCAGCCGGTCCCCGGTCTGAGGAGTCGCCCAAGTACGGGGGGCGTCACCAGCGTGGTGAGAATGACCATCAGGACAACCGCGGAGAAGGTGGCTTGGTCGATGGCGCCAACTTCGCGCCCGATTGCGGCGAAGATCAACCCCACCTCGCCGCGCGGCACCATTCCCCAGCCGACTACCCACTTTCGCGCCGCGCCTGCGGCCAGCCCGGACGCAAGCTTGCCGACGATTGCCGCCCCGGCCAGCGCAAGCGCCGTCAGCAACAGCGCCCCGTGGGTAAACAGTTCGATCCGCACTTGCATTCCCGTGTAAACGAAGAATACCGGCACGAACACGTAACCCAGGGGCCCAAGCATGTCGGCGTGATGCCGCTGCGCGTGGCGGTCGAGGATCGTGCGCAGTTCCGAGGTCGCCTCGCCGCCGGCCCGCGCCAGCAGCGGACGGATTTCCTGCACGATTTCCGGCTCCTCGAAGTCGTCAAAATATGCCGGCTCGAGGAACAGTCCTGCCGCGAACGCGCCGACGATCGCGGCAAGGCCGATCTGGTGCGCGAGCCACGCGAGCGCCAGACCCAGCGCCAGCACCAGCGTGAACTTCATGCCCTCCCCTGCGTGCACCTTGGCCAGCGCCCGAGCGAGCCTGGGCGAAAGCAGGCGTCCGAGATACACGGCGCCGACCAGAAACAGAACCGATTGAGCGACGATCCACGCGAGCGTGGCTGGGTCGATGCCGCCTTTCGCGACCAGGCTCGACACCACCGCCAGGAGAATCAGGCCGAGCACGTCGTCGATGACCGCCGCGCCAAGCACGATCCTCGCTTCGCGCGTTTCCAACACCCCCAGATCGCGAAATACCCGTCCCGTGATGCCGACGGAAGTCGCGGCAAGAGTTGCGCCAACGAAAAGGTAGGCATTAAACGACTGCCCGGGCACCAGAAGCGGGCCCACCAGAAGGCCGAGCGCGAACGGCACCACCACACCGACCACGGCTACGGCGAATGCGCGCGCACCGACCTGACGCAAAGAAGCAAAGCTCGATTCGAGGCCGATCTGGAACAGCAAAATGACTACGCCAAGCTCGGCCAGAAAGCCGACCAGCGCGTCGTGGCGCATTCCGTCCAAAAAACTCAGCCCGAGATTGCCGAGCAAGACGCCGGCGAGCAACTCCCCGAGCACTGGGGGCTGGCCGAAGCGCTCGACGAAGCCAGCCAGGCGCGCGACGACCAGGGCAAGCGCCAGGAAGAGAAATGTGCCCGCCGCATCGTCCGCGCCCGCGGCGAAGGCCCGGGGCGCCAGAACGACGCTCAGCGCGGCGAGGGCCAGCGCAGCCCGGAATGTGGATAATTTTGCCCGCATCGGGCTATGGTCAGCGCAAGCTACCCGGTGCGCAACGGCATCGAATGGCCCTGACTCGGCGTCACGACACCGCGATCCTTGTGCGGCGCATCGGGATGCCAGCCGAGCAAAAAGAGCATCACGAAGAAACCGACGACGTAGCCAAGCGCAACATGCCAGCCGTGCCGCAACCACAGCCCTACCGATCTGGCCTCCGGAAACGTGTTGGAGAGCGCCACGCCCGCACTCGAGCCGAACCAGATCATCGAGCCTCCGAATCCGACCGTGTAGGCGAGCATGCCCCAGTCGTACCCACCCTGCTTGAGCGCCAGCGCGGTGAGCGGGATGTTGTCGAATACCGACGACACGAAGCCGAGGCCGAAGGCCGTGTGCCATGAAGCGAGCGGCAGCTTGTCCACCGGCATCATCGACGCGATGGTGACGAGCGAGAGCAGAAAGATCGCCCCCTTGAACGCGTTCGGCAGCAGCCTCCAGTTAGGTTGCCGCCACGCCGCAGTGACTATCAGCGCTACCCAGACAGCCGCGCCGATGAAAGGGAAACTGTCGGAGATCGCCCCGAACTTCACGTTCACGACCACGTTGGTGGCAATCGCGGCCGTGAGGATGATCAGCACGATCAGGACCCGGCTCCAGTCCACTCGGTGCTCGATCTTCGCCTCCTTGATGATCGGAGAGTGGCGCTGCTGCTGGAGCGACGCCGGCACGCCGAATATCATGATTGCGGCAATCGCGGCCACATACGCGTCCAGCACGTGCAGCGGGTCGACACCGTCGATCCACATCATGGTGGTGGTGGTGTCGCCGACCACGCTGCCGCAACCGCCGGCGTTCGACGCCGCCACGATCGCGGCGAGGTAGCCGATGTGCACCTTGTGTCTGAACACCACGCGCGCGATGGTGCCGCCGATGATCGCGGCCGCGATGTTATCGAGAAACGAAGACAGCACGAACACGATCAGAATCAGGACCAGCCCTCCCTTCCAGTCGTCCGGAAGGTAATGCGGCAGCACCGCCGGGACCTTGCTCTCCTCGAAATGGTTGGAAAGCAATGCGAAGCCGAGTAGCAGGCATCCAAGATTGGCCAGGACCACCCACTCGTGCAGCATGTGCGCGCCAAGGCCGGCCAATCCGGATCCCTCGCGAAAACCCGCAAACTCGACCGAATAGAGTGTGACGACCGCCAATCCGATGATCGCCACATAGAACGTGTGACGATGAAACAGCGCCACGCCGGCAAGGGTCAAGGCGAACAACACGAACGCGATCGGTACGCCCAGCGCCGCCGCCACGCCTGCCATCACGAGCGCGCCGAGGATCAGGCCGCGCTCGAGCGCGATGAGGCGCGCGGCAATTTTCAGTACTGATGTCATGCTTCGTCTCGCCGTGGTCTTGGTGGCCCGCATTATAGGTGCGCGTCCGTTCGGCCGCGAAAGGTCGTTCGCCGCGCCCGCTCAGGCCAACCCGCTCCAGCGCGCCGCAGACTCGCGCACCACGTCGGGCAGCGAGCCGCGCACGGTATGGCACTCGAGCAGCCAGTTGGCATCGGAATACCCGTGCCGCACGTCGGTGGCGAGCTCGGCGAGCGCGTCCGCGGCCCCCATCCGCAGCGCGTAGGGCATGACGGTCTCGATGCTCTCCAGGATGTCCTGGCCGAGCTTCTTCCTGCGGCTCTCGTAGGGCTCGATCAGGTCGCCGCGGCAGCCGAAGCGGCTGGCTTCGAAGCGGTTGAAGCTGTTGACCAGGTAGACCGCGCGCGTCGGCGCGCGCGGCCGTTCCGCCAGATGATAGGCGACCAGCGACTGGGCATAGGCGCCCAGCAGTGCCGCACGCTGCACCGTCAGCGGCGTGTCGCAGACGCGGATTTCGACCGTGCCGTACTCGGGCTTGGGACGGATGTCCCAGTAGAAGTCCTTCATGCTGGCGACGATGCCGAAGCCGCGCATCTTGTCGTAGTACTCGAGGAACTCCGCCCAGTCGCGCACGAACGGCATGTGCCCGGCGAGCGGAAACGCGTTGATCGAAGTCAGGCGCGAGGACTGGAACTGGGTGTTCTCGCCCTGGTAGAACGGCGAGGCGGCCGACAGCGCGATGAAATGCGGCACGTAGCGCGTCAACATGTGGATCAAGTACACCGCGTCGTCGCCGCCCGGGCAGCCGACGTGGATGTGCTGCCCGAATACGGTGAACTGCTTGGCCAGGTAGCCATAGCGCTCCAGGATCGAGCGGAAGCGCTCGGTCGGGAAGATGCGCCGGTCGGCCCAGTCGTGGAACGGGTGCGAGCCGCCGCCCGCGACGCGCAGGTTGAGCACGCCCGCCTCCTTAACCACCGCGTCTCGCATAGCGAGCAGCTCGTCGCGCAACGAACCGTGGTGCCGGTGAACCGAGCTGTTCAGCTCCACCATGCTTTCGGTGATTTCGGGCTTCACCGCGCCCGGCAGCTTGCGCTTCTCCAGCAACCCGAGCAGGTCGGCGGCTCCGCGCGAGAGGTCGAAGTCGTGCGCGCGCAGCAGCTGCAGCTCGAGCTCGACCCCGAGGCTGATCTCGGCCGAAGATTTGAAATTCATCTCGTCCACGGCGCCGGCCTCAGCCACCTTGAGCCCCAGGGTGCGCCTCACCGGCGCGGCGCAGCGCGAATTGCGTCGCGAGCGGCCCGAGCAACTCCGAGAGCGCGACGGCGGCCAGCAGTATTCCGCCCAGGTCCCCGCCGAACGCGGGTGAAAGCTCGCTCGCGTCGCGCACCATGCCGACCGCGAGGCCGGACATCGGCAGCAGCGCGATCGCCAGCAGTCCGGCGCCGCCGGTGCGCACGCCCGAGAGGCGGCCGAAGACGAGGATCGCCAGCGCCTTGCCGAGGAAGCGCACCACCAGCAGCGTCGCGACCAGCCACGCCGCCGTGGCCCAGGCGCCGAACTCAAGCCCCGCGCCGGTGAGCACGAACAGGATCACGAAGAACAGCTGCCCGCCGTAGCCGAAGCGCAGCGGCATCAGGACGTGGCGCCGGTCGAGGTTGCGCGCCAGCATGCCCAGCGTGATCAGCGCCACCATCACCGACAGGTTGAGGCTGCGCGCAACGCCTACGGTGAGCACCACGATCGCCACCAGCAGCACGAACTGGCGATCCTCGCGCTTTCCCAGCCAGCGCGCGAGTGCCAGCATCAGCGCGCAGGCGGCAGCGCCTGCGAGCAGCGAGCCGCCCAGGACGTACGGCGGGCGTAGCAGCGCTTGCTGCCAGCCCTGGTGCAGGTTCGGTTGCAGAAACGGCAGCACGAGGGTGAGCGCAACATACGCGAACACGCTGTTGACCGCGGTGAACAGCAGGGCCCGTTCGGTGATCTGGCCTTCAGCCCGCAACTCGTGCGCGACCAGCATCACGACGGCGGGCGAAGTCGCGGTGCCGATCGCCGCCGCGCCTGCCGCAAGCGCGGGCTCGAAGCCGAAGTAGACCAAGGCGCCGAAGATGGCGCCGAATCCGAACAGGCTTTCCGCGACGGCGGTTACCAGCAGCCAACGGTTGTGCTTGAGCCAGTCCCAGTCGAAGCGGAATCCCAGCTCGAACACGATCAGGCCGACCGAAAGGTCGATCAGGACGCTGAGCGCATGCAGCACTTCGCGGCTGAGCAGTCCGCTCAGCTGGGGCCCGAGCACGACCCCGGCCAGCGCGTAGCCGGTGATGCGCGGCAGCGACGCATAGCGGTTGGCCGCCTCGCCGGCCAGCAGTCCGGCGGCGAGCAGCGCACCGAACATCATGGGCGCCGACAGCGCAAACGGAAGCTGCGGCAGAAAGCTCGGATGCAACGCTCCTCCCTGCTCTTTTCTAGCCGCGCGCGGCGCGCAGAAATTCGTCCAGTATCGGCGCGCTATCCAGCACGCTCTCGTCGCCGGGGGCGTGGAACTCCGGGTGCCACTGCACCGCGAACACGTAGTTCTTGCCCGTACCGCGGATCGCCTCGACGACGCCGTCAGGCTCCGACCGCGCTTCTACCGACAGGTTCCGGCCCAGCGCCTTGATCGACTGATGATGGATCGAGTTTATGCGCGTCGTTTCGATTCCTGGGTAGAGACGCGCCAGGCCCGATCCGGGCTCGATGCGCATCTGGTGCAGGTTTTTCTCGTATGCGCTCGTCACGTGCGGCTGCGACTTGGGCAGCTGGGTGCGGATGTCCTGGTAGAGCGTGCCGCCGAAGGCGACGTTGATCAACTGGGCGCCGCGGCAGATGCCGAGCACCGGCTTGCCGGCCTCGACGAATTCGTGCAGCAGCTCGATCTCGTACACGTCGCGCTGGCGGTCGCCCGCCCATTCGCCGTCCAGCGGCTCCTCGCCGTAGGTAAGCGGGCTGACGTCGGCGCCGCCCTGCAGCACGAGCCCGTCGAGCACGCGGGCGTAGTCGCCCACGCGGATGTTGCTACGGTGGAACAGGCTGTCCTTGTCGACCGTCGGCACCATGAACACCAGCACGTCGCGCGACATCACCCAGTGCGCGACCGACTGCTCGAGGTACTGCATGCGCTTGCCCTGCAGCCCGGTGGCGTCGGGGCGGGGATGGAAAAGACGTGCCGACATGCCGATGCGCAGCGGCGGCGGCGGCATGCGTCGCGCGAGAAAGCCGCGCAGCGTACGCGCGCCGCCGGCAAGCTTGCTGCGCCAGGCCGTAAGGTCGATCCCTCGCATGCTCCGGGGCGCCGGCCGCGCGCGGCTCAGCCGACCAAGACGATATGGACGCGATAGGGCCCGTGCGCGCCAAGCACCAGGGTCTGCTCGATGTCGGCGGTACGCGAGGGCCCCGAAATGTAGTTCACCGCGCGCGGCAGCCGGCCGAGCTCCGCGCGCATAAGATCCCAGGCATCCTCCATATGGGGCACGAGGCGCTCCAGCGGCACCAGCGCGACGTGCGTCTCGGGCAGCAGGCTCGCGCTCGCCGGCGTGTCGGAGCCGGAAACCATGGCCAGAGTGCCGGTCTCGACCAGCGCGCAGAACACGCCCGTCACGCCGACCAGGTCCTCGCCCTTCGCCGCACGCGGCTCGAGCTCGAGCCCTGCCGCCCTCCAGTCGAGCCCTGCCAGCCGCGGCCAGACGCAGCCCGATTTCGCAAGACGGTGCGCGTCGAGGTAGCGCGCCACCGCGCCGGGCGCATCGGCCATCGCCGCCACCCTGTCGCAGGTGCTCGCGCTCGCTTCGGCGCGTGCACGAAAGCGCGCCGCGAGATCGCCTGCAACCTGCGGCAGCGGCCCGCGCGGATGCGCGCGCAAATAGGTCTGCAGCTGCTCGCGCTCCGCGAGCGCTGGCGAGCCGCCACGTCCCTGGCGCCTGCGGATCGCGGCGAGGATCTCCTCTCTCGACCCCATCTAGTCGATCGCCTTGACGATGTCCTCGACCACCTTCTTCGCGTCGCCGAACACCATCATCGTCTTGTCCATGTAGAACAGCGGATTGTCCAGCCCGGCGTAGCCCGCCGCCATCGAGCGCTTGTTGACCAGCACGGTGCGCGCCTTGGCCACCTCGAGAATCGGCATGCCGTAGATCGCGCTGCCCTTCTCATGCGCGAGCGGATTGACGACGTCGTTTGCCCCCAGCACCAGCACCACGTCGGTGTTGCCGAACTCGTTGTTGATGTCGTCCATCTCGAACACCTGATCGTAGGGTACCTCGGCCTCCGCCAGCAGCACGTTCATGTGCCCGGGCATGCGGCCGGCAACCGGGTGGATCGCGTAGCGCACGCTGATGCCCTTCTCGATCAGCTTGTTGGCCATTTCCTTGACCGCGTGCTGTGCGCGCGCTACCGCCAGGCCGTAGCCCGGCATGATGATGACCGACTCCGCGTTCGCCATCAGGAACGCCGCGTCCTCCGCCGAGCCCGAGCGCACGGTCTTCTGTTCGCTGCCGGCGGCCGCGCTGCCCTCGGCCGCACCGAAGCCGCCCAGGATGACGCTGAAGAACGAGCGGTTCATCGCCTTGCACATGATGTAGGACAGGATCGCGCCCGAGGAGCCGACCAGCGAGCCCGCGATGATCAGCATCGCGTTGTTGAGGGAAAAGCCGATTCCCGCGGCCGCCCAGCCCGAGTAGCTGTTCAACATCGAGATCACCACCGGCATGTCGGCGCCGCCGATCGGGATAATGATCAGGAAGCCGAGCACGAAGGCAATCGCCGTCATCACGGCAAACGGCGTCCAGCCCTTGTCGTCGGCCATGAAGAACGCCAGGCCGAAGCCGATCATGACCAGCGCAAGCACCAGGTTGAGCAGGTGCTGGCCCTTGAACACCACCGGCGCCGACGAGAACAGGCGAAACTTCTTGCCCAGCCCGGCAAGCTTGCCGAACGCGATCACGGAGCCGGAAAAAGTAATCGCGCCGACGAATGTGCCGATGAACAGCTCGAGCCGATTGCCGGCGGGCAGCGGATCGTGTTCGCCGAATGCGCCCGGGTTGTTGACCACCGCGATTGCGATCAGCACGGCGGCCATGCCGACCATGGAGTGCATCGCCGCGACCAGCTCGGGCATCTGCGTCATTTGCACTCGCCGCGCGATGATCGCGCCGACGGTGCCGCCGACCAGCATCGCGATCAGGATCAGGTCGATGCGGCCGTGCGCAACCACCGCGATAGTGGTCAATACGGCGATGGTCATGCCGACCATGCCGAACAGGTTGCCGCGGCGCGCGGTGGTAGGCGACGACAGCCCCTTTAACGCCAGGATGAAGCACACCGAGGCGACCAGGTACCACAGGGTAAGCTGGTTGGCGCTCATTTGCCGCCCTCTTTCTTCGCCTGTTTCTTCTTGAACATCTCAAGCATCCGCTGGGTGACCAAGAAGCCGCCGGCGACGTTTACCGACGCGAGCGCGACCGCGATCACGCCGAGAACCGAGCCGAAGTCCGTCTCGTTCGGCGCCGCCGCGAGAATCGCGCCGACGATGATGACCGACGAAATCGCGTTGGTGACGCTCATCAGCGGCGTATGCAGCGCCGGCGTCACATTCCAGATCACGTGGTAACCCACGAACACCGCGAGCACGAACACCACGAGGTTTAGGATGGTGGGATCTACGGTTCCTGACATTTCAGCCTCGCTTGGTTGCCGCACCGTCGGCGCACACCATGGTGCCGGCGATGATCTCGTCTTCCCTGTCCAGCTTGAATTCGCCGCTCTTCGGATCGAGCATCAGGGCGAGGAAGTTGTACAGGTTGCGCGCATACAGCGCCGAGGCGTCGAACGGCACCGTCGCGGGCAGATTGGTGAGGCCGATGATCTTGACGCCGTGCTTGAGCGCGATCTTGCCGGGCTCGGAGCCCTCGACGTTGCCACCCTGCTCGACCGCCAGGTCGACGATCACCGAGCCTGGCTTCATTTGCCGCACCGTTTCGTCCTTGATCAGCTTCGGCGCCGGGCGCCCGGGGATCAGTGCGGTGGTGATCAGCACGTCCGATTGAGTCGCGCGCTGATGCACCAGTTCGGCCTGGCGGCGCATCCAGTCCGCCGGCATCGGCCGCGCGTAGCCGCCGACGCCCTGCGCGATCTCGCGCTCCTCGTCGGTCAGGTAGGGTACGTCGAGAAACTTGCCGCCTAGGGATTCGATCTGCTCCTTCACCGCCGGCCGCACGTCGGAGGCCTCGATCACCGCGCCGAGCCGCTTGGCGGTGGCGATCGCCTGCAGGCCTGCGACGCCCGCGCCGAGCACCAGCACGCGCGCCGCCTTCACGGTTCCGGCTGCGGTCATCAGCATCGGAAAGAAGCGCCCGATCTCGGCCGCCGCCAGTACGACCGCTTTGTAGCCGGCAATGTTCGCCTGCGACGAGAGCACGTCCATCGACTGTGCGCGCGAGATGCGCGGCAGCGACTCCATCGCGAAGCCGGTGACGCCGCGCTTGGCGAGCGCCTCGATCCCGGCGGCATCGAACGGATTGAGCAGGCCGATGAGCAGCGACTTGGGCTTGAGCAGCTCCAGCTCGCCGCCTGTCGGCGCGCGCACCTTTAGCACCACTTCCGCGTCGTAGGCCTCGGCCGCCGAGGCGACCAGCCTCGCCCCTGCCGCCTCGTAGTCCTTGTCCGGAATGCTCGAGCCGGCGCCGGCGCCGGCCTGAACCCGCAGCTCGTTCTTGGCGGCGAATTTCTTGACCGTCTCCGGGGTTGCGGCAACGCGGGTCTCGCCCCCGAGGGTCTCGGCGGGAACGCCGATTCTCATGGCTTGGGTCTCCCTTGTTTGTCTTACGGCGATTCTAGCGCGAGCGTGGGGCGAACGCCCGCTCGATCAGCTCAAACGTGGCATGCGCGATAAGTGCCAGTCCCGCGGCGGGCAGCGCGCCCGCCAGCAGCATCACGTCGTCGTTCAGCGCCAGCCCCTGCACGATGCGCTCGCCGAAGCCGCCTGCGCCGATGAAGGCGGCAATTGTCGCGGTGCCGACATTGATCACCGCCGAGGTCTTGATTCCCGCAAGAATGGTGGGCATGGCGAGCGGCAGCTCGATCTTCGCC
>JBAUTW010000264.1:0-4049 GCA_049582365.1 Burkholderiales bacterium | reverse complement strand
ATAGAGGATTGCATCCACATATAGATGCTCCTAGCATCCACGGCATGCAGGCCAATCACGGGTTACGACACTCCCGTATGAGACATCAGAGATAGACAGCTTCTGCGAAACAGGAAAGGAACAATCGTGATGAATTTCGGATACCGCGGCATTTTTGGTCTACTCATACTCGCCGGTGATATCTGGGCGATCATGAATATTTTCCAAAGCTCTGCTTCGAACGAGAAGAAACTGCTTTGGATACTTGTCGTCGTGCTACTGCCGTTGCTGGGCTTGATCCTCTGGTTTTTCCTTGGCCCGCGCGATCGCGTGGCGTAGCGCGATTCGCACAGGCCTCGCAAGAAGCGCGCCTCGCAAGACGCAAGGAGTCACTGCGGAAACGACGCCCATCGGGCGACCCAATGTACGTCAGCGCACAGAAGATCCCGGGCGGGAGCGGGTACGCTGCCAGCGGAGCCAATTCGAGCGGGAGAACGGCAAATGCGCTACGTACTGATTGTCCTCGGGATGCTGATCGCGTCGCTGAACCCGGCCGCCGCTCAGGTGAGCGTCGGCATCGGATTCAGCACCCCCGGGCTGAGCATCGGCATCAATGTGCCTGCCTACCCGCGGCTCGTGCGGGTGCCCGGCTACCCCGTCTACTACGCTCCGGGACTGAATTCGAACTTCTTCTTCTACGACGGCATGTACTGGGTCTACCAGGGAGACAACTGGTACGCGAGCACCTGGTACAACGGGCCCTGGTCGCTCGTGGACCGGGAGGTCGTGCCGCTGTACGTCCTGCGAATCCCGGTGCGCTACTACCGGGCACCTCCTGCGTACTTTCGCGGCTGGCGGGCGGATTCGCCGCCGCGCTGGGGCGAGCACTGGGGCCGTGATTGGGAGCAGCGTCGAAGCGGATGGGACAAGTGGAACCGCAAGACCGTTCCGGCGCCGGCGCCGCGACCCACCTACCAGCGGCAGTATTCCGGGACTCGCTACCCGCGCGCGGAGGAGCAGCGGCGCCAGGTTGAAAGTCGCAATTACCGCTACCAGCCGCGCGACCCTGTAGTGCGGCAGCATTATCAGGAGCGGGCCGTGCAAAGGGCGCCCGCGACTTCCCCGCGGCAACGCCAGACAGCGCCGCAGGACAACCGTCCCGGGCAAGGACAGGGGCAAGGGCGCCAGAAGGATGACGATCGAGGTCGGGGACGCGATTAGCGCTGCGGCCCGGCAGCTTCGCGCCTTCAGCGTGAGGCTGCCGCTTTCTGCGAAATGCTGGGAACGACGAGCCTCCTCGATTACGCCGCTGAGGCGCGGCGGCTGACGTATTGAGCGCTACCTGCGCGCAGCTTTCTTCGCCGCCTGGCGTTCCTTCTCCAGGCGGGTGACCTTGTCCAGCTCGCGCTGCTTCGCCTCCCGGCGCTCTTTCACTTCCCGCAACCGCTCCTCCTCCGTCGGAGGCTCCCAGTCGAGGAACTTGGGCCGCGAGCGGCGGAAGTATTCGGCCGAAGACTCGGTCGGCCGCGCCTTGGCCTTGTTCGCCTTGCTCACACGCGCCTCGGCCACGACGCCCGCTTGGGCGCTCTGCCCGCGCGCTTCGGCTCCGGCGGGCGGCACGCGGTGTATGCGCCCCTGACGGTGCGCACCGCGGCGCCGGCCGCGACAGGCCGCGCGTCGCTCTGCAGGACGCCGCACCAAAATGCCGAACGCGTCAACTTGTCGTCGCGCGCACCCATCTCCCTTCCCCCTTCGGCCAGCTTACAGCTACTCTAGACCTTTTTGCCGCATCCCGAACAACTTTTCCCGAGACACAGCATGCAATCGCTCACCGCCCTGGGCAGCGCCGTCGGCGATCTGCTCAAATCGCGCAAGCAGTCCCTTGCGGTGGCAGAGTCCTCCGCCGGCGGCTTGATCAACGCTTCGCTGGTCGCGGTTCCAGGCGCCTCCGCCTACTATCTCGGCGGCCTGATCGTCTACACCTACGCCGGGCGCGAAGCGCTGCTCGGCATCGGCAACCAAGACATGAAGGGCCTGCGCTCGGCAACGGAGCCTTACGCGCGACTCGTGGCGCGCCGCGTGCGCGAGAAGCTCGGCGCCACCTGGGGTCTGGCGGAGACCGGCGCGAGCGGGCCGAGCGGAAATCGCTACGGCGACGCGCCGGGACACGCGTGCATCGCGGTCAGCGGGCCGGTGGACGCGGCGGTGACGCTGGAAACGGGCCGCGACGCGCGCGAGGCGAACATGTGGGCCTTCGCGCGGCAGGCCATCGAGCTTCTGCAGCGATGCCTGCGCGAGGCGGGCGGCTAGTGCTTGCCGAGCAGCTCTGAAATCTTGAAACTGCCGGTGAAATCGAGGTCGCTGTCGGGCGCAGCCGGCGAAGATTCAAGCAGGCGCAAGGTTTCGAGCTGCTGCAGCCAGACGTCGATCTGCGCGTCGCTGAACTCGCGCAGCACGGCGCGAATCGAATCGGAATGGGTATCTTCGGCGATCATTCCCAGGATGCGCCGGCACGGCAGGGACAACCCGGGATTCTTTTGTTCCCAGGCATTCCGCCCGGCTTCGGTGCGCCGAAAGACTCTGTCGCTTGTCGTCATCCAGCCCTCGAACCCCGCAGTCCCTCCTAGGACCGGTTGCCATGTTTGCACTGCGTCGGGCCGCAGGGCAAGAGCTTTAATGGATTTTTACGCAATAGTTTGATAGCGCCATCTGGAGTAGCATCGCCTGGGGGCCACAGCGAGAGGAGGCCGCTTCATGGAGATCAAACCGAGCTACGTGCACGGCGCGTCGCCCACAGCGCTGATCGGCGACACGATCGGAGCCCACTTCGACCGGATGGCGGCAAAGCACGCGTCGCGCGAAGCGCTGGTGGTGAGACACCAGGGCGTGCGCTGGAGCTGGGCCGAGCTCAAGCGCCGGGTCGACAACCTGGCCTGCGCGCTGCGGCGACTGGGGCTCGCGCCCGGCGAGAGGATCGGGATCTGGTCGCAGAACTGCGCCGAATGGGTGCTGACCCAGTTCGCGACCGCCAAGGCAGGCTTGATCCTGGTCAACATCAACCCCGCCTACCGCAGATCCGAGCTCGAGTACGCGCTCAACAAGGTGCAGTGCAAGGCGCTGATCCTTTCGCCCGGCTTCAAGACCAGCAACTACCTCGAGATCCTGCAGTCGGTCGCGCTCGACCTGAAGAGCCTTTCGCTCGTCGTCAGGCTCGGCAAGGAGAAGACGCCCGGCATGCTCAACTTCGACGACCTGCTGGCCGACGCGAGCGACGCCGAGATCGAGCAGCTCGAGGCCCTCGGCGCGAAGCTCCAGTTCGACGACCCGATCAACATCCAGTTCACTTCGGGCACTACCGGCGCACCCAAAGGCGCCACCCTCACCCACCACAACATCCTCAACAACGGCTACTTCATCGGCGAAGCGATGCGCTTCAGCGACAAGGACCGGCTGTGCATCCCGGTGCCGCTGTACCACTGCTTCGGCATGGTGCTCGGCAACCTCGCCTGCCTCACCCACGGCGCAACCATGGTCTATCCCGACGGTGGGTTCGACCCGAAGAGCGTGCTCGAGGCGGTGCAGGCCGAGCGCTGCACCGCGCTGCACGGCGTGCCGACCATGTTCATCGCCGTGCTCGACCAGCCGGACTTCGCAAGCTACGACCTGTCGAGCCTGCGCACCGGGATCATGGCCGGCTCGCCCTGCCCGGTCGAGGTGATGAAGCGGGTGGCCGACAAGATGAACATGCGCGAAGTGACGATCGCCTACGGCATGACCGAGACCTCGCCGGTCAGCTTTCAGAGCTCGGTCGACGACCCGCTCGAGCGGCGCGTCTCGACCGTGGGCCGCATCCAGCCGCACATCGAGGTCAAGATCGTCGATGCGGAAGGGCGCGTGGTGCCGCGCGGCGAGAAAGGCGAGCTGCTGACGCGCGGCTACTCGGTGATGCTCGGCTACTGGAACGACGAGGACAGGACGCGCGAGGCGATCGACGCCGCGGGCTGGATGCACACCGGCGACCTCGCCACGATCGACGCCGACGGCTACTGCAACATCGTCGGGCGCTCGAA
>JBAUTW010000263.1:0-8255 GCA_049582365.1 Burkholderiales bacterium | reverse complement strand
GCGACGGAATCTCCATCGTCGCCTTGTCCGATTCGAGCGTGATCAGCGACTGCTCCTTGGCCACCGTGTCGCCCGCCTTGACCAGCACCTCGATCACCTCGACTTCCTTGAAGTCGCCGATGTCGGGCACCGTCACGGTCTGCGGCGCGGAGGGCGCGAGCTTGCTCTGCTCCTTCTCCTTCTCCTTCTCTTTGTCCTTTTCTTTCTTCTCCGGCACAGGCTTGCCGGCCGGAGCACCCTTTTCCTCGACCATCAGGATCAGCGTGCCCTGCGAAATCTTGTCGCCGACCTTGACCTTGAGCTCCTTCACCACGCCCGCAGCCGGCGACGGAATCTCCATCGTCGCCTTGTCCGATTCGAGAGTGATGAGCGACTGCTCCTTCTCGATCGCGTCGCCTGGCCCGACCAGGACCTCGATCACTTCGACGTCCTTGAAGTCGCCGATGTCCGGTACCAGGACCTCTTTCATATGGTGGTCGGATCGGGTTTCGCGGGGTCGAGCTTGTACTTCTCGATTGCTTCCGAGACGGTCTTCGCCTTGCCGTCGCCCTTGTCGGCCAGCGCCTTGAGCGCCGCAACGGCGACGAAGTGCCGGTTCACCTCGAAGAAATAGCGCAGCTTGGCGCGCGAGTCGGATCGCCCGAAGCCGTCGGTGCCGAGCACCCGGAAGGGGCGATCGCCCGGAATGAACGGGCGGATCTGGTCGGCGAAGGTCTTGATGTAGTCGCTCGCCGCGACGACCGGGCCGGCGCGCTTTTCCAGGCATTGCGTCACGTAGGGCAGGCGCGGCTTGTCTTCGGGATGAAGCAGGTTCCAGCGCTCCGCCGCGAGCCCCTCACGGCGCAGCTCGGTAAAGCTGGTTGCGCTCCAGACATCCGCCGCCACGCCCCAGTCCTGCTCGAGCAGCTCGGCGGCGGCCAGCACTTCGCGCAGGATGGTCCCGGACCCCATCAGCTGCACCCGCGCCTTGGCCTTGGACTTGGACTCGCGCAGCAGGTACATGCCCTTCAGGATGCCTTGCTCGGCGCCTTCGGGCAGCGCGGGGTGTTCGTAGTTCTCGTTCATCACGGTGATGTAGTAGAACACGTCGTCCTGCTCGGCCAGCATGCGGCGCAGGCCGTCCTGGATGATCACCGCCAGCTCATAGCCGTAGGTCGGGTCGTAGCAGACGCAGTTCGGGATCACCGAAAACAGGACATGCGAGTGCCCGTCCTCGTGCTGCAGGCCTTCGCCGTTCAGGGTGGTGCGCCCCGCGGTGCCGCCGAGAAGGAACCCGCGCGCGCGCTGGTCGCCCGCCGCCCAGGCCAGGTCGCCGAAGCGCTGGAAGCCGAACATCGAGTAGTAGATGTAGAACGGCACCATCGCCAGGTTCGAGTGGCTGTACGAGGTGGCGGCCGCGACCCAGGATGAGAACGCGCCCGCCTCGTTGATGCCTTCCTCGAGAATCTGACCGGACTTGTCCTCGCGGTAGTACATCAGCTGGTCGCGGTCGACCGGCTCGTACTTCTGGCCCTCGGCCGCGTAGATGCCGAGCTGGCGGAACATGCCTTCCATGCCGAAGGTGCGCGCCTCGTCGGGAACGATCGGAACGATGTGCTTGCCCAGCGCCTTGTCGCGCAATAGCGCAGTCAGAACGCGCACGAACGCCATCGTGGTCGAGATCTCGCGTCCTTCCGAGCCCTTGAGTACCGGTTCGAGTGCGGACAGCGGCGGCACCGGCGGCGGCGCGTCCGCCTTGGTACGCCGCTGCGGCAGATAGCCGCCGAGCGCCTGGCGGCGCTCGTGCAGGTACTTCATTTCGGGCGAATCCGGAGCCGGAATGTAGAACGGCAGTTTCTCGAGCTGGTCGTCCGGGATCGGAATGTTCATGCGATCCCGCATGCCGCGGATCGTCTCCACGTCGACCTTCTTCAACTGGTGCGTGGGGTTCTTCGCCTGGCCCTGCTTGCCCAGGCCGAAGCCCTTGATCGTCTTGGCGAGGATCACCGTCGGCTGGTCCTTGTGCTTCACCGCCGCCGCGTAGGCCGCGTAGATCTTGTGTGGATCGTGCCCGCCGCGGTTCAGGCGCCAGATGTCCTCGTCGGTCATGCGCGATACCATCTCGAGCAGCTTCGGGTACTTGCCGAAAAAGTGCTTGCGCACGAACGCACCGTCGTTCGCCTTGTAGTTCTGGTATTCGCCGTCGACCGTTTCCTGCATCAATCGCAGCAGCAGTCCGTCCTTGTCGCGAGCCAGCAGCGGGTCCCAGTACGAGCCCCAGATGAGCTTGATCACGTTCCAGCCGGCGCCGCGGAAATCGGCTTCGAGCTCCTGGATGATCTTGCCGTTGCCGCGTACCGGACCGTCGAGCCGCTGCAGGTTGCAGTTGACGACGAAGATCAGGTTGTCGAGCTTCTCGCGCACGGCCATGCCGATGGCGCCGAGCGATTCGGGCTCGTCCATCTCGCCGTCGCCGCAGAAGCACCACACCTTGCGGTTCTCGGCATTCGCCAGCCCGCGCGCGTGCAGGTACTTCAGGAACCGCGCCATGTAGATCGCCTGGATCGGCCCCAGGCCCATCGAGACCGTGGGGAACTGCCAGAAATTCGGCATCAGCCACGGATGCGGATAGGACGAAATGCCCTTGCCGTCGACCTCGCGCCGGAAGTTGAGCATCTGCTCTTCGCTCAGACGGCCTTCGAGCTGCGCGCGGGCGTAGATCCCGGGCGAGGAATGGCCCTGGAAGTAGATCAGGTCGCCGCCGTGATTCTCCGACGGGGCATGCCAGAAATGGTTGAAGCCCTGTCCGAACAGGGTTCCGACCGACGCGAAGCTGGCGATGTGGCCGCCCAGCTCGTCGTCGTTCTTGTTCGCGCGCGCGACCATCACCATCGCGTTCCAGCGGCAGTAGGAGCGGATGCGATCCTCGAGCGCGTGGTCGCCCGGCGAGCGCTCCTCGAGGTGCGGCGGAATGGTATTGATGTAGGCCGTCGTGGCCGAAAAGGGAATGTAGGCGCCCGAGCGGCGCGCCTTTTCCACCAGCTGCTCGAGCAGGTAGTGTGCCCGTTCCGGCCCCTCGCGTTCGAGCACCGCCTCGAGGGCCTCGAGCCACTCCTTGGTTTCCAGCTCGTCGGGATCGTTTGCGGCAGGCGACTGCGGAACGGCGGACATGTGCCTCTCCAAGCTCGTGGCTTTGTGCGTCGGGCGCGCCTCGTGAGCGCGTGCGCGATCGGACGCGGCCAAGCTTAATACGCCCAACGCGGCCGCTCAAACCGCCGTTGCGTATTGTAAAACATCATCCTGCGATGTGCAAAACCGCCGCGTCCGACCCGATGTTAGACTGCCCGCCCTTTCCCGCCCGGTAGCCGCATGAGCGCGAAAATCATCGATGGAAAATCTCTTGCGATCGCGGTGCGCGAATCGCTCGCGCAAACGATCCAGGCTCTGGCCGCGCGCGGCGTGCGCCCCGGCCTTGCGGTGGTGCTCGCCGGCGACGACTCGGCCTCCCGTCTGTACGTACGCAACAAGATCCGCGCCTGCGAACAGACCGGCTTGCGCTGGGAGTTGCACGAATACGCGCACGACGTGCCCGAGGCGACGCTGGTCGAGCGCATCGAAGGGCTGAACAACGACCGCGGCGTGCACGGCATCCTGATCCAGCTGCCGCTGCCGCGGCCGCTCGACGTTTCGCACATCCTCGACGCCGTTTCGCCCGCCAAGGACGTCGACGGCTTCCACCTCGAAAGCCTCGGCGCGCTTGCCGCGGGTCGACCCGGCTTCGTTCCCTGCACCCCGGCAGGAATCATGCGCATGCTCGAGCACGAGCGTGTGCCGCTCAGCGGCCGGCACGCGGTGGTGGTGGGACGCTCGAACGTCGTCGGCAAGCCTCTGGCGCTGCTGCTATTGCAAAGAGACGCCACCGTCACCATCTGCCACTCCAAGACGCCCGCGCTGGCCGAAACGACCCGCCACGCGGACGTGCTGGTGGCCGCGGTCGGGCGCCCGGGCCTGATCACGGCGGACATGGTGAAGCCGGGCGCCTGCGTGATCGACGTCGGCACCAACCGCCTGCCCGACGGCAAGCTTGCGGGCGACGTCGATTTCGACTCGGTCAAGCAAGTGGCGGGACTGATCTCGCCCGTGCCGGGCGGAGTCGGGCCGATGACGGTCGCGATGCTGATTGCAAACACGGTGCGCAGCGCACTGCAGATAGAGACAAGATGAATCCACTGCTCGATTTCGACGGACTGCCGCGCTTTGCGGATCTCAGGCCGGAGCACGTTGCGCCGGCGATGGACCAGCTGCTGGCGGAGGGTCGCGCCACCGTGGCCCGCGTCACCGGCGGCGACGTGCCTTGCACCTGGGACGCCTTCGTGACCCCGCTCGAGGACGCCAATGAGCGCGTCGCGCGCGCCTGGGGGCAGGTCTCGCACCTGCACGGCGTGCTCGACAGCCCGGCACTGCGCGACGCCTACAACGCGAACCTGCCGAAGGTCACCCAGTACTGGACCGAGCTCGGACACGACGAGCGGCTGTTCCGCCGCTACCGAGCCTTGCGCGATTCGGCCGCGTACGCCGCACTGTCTCCCGCGCGCAAACGCCAGGTGCAGAACGCGCTGCGCGACTTCCGTCTCGGCGGGGCCGAGCTCGCGCCGGACGAGAAGGCGCGCTTCGGCGCGATCCAGGACGAACTGGCCCGGCTCGGCGCCAAGTTCGCCGAGAACGTGCTCGATGCGACCAACGCGTATTCGATCGTGATCGAGGACCCGGCGCGCGTGGCGGGGCTGCACGACGACCTGCTCGCGGCCGCGCGCGAAGCCGCGCGGAAGGACGGCAGCGACGGCTGGAAATTCACCCTGCACGCGCCTTCGTACCTTCCGTTGATGCAGTACGCCGAGGACCGGGCGCTGCGTGAAACCATGTACCGCGAGAGCGTCACTCGCGCCTCCGAGTTCGGCCGCCCGGAGTGGGACAACACCCCGGTCATCGCGCGTATCCTCGAGCTGCGCCGCGAAGAAGCGCACTTGCTCGGATTCCCGAACTTCGCCGAAGTCTCGCTGGTCCCGAAGATGGCCGATACGCCCGAGCAGGTGCTCGGGTTTCTCCAGGACCTGGCGCGGCGCGCGCGCCCGTCGGCCGAGCATGACGTGCAGGAGCTGCGCGAATTCGCGCGCGGCGAACTCGGCATTGAGCGGCTCGAGGCGTGGGACCTCGCCTTTACCGCGGAGAAGCTGCGCCTCCGGCGCTACGACTTCTCCGACAACGAGGTGAAGCGGTACTTTCCGGAAGACGCGGTGATCGCCGGGCTTTTCCGCCTGGTCGAGACCCTGTACGGCGTGCACATCGAACCCGGCACGGCGCCTGTCTGGCACCCGGAGGTGCGGTTCTTCGACATCCGCGACCTCGGCGGCGCCCTGGTGGGGCAGTTCTACACCGATCTCTATGCGCGCGAGACCAAGCGCGGCGGCGCCTGGATGGACGACGCCATTGGGCGGCGCCGCACGTCCAAGGGGCTGCAGACGCCGGTCGCCTATCTCAACTGCAATTTCTCGCGCCCGGTCGGGAACCGACCCGCGTTGTTCACCCACGACGAGGTGATCACGCTGTTCCACGAATTCGGCCACTGCCTGCATCATTTGTTGACCCGCGGCGAAGACCTCGGCGTCTCCGGTATCAACGGCGTCGAATGGGACGCGGTCGAGCTGCCGAGTCAGTTCATGGAAAATTTCTGCTGGGAGTGGGACGTGCTGGCGCGCATGACGCGCAACGCCGATACCGGCGCCGCTTTGCCGCGCGCGCTGTTCGACAAGATGCTGGCGGCGAAGAACTTCCATTCCGGTCTCGCCACCCTGCGGCAGATCGAATTTGCGCTGTTCGACATGCATCTACACTTCGATTTCGAGCCGGACCGCGAGCACACGGCGCTCAAGCTGCTCGACGAAGTGCGCGCCAAGGTCGCCGTCCTGAAGCCGCCCGCCTACAACCGCTTCCCCAACAATTTCTCGCACATCTTCGGCGGCGGATACGCAGCCGGCTACTACAGCTACAAGTGGGCCGAAGTGCTCTCGGCCGACGCCTACAGCCTGTTCGAGGAAAACGGCGTGCTCGACGCGGCCACCGGCGCGCGCTTCCGTGACGAAGTGCTCGCGGTGGGCGGCGCCCGGCCCACGGCGGAGTCGTTCCGCGCCTTCCGCGGCCGCGACCCGCAGGTCGACGCCCTGCTGCGTCACAATGGTATGATTTCCGCATGAGGTACGCGGCCGCCGCAATCGCCCTGTGCCTGGCATTGGCGCCGGGCGCGGCTTCTGCGCAACAGCTTTATCGCTGGACCGACGCCGCGGGGGGCGTGCACGTCACGGATACGCCCCCGCCGCCCACCGCGCGCGAGGTGGAAAGGAAATCCTTCAAGGGCAGCGTGGTGGAAACCGACCAGCTGCCGTTCGAGCTGAGCAAGGCGATGAAGGACGCGCCGGTCACGCTCTACACTTCTCCGTCATGCAAAGACCCCTGCAGCCAGGCGCGCGCGGCGCTGAACCGGCGCGGCGTCCCGTTCAAGGAGATCGTGGTGTGGGATTCCGAGACCAACGCCGAGCTCAAGCGCGTTGCGGGAGCGGCCGCGGTTCCGACCCTCACGGTCGGCAGCATGGTGCACAAGGGCTTCGAGCAGAGCGCATTCGACAGCGCGCTCGACGTCGGCGGCTATCCGAAGGCGGGCGCGCTGCCGGCGCGCAACCAGTCCGCGGCGCCCGCGCCGGAAGGCTACGCGGCGCCGGGGCAAAGCTCGCCGCAGCAGACCGACGGGGAATCCTCTCCTCCCGCCGAGGAGGAGCAAAAGCCCCTCGGCCCCTACGCACCCCGCTTCAGCAGCGAGCAGAAGAAATAGCCAGCGCCGCGGCATGAGGCTCGCGACCTGGAACGTCAACTCGCTCAAGGTACGCCTCGGGCAGCTCACCGACTGGCTCGCGCAGGCTAAGCCCGACGCGGTCTGCCTGCAGGAAACCAAGCTCGAGGACGGCAAGTTCCCCAGCGCCGAGCTGGAAGCGAGCGGCTATCGCGCGTCCTTCAGCGGGCAAAAGACCTACAACGGCGTGGCGATCGTTTCGCCGCACCCGCTCGGCGAGGTCTCGATCGGCATCCCCGGGTTCGCGGACGAGCAAAAGCGCGTGATCGCCGCCACGCTCGACAACGTGCGCATCGTGTGTCTGTACGCGCCGAACGGCCAGGCGGTCGGCAGCGAAAAGTACGACTACAAGCTGCGCTGGTACGCCGCCCTGCGCGACTGGCTGGCCGACGAGATCGCGCGCCACCCACGGCTGGCCGTGCTGGGAGACCTGAACGTCGCGCCCGAGGACCGCGACGTGCACGACCCGCAGGCGTGGCAGGGACAGGTACTGGTATCGGAGCCCGAGCGCGCCGCGTTCCGCGCGCTGCTCGGACTCGGGCTGAAGGACGGATTCCGCCTGTTCGAGCAGCCGGAGAAGTCGTTTTCCTGGTGGGACTACCGGATGATGGGCTTCCGACGCAACGCGGGCCTGCGCATCGACCACATCCTGCTCTCGACGGAGCTGGCTGCAAGCTGCAGCTCGTGCGCCATCGACAAGGCGCCGCGCAGGCTCGAGCGCCCCTCGGACCACACCCCGGTCACTGCTGAACTGCGCTAGACGGGTCGAGTTTCGCGTCCCACCACCCGCCGCCCAGGGCGACGAACAGCTGCGCCGTGTCGTTCAGGCGCTGGGCCTGCGCCTGAGTCGCCCCCAGGCGCGCGCGCTGGTAGGTCCGCTCGGCGTCGATCAACTGCAGCAGGTCGGCCTTGCCGGCCTCGTAGCTCTCGCGCTGCAGGGCGAGCGCGGTGCGCGCGCTGTCGAGAAGCTGGCGCTGGGCGTCGACCAGCTCGGCATCGTGGGCGAGCGCCTGCAGGTTGTCGGCGACCTGCTGCAGGCCCTGCAGCACCGTCTGCTCGTAGGTGGCGAGCGAAGCGCGGTAGGCATCGACCGCCGCCCGGCGCTGCGCACGCAGGGTGCCGCCGTGGAAGATCGGCCCGCCGATGCCTGCGGCCAGGCTCCACACGGTGTTCTCGCTGCGGAACAGCGAGCCCGCGTCGAGCGCCTGCTGCCCGAGAGACGCCGACAGGGTGATGGCGGGATACAGTCGCGCGGTGGCGACGCCGATCGCCGCGCCGTCGGCGTGCAAGCGCGCCTCGGCCGCAAGGATGTCCGGCCGCTGGCGCGCGAGCGCCGAAGGCAGGCTGAGCGGCAGCTCGCCGGGCAGCGCAAATT
>JBAUTW010000262.1:0-1578 GCA_049582365.1 Burkholderiales bacterium | reverse complement strand
TGGCTGCACGACGCCGCGCACGGGCGCGACGGGCGGCCGCTGGTCACCGAGCGCGAGCCCAAGACCATCAGCCGCGAGACCACCTTCGAGCGCGACCTGCACGCGGTGCGCGACCGCGAGGCGCTGTCGGCGATCTTCACCCGGCTGTGCGAGAAGCTGGCCGAGGACCTGCGGCGCAAGGGCTACCGCGGCCGCAGCGTGGGGATCAAGCTGCGCTACGACAACTTCCAGACGCTTACGCGCGACCGCACGCTCGAGTCGCACACCGACGACGCGCGCGCCATCCGCCGCGCCGCCGGCGAATGCCTCAGGCGCGCCCCGCTCGAGCGCCGCCTGCGCCTGCTCGGGGTGCGCGTCGGCTCGCTGGCGGAGGCAGGCGAGGCGGCCGACCTGTTCGGCTGAATATAACGCTCACTTCTTCACCGCCAGCACCCCGTCGCCGGCCAAGGTCGCGACGAATCCGGCCTGCCGCAAGCGTTTCGCCACTTCGCCCGGAACATCGCGGCCGCTGGTCAGTTTGTTCGGCGCGCCGGTGTAATGAAACAATTTGCCCTTGCGCTTGAGCACCCTGGCCATCTGGTCATAAAAGACCTGCGAGTAAAGCTCTCCGGCGGTACCGAAGCGCGGCGGATCGTGCAGGATCGCGTCGACCGAATCGCCGGGCAGCATGCCGATCTGCTCGGCGATATCGCCATGGGTCAAGGTCAATCCACTGCCGATCTCCGGCGACCAGGGATTGAGGCTGCGCAGCCAGATCACGTCGGCGGCCTTCTCGTAGGAGTGCACCTGTCTCGCCTGACCCAGCAAACACCAGGCGGCGAAGTAGCCAAGGCCGCCGCAGGTGTCCAGGATCACCTTGCCGCGCGGTTGAATCAGGCCGACCTTGTATTCCGCATCCGCCCAGGGCGAGACCTGCGCCGTGGGCAGCATCTTGATGCCATCGATCTCGAACGTCGGCGCGCCCCACTCCGTCGGCACCAGCTTGACCAGTGAGGTCGTGAAACGCGCCACCGGCTGAAAGGTCTCGCCGGCCCAGTGGTAAACGGTTCTGTCCTTGCAGGTTTGCAGATAGGGGAAGCGTCGACCTTGCCAGGCCCATCCCGCGACGCCCAGCTCGACGGTCGTCCTCGACCGATCGAGGTCCAGCGAACATTCGACCGTGGGCGCACCGGCGCGCGCGGCGGCTTGCAGCGTTGCGTGTTCTTTTCGAGTCAATAGCGGACCAACCATTCGTCAATCCGCCGCCGCGTTGCGCGGCAGCGTCAGCGCGGCGATCAGGCCTGTTCCGTCCGGCGCGTTGCGCAGGGTGACGTCGCCGCCGTGCCAGCGCGCGATGTTGCGCGCGATGCTGAGGCCCAGGCCGACCCCGCCGCTGGCCCGGCTGCGCGAGCCCTCGAGGCGAAAGAACGGCTCGAACACGGTCTCGAGCTGGTCGGCGGGAATGCCGGGGCCGCGGTCGCGCACTTCGATGCGCAGCGTTTGTCCGTCGTCGTCGATCGTCAGGTCGGCGCGCCCGCCGTAGCGCAGCGCGTTCTCGACCAGGTTGTTCAGGCAGCGCCGCAGCGCCTGCGGGTGGGC
>JBAUTW010000261.1:0-1742 GCA_049582365.1 Burkholderiales bacterium | reverse complement strand
TCATCACCTTCGACATCAGCCGCATCGCGCTCTTCACCGGCCCCGGCAGCTCCGCGGCGCCGAGCGAGAGCGCGGTATCCCGATGGCGCGCTTCGTCCGCCCGCATCTGCTCCACGACCGCGCGGGTGCGTCCGTCTTCCGCAGACAACTGGGAGAGGTGGCCGGACAAGTGTTCCTCCACCTGGCGCTCGGTTTCGGCCAGGAAAGCGAGGCTCCAGCGATCGCCGAGCACACCGGCAGCAGCGCCAATCGCAAACGCGCCCGCGTACCAAAGCGGGTTCGCGAAACTCAGCCGCCCGCCCAGCTCCTCGATTCGCTCAGCGCTCCATGCCAGGTGATCCTGCTCCTCGGTCGCCGCATGCTCGAGTGCCTGCCGGTTGGCGGCATCGCGCGCGGTCAGCGCCTGGCCCTGGTACAGGGCCTGGGCACACACCTCTCCAACGTGGTTCACGCGCATCAGTGCAGCCGCATGGGCGCGCTCAACGTCGTCCAACTCGCCCTCATCAAGGCCTCCCGCCGGGGAAGGCCGCCCGGCCCGGTGCACGCCGGCGACCGCGCGCAATGCCACGTCCAATCCCTGGATCAGGCGGTCCACGGCGCAACGGTCGTTCGTCATATCCGACATCTTACCGAACCGCTCAGGCAAAAAAAAAGCCGCCCCGAAGGGCGGCTTGGTGTTTCGATACCTTTCTGGCGTTAAGCCAGGCGGGTATTAGAACGAGTGCGCAATGCCGACGCCGATGCCGGTCGAGCCGTCGTTGATGGCGTTGCTTTCAACCGTCGCGACGCCGTTAGCCGAACCGGTAAGAGAGTGATGATCCAGCTCGACGTAGGCGGTGGTGCGCTTCGACAGGCTGTAGTCCACCGCGAGTACCGTGGTCTTGTGCTTGCCGTCCGCCGCGGCCGCGAAGCCGTCGTATTTCTCGTCGTAGTAGCCGAAGCGACCGTTCACGCGATCATTGAACGCGTACTGCACGCCGAGCATGAACAGGCGCTGTTTCTCAACCGCGACCGCCGGAGCAAAGGTGTTATCCCACTTGTTTTGCGCCCAGCCAGCACGGAACGTGAACGCGTCCATGCTGTAAGCGGCACCGACCGTCGAGACCGTCTTCTTGCCGGTGTTGGTGGCGTCGTTCAAGCTCGACGTCGCGAAACCGACCTTCAGCGGCCCGCCGATGTAATCGGCGCCGATACCGACGCGGCGGTTATTGGAGCTGTTGCCCGTCACTTCGCCCAGCGCGTAGTCGACGCGGATGCCGACGCCGTTGAAGCGGGTCGCGGCGGTGACCATGTTGCTGGACCGAACGCCGTTGGTGTACGCGACTTCCGGCGTGATGCCGGTGTAGGTGTAGCTCATCGGACCGTAGAGGCCCAGCTCCTTGAAGTCCACCGTGTAGTCGCGGCCCAGGTCGACCGAGCTGTCGCCGCTCGACAGGCCGACGACCGACTTACGAGCAAAGGTATTGCCGCCAGCCGGGCCGGCGCCGGTGTCGGACGAGTACTGGCCTTCCAGGGTGAAGTTCGCCTTCAGCCCGCCGCCCAAGTCCTCCGAGCCTTTCATGCCCCAGCGGTTCGTGGTGTGCGAGCCGTCGGACATGTACGTTTTGGTGCCGTCGGTGGTGGCAGTCTCGACGACCTTGCTCTGGTTCCGAAGGCCGGTGTCGATGGTGCCGTACAGCGTTACGCTCGACTGAGCGAACGCGACGGCCGGAATCGCCAGCGCGCCGGCTACTGCTGCAGCC
>JBAUTW010000260.1:0-2398 GCA_049582365.1 Burkholderiales bacterium | reverse complement strand
CCGGTACGGACGGCATAGCGATAGGTTCGGGAGAAGAACCAGCACGCCAGCAGGATGTACAGGACCGCGAGGCCGCCGCCCCATAGGGCCGAGATGAGGGAGACGGGTTCGCCGGCCAGGACTGCGCGCATGCCTTCGAAGACGTAGGAAGGCGGCAGCATGGCGGAGACGTACTGCATCCACGCGGGAAGGGTCGCGATGGGGTAGAAGACGCCGGCGAAGGGGGAGATCAGGGCGGGCAAGGGCCAGATGAACCATTCGGCCGACGGGCCCATGCGCAGGACCGCGGCGCTGCCGGCGATGCCGAGGGCGATGCCGCTCAGGAACAGGATCAGCAGGTAGGGGACGAGCATGATGCCGTAGGACAGGAAGGACAGGCCGAAGAGGGTGGTGGCGAGGGCGAGCATGATGGCCAGGCCGACCGAGCTGGTGGCGACGCTGGAGAGGATCAGGCCGCCGAGGTAGTCGGCGATGGAAAGCGGGGTGGCGAAGATGTTGAGGAAGTTGCGCGACCAGACGTCCTCGAAGAAGGCCATGGTGACGCCCTGCATGACGCGCACGAGGAAGTCCCACAGCAGGACGGCGCCGAGCAGCGCGGGCACGAAGTCGAAGCCGGAGGCGCTGACTTTGTTGAGGTAGCGGGTGATGAAGCCCCACAGGATCATGTCGATCGCGACCCAGGCGAACAGGGGGAACATGCGCGAGAAGCTGCCGCGGATGAGGTAGGCCTGGCGCAGCACGACGGCGAAGGTGCGGGTGAGGGACACGGCGCTCAGCGCTCCCCGAGGCTGAGCGGTTCGCGCGCCACGGCGACGAAGAGGTCCTCCAGGCTTTGCTTGCCGTGCTCGGCGGGCAGGGTCCGGGGATCGCCTTCGAGCAGGATGCGGCCGCGCGAGAGGAACAGCACCCGGTCGCAGACCTCCTGCACCTCGTACATGTTGTGCGAGGTCCACAGGATGCCGGTCGCGCCTTGCGCGACGGACTCGTGGATGCGCGCCCGGATGTCGCGCGCCGCCGAGGGGTCGAGCGAGGCGGTCGGCTCGTCCAGCAGCAGCAGGCGCGGCCGGTTGAGCATCGCCTTGGCGAGGCCGACGCGGGTCTGCTCGCCCGACGACAGCACGCCGCACTTCACGTTGCGGAAACGCTCGAGCTCGAATTGCGCCAGCAAGTCCTCGATGCGCGCGCGCAGGCCGGCGACTTCGTAGATGAGGCCGAACACGCGCAGGTTCTGGACCACGGTCAGGTTGCCCGGCAGCGGCGCGTAGACCGCGGCGAAATTGGTGTATTGCAGCGCCCGGGAGCGGTTCGCGGCGATGTCCACGCCGCCGACCCGGATCGTCCCCGCGCTCGGCGCCAGCACGCCGAGGATCATGTTGATGATGGTGGTCTTGCCCGCGCCGTTGGGGCCCACCAGGCCGACGATCTCGTTGTGGCCGACGCTCAAGGTCACGCCGTCCACCGCCACGGTGGCGCCATAGGTCTTGCGCAACTGCGCGACCGCCAGCACCGTGGAGGGGACCGGGTCGCCCGCAGCCGTGGTAGCGCCAGTTCGCATCGCGGCGGGGATTGTATCGCGGCGCCGTTTCCGTCCAGGCGCTAGACTGAGCGGCATCGCATGTGCCGGGAGGTGAATGCCATGATCAGACTGCTTTCGGCGGTGGGTCGCGCGACGATCGTCATCGCGGCGGCGGTGATTATCGTGGGCGGGGCGATCGGCGGCTACGTCGGTTCCGAAGCGCGCCCGGACCTCTTCTTCACCAGTTACGGGCGCTGGCTGGGAGCGCTGCTGGGGCTCGTGCTCGGGGTCGTTTCCGCGGGCGTGGTGTTCGGGCCGCTGGCGACGCTTTACGACATGCGCGACAGCCTGCGGCGCATGGCGGACTCCGACCAGCCGTCCTATGCGCCGCGGCGCAAGGCGCGCGAGGATTTCGCCGGCCCGGTGTCGACGCGCCGGGAGCCGCGCTGACGGCGACGCTGCGCGGCTTGCGCTGTCCATACGCTGCGGGCGCATGCGCGCCTCGCGCGCGCAGAGGAAAAATGCCCTTCGCGTCCTCCCGTCGCTCGGGTTAGGTATGGAGCACGCCGCACAGGGGCGGCGGATTCGCCGGAAGGCCGTTATGGGTTCGTGGTCGCAAAATCGCATCTATTGCCGCACCGCCGCCGGAGACAGGGCGTTGCGTTCGGCCGATCGGACGCTGCCGTCCGACTATCGCCGCATTCTTCAGATCGTCGGCATGGGCGCTCACCCGGACGTGATCCGCGGGTTCCTGCGGCACATCCCGGATCACCTGCTGGGCGACTGGCTCGCCGAGCTGCAGGAGCTCGGCCTGGTCGGATCGGCCCCCGCCGGCGGTGACGACGAGCCGGACTTCACCTACCCGCCGACGCCGGCGCGCCT
>JBAUTW010000259.1:0-3992 GCA_049582365.1 Burkholderiales bacterium | reverse complement strand
TGCTTCGGCGTGAGGTTCTGCGCCTCGTCGATGATCAGGAACTTGTTGAGGAAGGTGCGGCCGCGCATGAAATTGAGCGATTTCACCTTGATGCGCGAGCGGATGAGATCGCGGGTGGCGGCGCGCCCCCATTCGCCGGCTTCATCGTCGGTTTTGTTGAGGACGTCGAGATTATCCTCGAGCGCGCCCATCCACGGCTGCATCTTTTCCTCCTCCGTGCCCGGCAGGAAGCCGATGTCCTCGCCCAGAGGAACGGTGACCCGGGTCATGATGATCTCCGAATAGCGCTTGTCGTCCAGCACCTGCGTCAGGCCCGCCGCGAGCGCGAGCAGCGTCTTGCCGGTGCCGGCCTGGCCGAGCAGCGAGACGAAGTCGATCGTCGGGTTCATCAGCAGGTTGAGGGCGAAGTTCTGCTCCCGGTTGCGCGCGGTGATGCCCCACACCGAATTCTTGGCGTGGGTGTAGTCGCGCAGCGTCTCGAGCACCGCGCTGCGGCCCGACTTCTCCTTCACCAGCGCGTACAGCGGCCGCTCGCCCGCTTCGTCGTAGACGAACTCGTTCAGCTCGAGCTGCGGCACCAGCGGGCCGCGGATGCGGTAGTAGGTGTGGCCTTCCTTCTTCCACGACTCCATGTCGCGGCCGTGGTTGTCCCAGAAATTGCCCGGCAGCTTGCGCACCCCGGTGTAGAGGAGGTCGGTGTCCTCCAGCACCTTGTCGTTGAAGTAATCCTCCGCGGCGAGGCCGAGCGCGCGCGCCTTGATGCGCATGTTGATGTCTTTCGACACCAGCACCACCTCGCGCTGCGGCTCGCGTGCGTGCAGGTGGCGCACCACCGACAGGATCTGGTTGTCGGTCTTGCCGATCGGCAGCGTCGCCGGCAGCTCGGCGCTGATCGCCTCGGTCTGCAGGAACAGGCGCCCGCCGGTCGGCGCGCCCTCGGGCGTGCGGATCGGCAGCCCGGCCTTGATGTCGCCCTTGGCGTGCGAGACCACGTCGTCGAGGAAGCGGCTTGCCTGGCGCGCGTTGCGCGCCACGTCCGACAGCCCCTTCTTGTGGCTGTCGAGCTCCTCGAGCGTGCCCATCGGCAGGTAAATGTCGTGCTCCTCGAAGCGGAACAGGCTGGCCGGGTCGTGCATCAGGACGTTGGTGTCCAGCACGAACAGCTTCTTGGTCTCGGGTTTGCGGGAATTGCGGGAGCGCTTCGGCATTGCTTCGGTAACGGAGGATTCGGCCGCGTCGGCCGGTTCGACATCATAGGTCTTTAACAAAGTTCAATACCTCCTCTGCGTGGCCTGGGACCTTGACTCCGCGCCATTCGCGCGCAATCACCCCGTTCCGGTCGAGAACGAAGGTGCTGCGCTCGATGCCGCGCACCTGCCTGCCGTACATGTTCTTCAGCTTGATGACGCCGAACTGCGCGCACACGGTCTCCTCGGCGTCGGACAGGAGATCGAAGGGGAACTTCATCTTGGCCTTGAACGCCTCGTGCGATTTCAGCGAATCGCGCGAGACGCCGTAGACCTCGCACCCGGCGCGGGCGAACTCGCGCTGGCGGTCGCGGAAGTCGGCGCCTTCCGTGGTGCAGCCGGGGGTGTTGTCCTTGGGGTAGAAGTAGAGCACCACGATCTTGCCGAGGGTGCTCGAGAGCCTGAACGTCTTGCCGCCGGTCGAGGGCAGGGTGAAATCCTTGACGGCCTTGCCGGGCATGCCTGGTTTGTTCAAAACCTTTTCAGCAATGCGATGCAACACCTTCATTGAACACGTTTTCGGCGCCGGTCGCAAGCGTGCCGGCAACCGAATAGCCGCATCGTGTATGCAGGCGCCTGATTCGAAGGATCTTTCAGCCGCTCGGACGATACGTGCCGCCGTCGAGGATGGTGCGAACGGCCTCGGCCATCGCCATCGGCAACAAGGTCTTGGGCAGGTAGCCGACCGCGCCGGCCTTGAACGCCGCGCGCACCTGATCGTGGTCGTCGTCGGCGGAGATCACCGCCACGCGCGCACGCGGAAAATCCGCGCGGAATCGGATCAGCGCCTCTATGCCCGAGCAGCCCGGCAGACCCAGATCGAGCAGCACCAGCCCCAGGTCCTCCAGATGGCGCGCCTCGACCAGAGCGCCCTCGAGGTCGAACTGGCTGTGGAAGTCGGTGCCGGGCCGCACGCTGTGCACGATCGTGCGCAGCGTCTCGTGGATCAATGGATGGTCGTCGACCAGGAGCACGTCCATGGCAGGAAAATGGTACCCCCGGCCAGCGAGCGCTCCCGGTTCCGCACAATATTTTAACAATGCGGGAGAGAGAAAACTTTCCCGGAATTAGCTCCCTGTCCCGTCGTGGCGCGCGATGAAGCGCTCGAGCTCGCGCAGCACCTCGGCCGGGCGCTCCTCGGGCAGAAAATGGCCGCAGTCGAGCGCGCGCCCGGTGACGTTCTTCGCCACCGCGCGCCAATCGGCCAGGCAGTCGAACTGGGCCTCGACCACGCCCTGCTTGCCCCACAGCGCGAGCACCGGCATGGAAAGCTTTTTCTTCAGGTCCTTGCGGTCGTGCACCAGGTCGATGCCGGCCGCGGCGCGGTAGTCCTCGCAGGTGGCGTGGATGGTGCGCGGGTCGCGAAAGCAGCGCGCGTACTCGCGTAGCGCCGCCTTCGAGAACGGCTTCAGGCCGGACAGCCCGCGCCCGATGCGCCCGAGCACGTAGTCCGGCCCGACCGCGCGCAGCATCCTCTCCGGCAGCGGCGCCGGCTGGATCAGGAAGAACCAGTGGTAGTAGGCGCGCGCGAAGGCCATGTCGGTCTTCTGGTACATCCTGAGCGTGGGCGAGATGTCCATCACGGTGAGCGTGCGCACGCGCCTGCCGTGGTCGCGCGCGAGGCGGTGCGCGACGCGCGCGCCGCGGTCGTGCCCGACCAGGTGGAAGCTCGGGTGGCCGAGCTTCGCCATCACCTCGATCATGTCCTGCGCCATGGCGCGCTTGGAATAGTTCGAGTGGTCGGCGAGGCCCTTGGGCTTGGACGAGTCGCCGTAGCCGCGCAGGTCGGGGCAGACCACCGCGTGGCGGCGCGCGAGCGCCGGCGCGACCTTGTGCCACATGGCGTGGGTCTCGGGGTAGCCGTGCAGCAGCAGCAGCGCAGGTCCTTCGCCCGCCGTCACGAGGTTGATCGTGGCGCCGCTGGTGCGAATCTGCTTCGTTTTGAAACCCGGGAACAGCGACATCTACGACCTCGCGACGATGGTGACCCCGATGATGATGACGGCGATGCCGGCGATGCGCTGCAGCGTGACCGGCTCGCCGAGCAGCCACCAGGCGAGCACCGCGTTGATGGCGAAGCCGACCGACAGCATGGGGTAGGCCACGCTCACCTCCACGCGCGACAGCGCCATCAGCCACACCACCAGGCTCACCGCGTAGCAGGCCATGCCGCCCAGGATGTACGGGTTGGCGGCGAACCTGAGGCCGATCTCGAGCGCGCGCCCGAGCGCGAACTCGAAGTGCCCGATCGAGTTGGTGCCCGCCTTGAGCAGCAGCTGGGCGAAGGTGTTGAGCAGCACGCCGGCTGCGATCAGGCCGAAGCTCACCGCGTTCATCGCGTTCCCCTCATTCGAACAGCAGCGCCGCGGCGACGCGGCGGTCCTCGGACACCAGGATATTGTAGGTGCGGCAGGCCGCGTTCAGGTCCATGACCTCGAGGCCGATGCGCGCGGCCGACAGGGGCGAGGTCAGGCGCGGGTGCGGAAAGCGCAGCCGCGGCCCGGTGCCGAGCAGCACGATTTCCGGCCCGAGCGCCGCCAGTCCCGCGAAGTGCTCCTCGCGCAGCGCGGCGAAGCTGCCCGCCTCCCACGCGACGACCCGGTCCGGGGCGACGATCAGGCTGCTGCTGTGGCGCTCGCCGTTGATCAGCACGTAGCCCGCGCCGTAGCCGGTGACCATGTTCACCCCGGCGCGCGTCTCGCGCTCGAACTTCACGCCGCGCCCCCTTGCAGCGCGAGGCTGCCC
>JBAUTW010000258.1:0-2804 GCA_049582365.1 Burkholderiales bacterium | reverse complement strand
CGATGCGTTGGCGCACCGCGTCGACGATGCCTGCCGCGGCGGCCGTCTCGTTGCTCGGCACGAGGCCGAGGTGGCGCTCGACGATCGCGATGCGCTCGTCGTGCGGCACGGCGCCGATCACCTCGACGCCGGTGTAGTGCGCGATCACGGCGCGCAGCTTCTGCTCGTGGCGCGCGCCGCCCAGGTTGTTGAGGATCACGCCCGCGATGCGCACCGAGGGGTCGAAGGCCTGGTAGCCGAGGATCAGCGGCGCGATGCCGCGCGTCATGCCGCGCGCGTCGATCACCAGTACTACCGGCGAGCCGAGCAGCGCCGCGAGCGCGGCGTTCGAGTTCGAGCCGTGCAGGTCGAGGCCGTCGTACAGCCCCTTGTTGCCTTCGATCAGCGACACGTCCGCCGCGCGCGCGTGGCGCGCGAAGCTGGCGCGGATCTCGTCGCGGGTCATGAGGTGAAAGTCCAGGTTGCGGCACGGCCGCCCCGCCGCGAGCGAGAGCCACATCGGGTCGATGTAGTCCGGTCCCTTCTTGAACGGCTGCACCGCGAGGCCGCGCCGCGCGAGCGCCGCCGCCAGGCCCAGCGTGAGCGTGGTCTTGCCGGATGACTTGTGCGCCGCGGAGATGAAGACGTGCGCCATGGGGCGCGAAGGCGCTCAGTACGCGCCGGCTCCGGGGTCGAGCGCCTCGTCGGCGAGGCTCTCCGGCAGCAGGCGCAGGAACTTCACCCCGAGCAGCGCGCCGAGCAAAGCGATCGCGAAGCCTCCGAATGCAAGCGCCGTCTCGGGCAGACTCGGGGCGTAGGGATGGATCACGCCGTCGAAGAAAGACGAGCGCATCTCGTAGCCGGGAAAGAGATCCAGCGGCCAGGCCTGCGCGCCGATGACGGTGACGTACATCTGCGCCAGGCCCCCGAGCACGATCAGCACCGCAGCGAGCACGGTCGCGCCGCGCCTGCCGCGCGTCGCCGGGGACCAGAGCAGGATCAGGGGCAGGACGCTGCCGGCGAGCACCTGGCCGGCCCAGAACAGCCACGTATAGATGCCACCGTCGACGAGCAGGAAGCGCTCGACGCCGATCTGCCTGGCGAGATACAGGTTGGTGAGGTGGAACACCGCGACGAAGTACAGCCCGGCGAGCACGAACCAGCCCAGCAGCCGGCCGATGCGCTCGATCACGCCGCGCCCGAGCGGCCGCCCCGTACCCGCGCAGACCGCGATCAGCGCCAGCAGGTAGATCGCCATGCCGTAGACGATCGACAGCACGATGAAGGTCGGCGCGAGCAGCGCCGAGGCGTAGGCCTCGCGCGCGATCAGGAAGCCGAAGATCGAGCCGGTACCGGTGGTGAGCACCAGGCGCCAGACAAACGCGAGGCGCCCCGCGGCGCTCGAGTAGCCGCCCGCCGTGCGGTCCAGCATGGTCCACAGGTAGACGCCGACGATGGCGAAGAAGCCGCTGTAGAGGAACATGTTCCAGGCGAAGATCGACTTGAAGTTGAAGTGCGTCAGCGCCACGACGAGGCGGTCCGAGCGCCCCAGGTCGAGCCCGAGCACCGCGAGGCCGCCAGCGAGCAGCACGATCGCCAGCCAGCCCGAGAGCGGCGCGAGCGGCTTGTAGAAGCCCTTGCCGAAGGCGGAGGCGACCGAGGCGACGTTCAGCACCCCTGAGGCGGCCAGGATCAGAAACACCGCGAACACGTGCGGCAGGCCCCAGACGACCTGGTTGGTCATGCCGGTGATGACGTGGCCGCGGGACTCCATCGCGTGCCAGGCGAAGAGCATCGCGCCGAGCAGCGCCGCACCGAGCGCGAACAGCGCCCACCAGCCGCGGCTGCGGCCCTCGATTTCGCGCATGGCGATGGCGGCCACGTCAGATTCCCTGGTAGCGCACGCCGGTGTCGAGCTGCAGGTCGGCGCGGATCTGCTGCGCGCCCGCCTCGCGCATGCGGCGCAAGATGGCGCTGCCCGGGTCATTCAGGTCGCCGAACAGGAGCGCATTGCGTCCCTCGGCCCGGCAGGCCTCGACGCAGGCCGGCTCGCCGCCGCGGTCGACGCGCTGCACGCACAGCGTGCACGATTCGACGCAGCCCTGGCCGCGCGGCACGTCGGGCTTCTGGTCGTGCAGCGGCCGGTGAACGAACGAGCGCGCCTTGTAGGGACAGGCCATCATGCAGTAGCGGCAGCCGATGCATATATGACGATCGACCAGCACGATGCCGTCGGCGCGCTTGAACGAGGCGCCGGTCGGGCAGACGTCGACGCAGGGCGGCTCGGCGCAGTGCTGGCACATCACCGGCAGCGACAGCGTGCGGCCGGTCGACTTCTCCTTCAGCTCGACCTTGCGGATCCACTGCGCGTCGTCCGGCCCGGTGCCGCCCGAGAGGCCGTTCTCCTTGTTGCAGGCGCTGACGCAGGCGTTGCAGCCCTCGGCGCAGCGCGTCGTGTCGACCAGCATGCCCCAGCGCACCTTGGACGTGACGCCCTTCGCTCTTGCAGCTTCGAACAGGAACAGTCCCGGCGCGACCGCGATGCCGCCCAGCGCCGCAGCCTTGCCGAGGAAAGCGCGCCGGCTGGTCATTTCCGGTCCGGCCTCGAGGCGTGGCATTCGAAGCAATCGAGCTTGACCCCGGCGTAGGCGTGGCAGCTCTCGCAGAAATCCTGCTTGCTCGCGGCGACGCTGCCGGTTTGCCTGCTCGCGTGGCAGGCGACGCACTTCTCGAGATCGACTTTGGCGTTGCGCACGCCCTCGTGCACCGTGACGGTCCGCTGGTGCTTGAGCATGTCCGGGTGCTCGCGCCGCATGACCTCGGGC
>JBAUTW010000257.1:0-4427 GCA_049582365.1 Burkholderiales bacterium | reverse complement strand
CTGGAGCGCTTCGATCCCCGCCGCGCGCCGATCCCGGGCCCGATCGGGTTCTGGCTCAACGCCTACAACGCCTGCGCGCTGCTCGGCGCGCTGGAGGCGGCGCCGGGATGTGAAATGCACCGGGTCGAGGGCTTCTTCGAGCTCGCGCGGGTGCGCGTGGCCGGGCTGGGCTACAGCCTGGACGACATCGAGCACGGGTTGCTGCGCGGCAACGCCCACAAGCACGGCCGGCTGTTCGGGCCGCTGGCGAAGGACGATCCGCGGCTCGCCTTCACGCCGCTGATTTTCGACGAGCGGATCCACTTCGCGCTCTATTCGGCCTGCCGCTCGACGCCGGCGCTGCGGGTCTATCACGCGGGGCAGCTCGAAGCGGAGCTGGAGCAGGCCAGCCGCGACTATCTGCGCCGCGGCGTGCGGGTCGAGCACGAGGGCGCGGTGGTGGTGGCGCCGCCGCAGCTGCGCTGGTACGCGCGCGACTTCGGCGGCGAGTCCGGCGCGCTCGAGTTCGTGCTGGCGCGGCTCGAGGACGACGCGGCGATCGAGCTGATCGACCGCCGGCAGGGAAGGGTGAAGCTGCGCTACGCCGCGTTCGACTGGACGCTCAACGCGCGCTGATGCGCGCGGCCTACTTGAGCCAGCGCAGGACGTCCGAGTCCTGGGCCTGGTAATTCTCGAACTTTTCCGGCCCCGCCTTCTTGATCGCTTCGGCGCCCGCGACGAAGGCGTCGGCCAGCTTGAAGCACAGGATCGTCATCGCTTTGGGGTCCGGCTTGAACTGTTCGGTGTCGTCGGCGCCGCGGAACGCGCGCCCGACGAGCTCGACGTAAATTTTCTCGGCCAGATCGCGTACCGGGTCGACGGGCTGCTCATTGGAGCTCACGGGCTTGGCACTCCCTCGGGCAAAGGGGCATGCTACCCCCATCCGACCGCGTCAAGGCCGATAGTAGGGCCGGTCGCCCTTGATCGTGACGCGCAGCCCGCGCCGGCGGTTGGGGTAGTAGTCCCACATCGCGTGGTGCTGGGCGCAGCGGTTGTCCCAGAACGCGACCGAGCCGGGCTGCCACTGGAAGCGGCACTGGAACTCGGGCCGCTCGAGATGCTCGAGCAGCATGCCGAGCAGCGCGTCGCTTTCGTGCCTGGCGAGCTGCACGATGCGGGTGGTGAAGGTGCGGTTGACGAACAGCGCCTTGCGCCCGCTCACCGGATGGGTGCGCACCACCGGGTGCTCGGATTTCGGGTAGACCTTGCCTTCCTCGATGGCGCCCTCGTAGCGCCCGCGGTAGACGTATTCGCCGTCGTGGATCGCGCTCATGCCTTCGAGGAAGCGCTGCATCGGCGCCGAGAGCGCGTCCCAGGCGGCGTACATGCTGGCGAACAGGGTGTCGCCGCCCACCGGCGGCACCTCGTGCATGTGCAGGATGGTGCCCAGCGGCGGCTCGGGGTCGCAGGACACGTCCGAGTGCCAGTCTTCGCCCGCGACGCGCTTGGATTTGCCGTCGGCGTAGATCTCCATGATCTCCGGGTGGCCCTCGACCAGGCGCGGCCAGGCCGGGTGCAGGTGCAGCTCGCCGAATTGCCGCCCGAGCGCCTTGTGCTGTTCGGGAGTCATCTTCTGGTCGCGGAAGAACAGCACGCAGTTTTCCGCCAGCGCGCGCTGCAGCGTCGCCGCGGCGCCCGCGTCGAGCGGCCGCGACAAGTCGATGCCGACCACCTCGGCGCCGCAGTGCGGCGTGACCTTCTTCAGCTGGAACCCTTGCGACATCGTCTTCCCTCGCTGACGCGTGATCCGCTCAAGTTGGATATGATAGCCCGGTCCGGCCCGGCATCAGCGCGCTGCTGCGTAAACCTCGACGCGCTCCTTCGCCTTGCCGATGTTGCGGCGCTTGAGCGAGACGCGGCCGACCTCGCCGGTGCGCCGCAGGTGCGTCCCGCCGCATGGAACGCGCGCGAAGCCGGCGAGTTCCCAGTAGCGGCGTTCGCCGGCGCGGTCGGAGAAAGCGCTCACGATCGGAAGATCGGCGTCGACGATCGCCTGCGCCGCGGCGGCCAGCCGCGGCAGCCGCGGCGCGAGATTCTCCGGCCAGGCGAAGTCGATGCGCGCCTTGTCGGGCGCGATGTGGGCGCCGATCTTTTCGGCGGTGCGCAGCTCGCGGCAGGCCAGCTCGAGCACCAGCTCGGCCGCGAAATGCAGCCGCATCAGGCGGTAGCGCCGCTGCCAGTCGATTTCCACCCGCACCGGGTCGCCCGGACGCAGGCCGTGGCCGGCGGGAAGCCGGTAGACGATCGCGCGGCCTACGTTGCGCGCCTCGAGCACCGGTATTCCCGCGATCGTCCCGGCATCGCTTTCCTGCCCGCCGCTCAGCGCGTAGAACACGGTCGCGCGCAGCGCGACGTCCGCGTCCACGACCGAGTCCACGGTCGTGTCGAGTGCGCTCAGGTAGGGGTCGTCCCAGAATACCTTGTGTGTCACGATCGGCTCGGTCCGCGCAGCGCTTCGGCAAAACGGCGGATATGATAAGACATGGAGAGAATTTCGAGCGCAGCGTGACTGAAGCCCTGTATCCGTGGCTGCGCTTCTACGGCCGCGTTCCGGCCACGCTCGACTACCCGGAGTGCACGCTCTACGAGGCGGTAGCCGCCACCGCGCGCCGCCTTCCCGAGGCGGTCGCCTGGGACTTCTTCGGCGCGACCTCGAGCTACCGGCGCCTGGTCGAGGACATCGACCGCTGCGCCGCGCTGCTGGCCGCGCTCGGCCTGCGGCGGGGAGAGCGCCTGCTGATTTCGATGCCGACCTCGCCCCAGGGCGTGATCGCGTTCTACGCCGCCAACCGGCTCGGCGCGGTGCCGGCGTTGATCCATCCCCTGTCGGCGGCGCCCGAGATCGCGCACTACCTCGACGCGAGCGGCGCGCGCATCGCGCTCGCGCTGGACGCGTTTTACGGCACCCTCGCCGCGGCGCAGCCGAAGCGCCCGCTGGAGAAGATCCTGCTCGCGCGCATCCCGGACACTCTGCCGTGGTTGAAGGCGCTCGGCTTCCGCCTCACCAAGGGCCGCAGGATCCCGCGCGTGCCGCCCGATCCGCGCGTGCACTGGTGGTCGGAAGAAATGAAAAAGAAACGTTTGTCTGCAACAGCACCAACGGGTTCTCCGGATGATCCCGCCGCGATCCTCTTCTCCGGCGGCACGACCGGCTCGCCCAAGGGCATCGTGCTGTCGAACCGCAACTTCATCGCCGAAGGGATGCAGGCCGCCGCCTGGGGCGGGCTCGACGAGGGCGACTCGATCCTCGCCATCCTGCCGCTGTTCCACGGCTTCGGCCTCGGGGTGTGCGTCAACGCGGCGCTGATGGCGGGCGGCAAGTCGATCCTGGTGCCGCTGTTCGACCCGGCGACCACCGCCGCGCTGCTGCGCACGAAGCGCCCGAGCGTGCTGGTCGGCGTGCCGACGCTTTTCCACGCGCTCGCCGCCGACCCGTCGCTCGCGCGCGCGGACCTCTCCTGCCTCAAGGCCTGCTTCTGCGGCGCCGACACCCTGCCGCGGCCGGTCAAGGAGCGCTTCGAGCGGCTGGTCGCCGCGCGCGGCGGGCGAGTGCGGCTGCTCGAAGGCTACGGCCTGACCGAGGCGGTGACCGCGATCATGGCGATGCCGATGGACGAGTACCGCGAGGGCTCGATGGGCGTCCCGTTCCCGGACATGGCGGCCAAGCTGTGCGAGCCCGGCAGCGAGCGCGAGGCGCCGGCGGGCGAGGAGGGCGAGCTGTGCGTGTCCGGTCCGGCGGTGATGCTGGGCTACCTGGACGATCCGGAGGCCACGGCGCAGGCGCTGCGCGTGCACGCCGACGGCCGCACCTGGCTGCACACCGGCGACCTGGCGCGGCGCGACGCGGACGGTTTCTTCTATTTCGTGCTGCGGCTCAAGCGCATGATCAAGTCCTCGGGCTTCAATGTCTACCCGACGCAGGTGGAGGCCGCGCTGCACGCCCACCCGGCGGTGGCCGAGGCCTGCGTGGTCGGCGTTCCGGACCCGGCGCAGGTGGAGAAGGTAAAGGCCTACGTTGTTCTCAAAGATGAAAAAGAAGAGACTGAACAGATGAAGGCGACACTCATCGCGCACTGCCGCGAGCGGCTGATCAAGTGGTCGTGCCCGCGCGAGATCGAGTTCCGGCGCGAGCTGCCCAGGACGCGCGTCGGCAAGATCGATTACCGCGCCCTGACCGGGCGGCAGCGGGCATGAACGGCGGCGAGCGGCTCGCCGCGGTCATGGTGGCGCACGGCGTGCCGGCGCTGTTTACGCTTTGCGGCGGGCACATCTCGCCGCTGCTGGTGGCGGCCAAGGCGCGCGGCATTCGCGTGCTCGACGTGCGCGACGAGGCGAGCGCGGTGTTCGCCGCCGACGCGATCGCGCGCCTCACCGGCACGCCCGGGGTG
>JBAUTW010000256.1:0-3890 GCA_049582365.1 Burkholderiales bacterium | reverse complement strand
CGCTTCGGCTGCGGCGCGTTCGCGCGCCTTGCGCTCGGCCTCCTGCTCCAGCAAGCGCTGCTCTTCCGCCAGAGCCTTGCCGAGGCGGTCCGACGCCAGGCGCGACTCGGCTTCGGCGAGCGCGTTACGGTCGAGCTCCGCCTGCTTGAGATTGTCGAGGATCTTGCTCATCGCCCGTCCCCCCGGCTGCGCCGCAAGCATAGCCCAGACCCTGGCGCCGATGCACCGGATCGCGGCACGGGGCCGCCGGCGCAAGCTACAACCGCGGCTCCCCCGGATGGGCGTGGGTCTTCTCGTATACCTCCTGGCACTTGAGGCAGCGCACCGCCGTCGGGTAGGCGCGCAGCCGCTCCAGGCCGATCTCGCCTTCGCAGTCGGCGCAGGTGCCGTAGCTGCCGCCGGCGATGCGCGCGAGCGCGGCGTCGAGCTCGCGCACGGTGCGCATGTCGCGCGCCACTTCCGCGTTGTCCAGATCGGACAGCAGGTCGGCGAGCGCCTCGTCGCCCAGGTCGGTCACGTCGCCCGCCACGTCGGCGTAGCTCTCGTCGCGCGTGCGCGCCACATCCTCCAGCAGCTCGGCGACCAGGTCTTGCCGGCGCTGCTTCAGCAGGCCTTCGAATTCTTCGATCTGTTTGCGCGTCAGGGCCATTTGCGTTCTCCGATACTCGCGTTCATCCCGATTAGGCGCGGCGGCCCGGCCGCGGCCCTTGATCAAGGTCAAACTTAGAGCGCGACGTTTGGTTGCGCAAGGGCGAGATTCAGCCGCACTGGCACCACAGTCCTGCGGCAGAATACGCGGACTTGCTCGACCGCATGGACTCCGTCCCAGTGAAAACCGACCTCGCCCTCAGCCAGCAAGGATACCGCCGCCTCGCGCCGCTGTACGACCTCATCTTCGGTGCGAGCCTGGCACCGGGACGCCGCGCCGCGCTGTCGGCGCTCGCCTGCCGTCCCGGCGATCGCGTGCTCGAAGTCTGCGTCGGCACCGGAATGTCGCTGCCGCTCTACCCGCCGCAGGTGCGAGTCACCGGGATCGACGCCTCGCGCGAAATGCTCGCGCGCGCCGCGGCACGCGTCGCCGCGCGGCGCCTGTCGCAGGTCGAAGGGCTGGTACGGATGGACGCCGGGCGCCTCGCGTTCGCCGACGCCAGCTTCGACAAGGTGGCGCTGATGTTCGCGCTTTCCGGTCTGCCCGATCCGCTGCGCGCGGTGAGCGAGATGCAGCGCGTCTGCCGTCCGGGCGGGACGATCGTGATCGTGCAGCACTTCCGCACCGGCAGCGCGCTCATGCGCGCATGCGAGGTGCTGCTGCAGCCCACCTACCGGGTAATGCGCTACCGCGCCGACATGAATCTCGAGCGTTTCCTCGCCGCCGCAAAGCTCGACGTGGTCGAGACGCGGCGCACCAACCTGTTCGGCTACGCGACGCTGCTGACCTGCGTCAACCGGGCGCCGCAGGTCCGCCTCGAGCCGCACCGGGCCGCCGCGCGCGGTCGACCACATGAAACTGGAAATCGGCCCGCTTGAGGCCGCCTCGGCCGCCTCGCTGCCGTTCGAGATCGTCGAGCGCAAAGGCCTCGGGCATCCCGACACGATCTGCGACGCGCTGGCGGAGAACCTGAGCCGCGCGCTGTCGCGCTTCTATCTCGAGCGCTTCGGCGCGATCCTGCACCACAACGTCGACAAGGCGCTGCTGTGCGGCGGCGCGGCGCGGCCGGCGTTCGGCGGCGGCGAGGTGACCGAGCCGATCGACATCTACCTTGCCGGGCGCGCGACCGCCGCGTTCCAGGGCGTGACGATACCGGTCGACGAGATCGCGGTGGAGGAAAGCCGCCGCTGGCTGCGCGAGAACCTGCGCCACCTCGACCCCGAGCGCCACGTGCGCATCCATCCGCGCGTCCGTCCGACCTCGCCCGATCTCGCCGCGCTTTTCCTGCGCCAGCGCGAAACCGGCGTGCCGCTGGCCAATGACACCTCGCTCGGAGTCGGATTCGCGCCGCTCGACGAGCTGGAAAGCGCCGTTCTTGCCGTCGAGCGCAAGCTCAACTCGCCCGAGGTCAAGGCGGCGCGGCCCGAGATCGGCGAGGACATCAAGGTCATGGGCGTGCGCAGTGGGCGCGACCTCGCCCTCACCGTCGCCTGCGCCCTGGTCGGCCGGCACGTGTCGGACCTCGACGACTACCGGCGCAAGAAGTCGCGCATCCGCGAGCTCGCGGCCGCAGCGGCGGGCGCCGCTGCCGAGGTCGCGGTCAACAGCGCGGACGGCGACACGGCGGACAGCGTCTACCTCACGGTGACCGGCCTGTCGGCCGAAGCGGGCGACGACGGCCAAGTCGGCCGCGGCAACCGGGTCAACGGCCTGATCACGCCCTACCGCCCGATGAGTCTCGAAGCGGCTGCGGGCAAGAACCCGGTCACCCACGTCGGCAAGCTCTACAACCTGCTCGCCAACCGCATCGCGCGCGTGCTGGTGGCCGAGGTCGCAGGCGTGCGCGAAGCCTATTGCTACCTGGTGAGCCGGATCGGCCACCCGGTCACCGAGCCGCAGCTGATCGACCTGAAGCTGCGCCTCGAAGATCCCGCCGCCCTCGCCGCACTGCGGCCGCGCGTCGAACACGTGGTGCGCGGCGAGCTCGCCGGTCTGACGACCCTGTGGCGCGAGCTGCTGGAAGGACCGCAGCAGGTGTGGTAGAGACCCTACGTGGCAGGCGCCCGCACGAGCATGACGGGCACCGGGGCGGTGCGCACGATCTGCTCCGCATCGCTGCCCATGATCAGCCGCCTCAATCCGCGCCGGCCGTGGGTGCCGATGACGATGAGGTCGGCGCCGGACTTTCTTGCCTGCCGGACGATCAGGTCCGCCGCAGGCCCGGTCTGCGCCTCGAGCAGCACGGCCGTGCACCTGAGGCCGTTCCTTCGCACGAGCGCTTCGGCATCGCGCAGCACTTGGCTCCCGCGTTTCCTCAACTCGAGCATCAGGTTCACCATATAGGGCCCCACCTCCGCGCCGCTCACCAGCACGGTGTGCTCGTCTACGACGTGCACGAGTTCCAGCCTGGTCGCCGTCTCCCCCTTGGCCATCCGGATTGCTTCGCGCAAGCCGCGACTGGAAGCGAGGCTTCCGTCTATCGGCACCAGAATGCGTTTGTAGGTCATGATTTCCTGTCCTTTCGCGTAGGCGTCGGTCGCTCCCCGCCAGTCGACATCTTCGCGCCACCGGCGCGAACGCCGGTTTGATCAAGGTCAATGCCGGCGCCGGTGCCGCGGATATTGTGGCTACAGCATCCCGCACTCGGAAAGGCCGTCGATCATGCAAATCCCGCTCCAAATCACCGTGCGCCACATGGCGACCTCCGACGCGCTCGAGGCGCGCATCCGCGACCAGGCCGCCAAGCTCGAGGAATTTCATCCCCACCTGGTCAGCTGCCGGGTCACGGTGGAGGAGCTTGCGCGCCACCAGCAGCAGGGCCGGCAGTTCCAGGTGCGCATCGACGCGCACGTGCCGGGGCGCGAAATCGTCGCAAACCGCGACCATCACGAGGACGTATTCGTCGCGCTGCGCGATGCGTTCGAGTCCGTGGCGCGGCAGCTGGAGGAAGACGCGCGCGTCAAGCGCGGCGACGTCAAATCACACAAGGTCCCCTAGAGGTCGGTCATGAAACAGGAACACGGCGGTTTCCGCATGCTGCGCAGGAACGAGCTGCGCGACGAGCTGGTGCACGATACCTACAAGGCGAAAGGCAAGCTGCCCGAGCCGGCGCGCTGCCCGGACTGCGGCGCCACCTACCATCGCGGACGCTGGACCTGGGAGCCAGCGCCTGCGGGCTTCTACGAGCACCTTTGCCCGGCCTGCCTGCGCACGCGCGACAAGTTCCCCGCCGGCTTCGTCT
>JBAUTW010000255.1:0-5346 GCA_049582365.1 Burkholderiales bacterium | reverse complement strand
GGCAGGCGGTGCGCGCGGTCGGCACCAATACCCTGCGGGTGGCGAAGAACGCGCCGCAGTTCCTGCGCGAAGCGCGCCAGGTGCTGGGCTTTCCGATCGAGGTGATTGCGGGGCGCGAGGAAGCGCGCCTGATCTACGTCGGGGTGGCGCACGCGCTGCCGGTGGCCGCGCACCGGCGGCTGGTGGTCGACGTCGGCGGCGGCTCGACCGAGTTCATCATCGGCACCGGCTACGAGCCGCAGCTCACCGAATCGCTCTACATGGGTTGCGTGAGCTATAGCCTGACGCACTTTCCGGAGGGGCGGATCGACAAAGGCCGCATGAAGCGCGCCGAGCTGGCCGCGCGCCAGGAGCTGGGCGGCATCGTGCGCGCCTACCGCAGCAACGGCTGGGACGAGGCGGTGGGTTCCTCCGGCACCGCGCGCTCGATCGAAAGCATTCTGCGCGAGAACGGCTTCTCCGAGGACGGCATTACGCGCGACGGCCTCGACCGGCTGCGCAGCCTGCTGATCAAGCACGAGCGTGCCGACCCGGAGCGCATCGCGGGTCTGCGCGCGAACCGCGCTCCGGTGCTTCCCGGCGGGGTGGCGATCCTCGGCGCCGCGCTGGAAGAGCTCGACATCGAGACGATGCGCGTGTCCGACGGCGCGCTGCGCCACGGCGTGCTGTACGACCTGCTCGGCCGCGTGCAGCACCGCGGCGACATGCGCGAGGCGACCGTCGTGCAGTTCATGCGCCGCTACCACGTCGATGCGGCGCAGGCCGAGCGAGTGCGCAACCTCGCGCTGGGCATCTACGATGCGTTGACGGCGGGCGCGGAGCGCGACCAGGAGGACGACCCCGACCGGATGCTGCTCGACTGGGCGGCGCGCCTGGCCGAGATCGGCCTTTCGATCGCGCACGCCCAGTACCACAAGCACTCGGCCTACGTGCTGTCCAACGCCGACATGCCGGGCTTCTCGCGCATGGAGCAGCAGCGCCTAGCGCGTGTGGTGCTGGCGCATCGCGGCAAGCTGGCGAAGGTCGAGGACGCAGGCCCCGATTCGGCCGACTGGGCGCTGGTGTGCGCGCTGCGCCTCGCCTCGCTGATCCTGCGCCGGCGCGCCGATCTCAAGCTGCCGCTGCTGCGCGTGGCCGCGGACCCGGGCGGGTTCTCCCTCGAGCTGCCGCAGGTCTGGCTGGACGAGAACCCGCTGACCGCGGCCGCGCTCGAGTCGGAGGCCGACTACTGGAAGGCGGTCGGCATGAGGCTGAGCGTGAGCGGGCTGTCCGAGAAGAAGATCGCGGTGCTGAGCCGTCCGTAGTCGGAGCACCGTAGTCAGAGCAGGTCCGGCGCGACGACCGCGCGCACCACCACCTGCGACTCGTCATCGCGCACGCGGTTGGTCAGCCACCACAGGCCGCCCTTCTTGATGGTCCATTCATCCCTGTTGCCGCAGACCAGGAACGCCGCCGCCAGGCCGAGCGTCGGCTGGTGACCGACCACGACGACCGCGCCTTTGCGCTCGGGCCACTCCGCGGCGGCCAGAACGTCGGCCGCCGAGGCGCCGGGCGCGAGCCTGGGCGAGGTCTTGAACTTGACCCCGAGGGTCTCCGCCGTCTGGCGGGTGCGCCGCGCCGGGCTTGCGATCACGGTGAACTTCGACGGCAGCCGCTGCAGCAGCCAAGCCGCCACGCGGCCTGCGTGCTTCTGGCCTCTGGCGGTCAGGCGCCGCTCAAGATCGGGCCCTCCCTCTTCCGCCTCGGCATGGCGCCATAGGATCAGATCCACGCGAATTTCTCCACTTGACGTTGGACAAGCCCTGGCAAAGCTTGTTCGGGGAACGTGACGCCAGCGTTACGCCATTGAGGGAACCAGGCAGGATACGCTAGAATCGCCACCTTTCAGGCGCGTAGCTCAGCTGGTTAGAGCACTACCTTGACATGGTAGGGGTCGTTGGTTCGAGTCCAATCGCGCCTACCAGCTTCCGCCCGGAAGGAGTGTCGAAGAAAGTGCGGCGCGACCGCACTTTTTTTTGCCTCCCGAAGGGCCACGACAGATGCCGAACATCCGCTTGCCCGACGGCTCGCACAAGAGCTTCCCCGGCCCGGTCACCGTGGCCGAGGTCGCACGCTCGATCGGCGCCGGGCTGGCGCGCGCCGCGCTGGCGGGCAAGGTCGACGGCAAGCTGGTCGACATCTCCTCTTCGATCGATCGCGACGCCGAGCTGTCGATCATCACCGAGCGCGATCCGGAAGGGCTCGAGATCCTGCGCCATTCGACCGCGCACCTGCTCGCGCACGCGGTCAAGGAGCTGTTTCCCGACGCGCAGGTCACGATCGGGCCGGTGATCGAGAACGGCTTCTATTACGACTTCTCCTACAAGCGGCCGTTCACGCCCGATGATCTGGCGCTGATCGAGAAGCGCATGGCCGAAATCGCCAGGCGCGACCTCCCGGTAACGCGCAAGGAGATGCCGCGCGACGCCGCGGCAAAGTTCTTCCGCGACCAGGGTGAGCTGTACAAGGCCGAGATCATCGCCTCGATTCCCTCGGGCGAAGCAATCTCGCTCTACCAGCAGGGCGAATTCACCGATCTGTGCCGCGGGCCGCACGTGCCCTCGACCGGCAAGCTCAAGGTATTCAAGCTGATGCGGCTGGCGGGCGCGTACTGGCGCGGCGACTCGCACAACGAGATGCTGCAGCGGATCTACGGCACTGCGTGGGCGAAGAAGGAGGACCAGGACGCCTACCTGAAGATGCTGGAGGAAGCGGAAAAGCGCGACCACCGGCGCCTCGGCAAGCAGCTGGACCTGTTCCATATGCAGGACGAGGCGCCCGGCCTGGTGTTCTGGCACGCCAAGGGCTGGACGCTGTGGCAGCAGGTCGAGCAGTACATGCGCCGCGTCTACCGCGACAACGGCTATCTCGAAGTACGCTGCCCGATGATCCTCGATCGCAGCATCTGGGAGCGCACCGGACACTGGGAGAACTACCGCGAGAACATGTTCACCACGGCCTCGGAAAACCGGGATTACGCGGTGAAGCCGATGAACTGCCCGGGCCACATCCAGGTCTTCAACCAGGGCGTCAAGAGCTACCGGGACCTGCCCTACCGGCTGGGCGAGTTTGGCACCTGCCATCGCAACGAGCCATCCGGCGCGCTGCACGGGCTGATGCGGGCGCGCGGCTTCGTGCAGGACGATGGGCACATCTTCTGCACCGAAAGCCAGATCCTCGGCGAATGCGAGGCGTTCAGCGCGCTATTGCAGAAGGTCTACCGCGACTTCGGCTTTCCCGACATCATCTACAAGGTGGCCACGCGCCCGGACAAGCGCATTGGCGCCGACGAGCTGTGGGACAAGGCCGAAGCGGCGCTGATGGAGTCTCTGCGGCGCGCCGGGATCGATTTCCAGGTCTCGCCGGGGGAAGGCGCCTTCTACGGACCGAAGATCGAGTATTCGCTCAAGGATGCGATCGGCCGCGTTTGGCAGTGCGGCACGATTCAGGTCGACTTCTTCATGCCCGAGCGCCTGGGCGCCGAGTACGTCGGCGAGGATAATGCGCGCCACGTCCCGGTCATGCTGCACCGTGCGATCGTCGGCTCGATGGAGCGCTTTCTCGGCATTTTGATCGAGCACCATGCCGGTGCGTTTCCGCTCTGGCTGGCGCCCGAGCAGGTCGTGGTGATGAGTATTTCGGAGCACCAGGCCGACTACGCCGCTGCCGTGGCACAGCGCTTGCGCGCGGCCGGCTGGCGCGCCGCGGCGGATTTGCGGAACGAAAAAATTTCCTATAAAATTCGGGAACATAGCTTGCAGAAGCTCCCCTATCAGCTGGTGGTAGGGGACAAGGAAAAGCAGGCTCGAAATGTGGCCGTGCGCACGCGCGGCGGTGAGGACCTCGGCGCCATGAGCCTCGATGCCTTCATCGCCCGCCTCGAAAGCGAGGCGGAAGCGCTGGGCACGGCCTGATTTTTCGCGAAACGGGGTTTCGCACGGTCGGCGCGGCGACCGCAATGAGCCGCTTGAAGAGGAGAAGCACTCATCACGCTCGAGAAAGCTCAACGTCTCAACGGGGAGATCACCGCACCTGAGGTGCGCCTGGTGGCAGACAACGGCGATCAGCTTGGAATCGTGTCGATCGTCGACGCAATCCGGATGGCCGAGGAGCAGGAAGTCGATCTGGTCGAAATTGCGCCGCTCGCCAAGCCGCCGGTCTGCAAGCTCATGGACTACGGCAAGTTCCGCTACCGCGAGCAGAAGAAGGCGCACGAAGCCAAGCTCAAGCAGAAGCAGATCCAGGTCAAGGAGATCAAGTTCCGGCCGCGCACCGACGAGGGCGACTACAAGATCAAGCTCAACAAGCTGGTCCAGTTCCTCGAGGAGGGCGACAAGGTCAAAGTCACCCTGCGCTTCCGGGGCCGAGAGATGGCGCACCAGGAATTCGGCTTTCGGGTTCTCGAGCGCGTGAAGGCCGACCTCGAACCGCATGGCGTGGTAGAGCAGTTTCCGAAGATGGAGGGCCGCCAGATGGTGATGGTGATGGGGCCCAAGAAGAAGGTGATTCCGACCAAGGCGAAGAAATCCGCCGCCTCGGGAGCGCCGAAGCAGGCAGCGTAGTAATTCGCGTCGCGCAGGACGAGCGCGGTGCGGCACAAGTGATGTCCGGGTATCAAGCGCTCGCGCAGCGGGCCACCCGGCGTCAAGCTAAAAGATGGGAGCAGAAATGCCCAAGATGAAGTCGAAGAAGAGCGCATCGAAGCGGTTCAAGGTGCGCTCGAGCGGCACGATCAAGCGCTCGCATGCCTACATGCGCCACATCCTGACCAAGAAGTCGCAGAAGCGTAAGCGCCAGCTGCGCGGCACCGGCTCGGTACACGCCAGCAACAAGCGCCAGGTGCGCGAGATGCTGCCGTACGCGGGTTGAGGAGCGCGCCATGCCACGAGTCAAACGAGGCGTAACCTCCCGCGCGCGCCACAAGAAGGTCCTCAAGCAGTCGAAGGGATTCCGCGGCCGGCGCGGCAACGTATACCGCGTCGCCAAACAGGCGGTGATGAAGGCGGGGCAGTACGCCTACCGCGACCGCCGCCAGCGCAAGCGCGAGATCCGCTCATTGTGGATCACCCGTATCAACGCCGCGGTGCGCGAGCTGGGCTTGAGCTACAGCACGTTCATGGCGGGCCTGAAGCGCGCCAATATCGAGATCGATCGCAAGGTGCTGGCCGACCTGGCGGTGCTCGATAAGCCGGCGTTCGCGAAGATCGCGAATCAGGTCAAAGCCAGCCTCGCGCACTGAGCCCGGCGCCAGGACGCGCAACGATCAGAAGCGAGGGCCAGACCCTCGCTTCGCATTTCTGGACATGC
>JBAUTW010000254.1:0-3593 GCA_049582365.1 Burkholderiales bacterium | reverse complement strand
ATTCGACTCTGACCCCGATTTATTATCCGACTGTCCTATTGCTTTGCTCGGCGCGCGGCGCAGGCTATGCTCGCCGCGTAAGGGGGGTCGCATGATGTCGCAGCGTGGCGCGGGGGGCGCCGTGCTGGGGCACATGTCCGGGGAAGATTTCGTCTGGACGCTGGGGCAGCTCTGCGCGCTGCACAGCGTTCCGTTCGACCCCGGGCTGTTCCTCGGCCAGTTCCCGCCGCCGTACTCGAGGGAGAAGCTGTTCGCCGCGCTCGGCGCGCTCGGCTTTCGCGCCGGGCACGGCAACGTCGCGCGGCTCGACTTCAAGGCCCTGCCGTTTCCCTGCATCGCGTTCAGGCAGCAGGGCGAGACGCTGGTGCCGGTCATCCTGGCCGCGAGCGACGGCGCGCGGGTGGTGGGATTCCAGCGCTCCGGCCGCGAGCCGCAGACCCTGACCGTGGAAGAGTTCCGCGCCGCGTTCGAGGCCGAGCTGCTGCTGCTGCGCCGCGACGCGGCGCCGGCCAACGATCCCGACGAGGCGCGCGCCAGGCCGCGGGCCTTCGGTTTCGGATGGTTCGTGCCCGAGCTCTTGCGCCACCGGCGCATCTGGCGCGAGGTGCTGCTCGCCTCGCTCGCGATCCAGCTGGTGGGCCTCGCCACGCCGGTGTTCACGCAGGTGGTGATCGACAAGGTGGTGGTGCACCACACCGAGAGCACGCTGTGGGTGGTGGGCCTGGGCCTGGCGATGTTCATGGCCTTCGGCGCGGTGATGACCTGGATGCGCCAGTACCTGGTGCTGCACACCGGCAACCGCGTCGACGCGGTGCTCGGGCACTCGGTGTTCCGGCACCTGTTCCGCCTGCCGCTGCCCTACTTCGAGAGCCGCCAGACCGGGGTGCTGGTCGCGCGCCTGAACGCGGTCGAGCAGATCCGCGAGTTCGTCTCCGGCGCCGCGGTGGCGCTGCTGCTCGACTGCCCGTTCCTGTTCGTGTTCCTGGCGGTGATGTTCTGGTACAGCTGGAAGCTGACCCTGGTCGCGCTCGCGGTGCTGCTCGCGATCGTGGTCCTGAGCGTCGCGGTCACGCCGCTGTTCCGCGCCCGCCTCAACCACCAGTTCCTCACCGGCGCGCGCAACACCGCCTTCGTCACCGAGTACGTCTCGGGCATGGCCACGGTCAAGTCGCTGCAGATGGAGCCGGTGCTGGAGGAGCGCTACGGCGGCCTGCTGGCGCAGTACCTCGCCGCCGGTTTCCAGACGCGCAGCCTCGCCAACTCGTACAACGTCGCCGCCAACGCGCTCGAGCAGCTCATGACCCTCGGCATCCTGGTGTTCGGCGCGCTGCTGGTGATGGACAGCGCCGCGCTCGCCGCCCTGGGCGGCGCGACTTTCACCATCGGCATGCTGGTCGCGTTCCAGATGTTCGCCAGCCGCCTGTCGCAGCCGATGCTGCGCCTCGTGGGCCTGTGGCAGCAGTTCCAGCAGGCCGAGATCGCGCTGCGCCGCCTGGGCGACATCATGGACATGCCCACCGAGCCGCACGCTCTCGTCCCTCAGCGCGCGGGCGGGCCGGATGCCAGGGCCGGGCAGATCGAATTCCAGGCGGTGTCGTTCCGCTACTCCGACAAGTACCCCTGGCTTCTGCGCAACCTCAACCTCGTCATCAAGCCCGGCCAGCTCACCGTACTGGTCGGCCCCAGCGGCTGCGGCAAGAGCACCCTCGCCAAGCTCCTGCTCGGCTTCTACCCGCCCACCGACGGCCGCATCCTGATGCAAGGCCAGGACACCCGCACCATGAGCGCGAACGAGCTGCGCGCCGCCTTCGGCGTCGTGCCGCAGGAGACCACTCTCTTCTCCGGCAGCGTCTACGACAACCTGCAGATGGCCAACCCGCAGGCCGGCTTCGCCCAGATCGCCGAGGCCTGCCGCATGGCCGAAATCCACGAATTCATCGAAGCCCTGCCGCAGGGCTACCAGACCCCGCTCGGCGAGCACGGCGTCGGCCTCTCCGGCGGCCAGCGCCAGCGCATCGCCATCGCGCGCGCGATCCTCAAGAACCCGCGCGTGCTGATCTTCGACGAAGCCACCAGCAACCTCGACGCCCCCACCGCCGAGAGCTTCGCCCAGACCGTGAACCAGTTGAGGGCCAAGGTCACCATGCTCTTCATCGCCCACCACCTGCCGCGCGGCCTCAAGGTCGACGAAGTGCTCCAGTTCGGCGGCAGCGGCGTGACGAGTCTGCGCGGGCTCGACGAGGGACGGCACAAGCCGTGATCGACGCGCACGTCGATCCGCGCGAGTTCCAGCCCGGCCTGGTGCGGCTGCAGGAGCTGCCGCCCAGCCCGCTCGGGCGGCGCATGCTTTGGGCGCTGCTCGCGTTCCTCGCGGCCCTGCTCGCTTGGGCGGTGTTCGGCAGGCTCGACATCGTCGCGGTGGCCGAGGGGCGCCTGGTGCCCGACACCTACGTCAAGATCGTGCAGCCGGCCGACGCCGGGGTGGTGAAGGAGATCCTGGTCAAGGAGGGGGAGCTGGTGCGCGAGGGCCAGATCCTGATGCGCATGGACGCGGCGCTGTCGGAGGCGGACCTGAAGATCCTCGCCACCGACTTCCAGAACAAGCGCCTGTCGCTGCGCCGCATCGACGCGCAGCTCGCGGGCACGCCGCTCACGCGCCGCGCGAACGATCCGCCCGAGCTGTTCGCCCAGGTGCAGGCGCAGTACCTCGCCAACCGCCAGGCTTACCAGAGCGCGCTGGCGCAGGAGAGCGCGCTGCTCGCCAAGGCGAAGAGCGACCTCGTCGCCGCCCAGGCGATCAAGAAGAAGCTCGCCCAGGTGCTGCCCTACTACCGCGAGCAGGAGGCGGCCTACGCGCGGCTCGAGAAAGGCGGCTTCGCCGGCCGGCTGATGTTTACCGACAAGCAGCGCGAGCGGATCGAAAAAGAACAGGACCTGCGCGCGCAGGAGGCGGTGATCGTCTCGGCCGCGGCCACCATCGCGCAGGAAGAGAGGAAGATCGCGCAGATCAGCGCCGACTACCGGCGCCAGCTGCAGACCGAGCGCATCGACGTCGCCAACCAGTTCGAGCGCGCGGGCGAAGACCTCGCCAAGCAGGAGCACCGCCACGGCTATCTCGAGCTGCGCGCGCCGCAGGACGGCCTGGTCAAGGACCTCGCCACCCACACCGTCGGCACCGTCGCCAGTCCCGGCACCATCCTCATGACCCTGGTGCCGAGGGACGAGAACCTGCGCGCCGAGGTCTGGGTCAAGAACGAGGACATCGGCTTCGTGCGCGAAGCGCAGCCGGTCAAGGTCAAGCTCGCCGCGTTCAGCTTCCAGAAATACGGCATGCTCGACGGCAGCGTAGCGCAGGTCGGCGCCGATGCCGCCGAACAGGACGCCGCCGAAAAGCTCGCCTATCGCACGCTCGTCAATCTCGAGACCCAGACTCTGGAGGCCGACGGCGTCAAGTACCGCCTCTCGCCCGGCATGCAGGTCAGCGCCGAAATCCACCTCGGCACCCGCAGCGTGCTCGAGTACCTCCTCTCCCCGGTGCATAAAGCCTTCCAGGAAGCCGGGCGCGAGCGCTAGAAATCGGGGTCAGACCACGT
>JBAUTW010000253.1:0-3398 GCA_049582365.1 Burkholderiales bacterium | reverse complement strand
CGTCGTCGTTGCAGCGCGCAACGCGCAAAAATCCGCCGCGGCGGTCGCCGAGCTTCAGTCGCTCGGCGCGGTCGGCGCGCTCGCGCTCGAGGCGGACGTCAAGGACGAGAAGTCGGTCGGTGCGCTGTTCGACGCAGTCGCCGCGCGCTGCGGCCGGTTGGACATCCTGGTCAACAACGCCGGCACGAACATCAGGAAGCCGCCGCAGGCGCTTTCGCTCGCCGAGTGGCGCGAGGTGATCGACACCAACCTCACCAGCGCCTTCCTGTGCTCGCACGCGGCCTACCCGCTGCTCAAGCGGGCCGGACGCGGCAAAGTGATCAACATCGGCTCGATGCTATCGATTTTCGGCGCCGGTTTCGCTCCCGCCTACGCAGCGAGCAAGGGCGGCATCGTGCAGTTCACCAAGGCCTGCGCCTCAGCCTGGGCCGCGGACAGCATCCAGGTCAACGCCATCCTGCCGGGCTGGATCGACACCGAGCTCACAGTGAAGGCGCGCGCGCAAATACCAGGCCTGCACGACAGCGTGATCAAGCGCACCCCGGCCGGACGCTGGGGCGCGATCGACGATTTCCGCGGCATCGCGGTCTTTCTCGCCGGGCCGGCTTCGGACTTCGTCACCGGCGCGGCGATTCCAGTGGACGGCGGGTACTCGGTCCAGGCCTGAGCGCGCCGTCCGGCGCCGCTCGAACTCAGCGTACGGCGATGCCATCGCGCACGTCGCGCACGCCATCCACGCTCGAAGCGATCTTCAGCGCCTGAGTGCGCAATGTCGGGCTGTCGACGAAGCCCGAGAGCAGCACCCGCCCGTGGTCGGTCTCGACGCTGATATCGAAGCCCTTGAGCTTCTCTTCCTTCACCAGCGCGGCCTTCACCTTGGCCGTGATCACGCTGTCGTCGACGTACTTGCCGACGCGCATGCGGTCGTGAATCGCGCCGGCCTTGACGAACTCATCGCGGTCCAGCCGACCGTCGTGGTTGGCATCGGCCTCGTCGAACGCCTTGCCGAAGCCGGCGATCTTGGCGCTCTCGGCCTTGGACAGGTAGCCGTCGTGGTTCGCGTCGAGCGCGGCGAAGTCGCCGGCGCCGCTCGAGCTCGCCGCCGCTGCGGGCAGCGCGAACAGGGCGAACGTCGCGGCAAAGATTGCCTGTTTAGTTGGTTTTCGTGTCATCGCATGCTCCTTTCACGAGTTGATACGGCTCGGGGGCCGCGTGGGCCCCCGCACCGCGATCGACGCAATCGCCGTGCCAGCAGCAGTCAAGCGATGCTCGATCAGTGACTTAGGTGGAATTGACGCCTTTGCCGCGCAACCCGCTTGTGTCGCCTCGGGGCGACGCACAATGCGCCAGGTGCTGTAACGCAAGCCTTATTTGCGTCGCAAAATCGGGACAGTCCGGCGCTAGCCGAGCTCGGCGATATCCTGCGCCGAGAGCTCGAGCGCTGCGGCACGCGCGTTCTCCTCCAGATGCGCGAGCGAAGCCGTGCCGGGGATCGGCAGCATCACCGGCGAGCGCGCGAGCAACCAGGCGAGCGCGACCTGGGCCGGGGTCGCGCCGCGGCGCGCGGCGACCTTCTTCGCACGCCCCGAGCGCAGGCTGCTGCCCGCACCGAGCGGGTACCAGGGCAGGAACGCGATGCCCAGCCGCTCGCAGGCGGCGAGCACGTCGTCCGACGCGCGGTCTCCGAGGTTGTAGCGGTTCTGCACCGATACGATCGGCGCGATGCGCCGCGCCTGCTCCAGTTGCCCCACCGAAACGTTCGACAGCCCGAGGTGGCGGATCTTGCCCGCGCGCTGCAGCTCGGCCAGGCAGCCGACCGACTCGGCGAACGGCACCTTCGGGTCCGGCGCGTGCAGCTGGTACAGGTCGATGCGCTCGAGCTTGAGCCGCGCGAGGCTGCCCTCGAGCGCGCGGCGCAGGTGCTCGGGCCGTCCGTCCGGGTCCCAGGCATGGCGCGTCGGGCGCACCAGCCCGCCCTTGGTCGCAATCACCAGCCCGGCCGGATACGGATGCAGCGCCTCGGCGATCAGCGTCTCGTCGACGTGCGGGCCGTAGCTGTCGGCAGTGTCGATGAAGTCCACTCCAAGCTCGAGCGTGCGTCGCAGTACGCGGTGCGCCGCCGCGCGGTCCTTCGGCGGCCCCCACACGTCGGCGCCGCAGACGCGCATCGCGCCGAAGCCGAGACGGTGGACACGCAGGTCGCCGAGCGCGAGCGTCGGGTGCATAGGCTTCGGTCAGCCGCTCTTTGCCGGCGGCTCCGAACCCTTGACCTGAAGCGTAGAGACCACCTCGCGCACGCCGTCGGTTTCCAGCGCCAGCAGCATCGCCTTGCCGACCTGGTCCGCCGAGGACACCGTGCCCGACAGCGTCACGCGCCCGCCGGTGGTGTTGACCGAGACGTCGAGCGCCGACAGTGCCGGGTCGGCGAGCAGCTTGCGCTTGACCTCGGTGGTGATGCGCGTATCGGTGGCGGCGTCGGTGGCAGCCAGGCCGATCTCGCGCGCCTTGCGCCGCACCACTTCGCCGGTCTGCTTCAGCTCGTCGCGGATGTCGTCTGCGCTCAGCTGCAGCGCGTCGAGCTTCGCCGCCAGGGCCTGCCGTGCCTGCGCGGCGGCGTCTGAAGCCGCCTGGGCCGCTGCGGTCGCCTTCTGCTGTGCGGTCTCGCCCGCCTGCTGTATCGGCTGCTGCAGCATGAACCAGTAGCCCGCCGCGCCGACGATGATCCCGAGCAGGAAGGCAATGAACATACTCTTCATGCGTGACCTCCTTCGGACCGATCTTACAGATCGTTGAATACGCTAGCCACCCGAGCGCGCTGCGCCGCCGCAAGGCGAATTCGGCCGGTCCGCGACGATCCGCCCGTCGACCAGCTCGATGATGCGATCGCAGCGCTGCGCGAGGCGCGGATCGTGGGTGACGATGAGGAAGGTCGTGCCGCTGTCGCGATTCACCGTGCGCAGCACCTCGAACACGCCGTCGGCGGACTGCGTGTCGAGGTTGCCGGTCGGCTCGTCGGCGAGCACCAGCGCGGGCTTCATCGCCAGCGCGCGCGCGACCGCGACGCGCTGCTGCTGGCCGCCCGAAAGCTCGCTGGTCTTCTTGTCGCGCCAGCGCGCCAGACCCACCTTGTCGAGCAGCGCCGCCGCGCTGGCGCGCATCTCGTCGTCCGGGCGCCCGCGCGCGGCGAGCACCGGCATCATCACGTTCTCGAGCGCGGTAAAGGCCGGCAGCAGGTAGTGGTACTGGAACACGAAGCCGATCGCGCGCCCGCGCAGGCGGGTCGTCTGTGCGTCATCCAGACTGCCGATTTCCCTGCCTGCGATCAGCAGCCGGCCGGCGTTGGGCGGATCGAGCAGCCCGATCACGTTGAGCAGCGTGCTCTTGCCCGAGCCCGAGGG
>JBAUTW010000252.1:0-3176 GCA_049582365.1 Burkholderiales bacterium | reverse complement strand
GGCCGAGCGCCTGCGGGCGGTCGCCGGCGACGCCGGCTGCCACGCCTGCCACACGCATCTGAGCTGCAGCGAGCGCTGCCCGAAGCACATTTCGCCCACCGCCGGGATCGCGGGACTGAAGCGCGCCGCGGCCGCGGCGGCGCTGAAGGGGGAGCTGTGAGCGCCTCGGGTGCGACGCCTCCTGGCGCGAGGCGCGAAGCCCTGCTCTGGGCGGCTCAGCGTGCGAGCGCCGCGCTGCTCGCGCTATGCGTGGTCGTTCATCTCGCGACCATGATCTACGCGGTTCACAGCGGCCTCGGCGCGGCGCAGATCCTCGAGCGCACGCGCGGCAACCTGGCGTGGCTCGGGTTCTACTCGACGTTCCTGCTGGCGGTCGTGGTGCACGTTCCGATCGGGCTGCGCGCGGTGCTCGCGGAATGGCTCGGCTGGCGCGGGATTTCGCGCGATGCCGCGCTCGCCGCCTTCGCCGCGGCGCTCGCCTGGCTCGGCGCGCGTGCGATTCTCGGGGTGTTCCTGTGAACCGCGCCCTGCGCGCGCGCAACCACCCCGGCTACTGGGCCTTCCTGGTGCACCGGATCTCGGGCATTCTGCTCGCGCTCTACCTGCCGGCGCATTTCTGGGTGCTGGGGCTCGCGCTGCGCGACGGCGCGCGGCTCGACGCCTTTCTGCGCTGGACCGACCAGCCGCTGGTGCGCTTCGGCGAGTGGGGCCTGGTGTTGCTGCTGGCGGCGCACTTCAGCGGCGGGCTGCGCCTGCTGGCGCTCGAGTTCCTGCCATGGCGAGAATGGCACAAGACCCTGGCGGCCGTTGCGGCCGGGGTTTCGCTCGCGCTGGCGCTGGCGTTCGCGCTCGCGCTCTGACGATGGATAGAATACGGCGATGAAGATCGAACCCGGCCAGATCGAGGAAGCAGCGAAACAGCTTTACATCCGCGCGCTCAAGCTCCTGCCGCCCGACATCAAGCAGGGCTTCACCGTGCTCGCGGGACACGAGTCGGACGCCACCGCCAAGAGCGTGCTCGGCACCATGATCACCAACATCAAGGTAGCCGAGGACACCGACAACCTGTTGTGCCAGGACACCGGCATCCCGATCTACAACGTGTGGATCGGGCGCGGGGTCGAACTCGACGGCGCCGAGCTCAAGGACGCGATCCGGCGCGGCTGCGAGCGCGCCACGCGCGAGTACCCGCTGCGCTCCTCGGTGGTGCACCCGGTCACGCGCGCCAACGAGCACACCTCCTGCGGCCGCGGCGTGCCGGTGATCAACATCGACTTCACGCGCGAGCGCGACACGCTCGCGATCGAGATGGTGCCCAAGGGCTCGGGCTCGGAAAACAACTCCTTCCTGCGCATGGCGATCCCGGCCGAGGGCGTGGATGCGATAAAGACTTTCGTCATCGATTGCGTGCTCGAGGCGGGCGGCAAGACCTGCCCGCCGACCATCGTCGGGGTCGGCGTCGGCGGCACCGCCGACCTGTGCCTGCATCTGGCCAAGGTCGCCGCGACGCGCCCGCTGGGCAGCAGGTGCGAAGATCCCGAGGGCGCGGCGCTCGAGGCGCAGCTGACGCAGGCGGTGAACAAGCTCGGCGTAGGTCCGCAGGGACTGGGCGGCGATTCGACCTCGTTCGCGGTGCAGGTGGAGACGGCGGCCACCCACATCACGATGAACCCGGTGGCGGTGAACATGCAGTGCCACTCGGCGCGCCGGGCGCGCGCGACTTTTCGTCCGTCGGGAGTCGAATATGGCTACTAGCCTTCGCGCCGCGTTGGCGATTGCGCTGGCAATTCTCGCGTTGCCCTCGTTCGCGGCCGAGATCGCAGGGGTGAAGTTTCCCGAACAGGTACAGGCCGAGGGCAGGCAGCTGGTGCTGAACGGCGCGGGACTGCGGCGCAAGCTGTTCTTCAAGGTCTACGCGATGGCGCTCTATCTGCCGGCCAGGGCCGCCGGCGCGGCGGCGGCCATCGACGCGCCCGGACCCAAGCGGATCGCGATCGGCATGCTGCGCGACGTCGACGCGAAGACGTTCAGCGACGCGCTGCGCGAAGGCATCGAGGCCAACCACAGCGAGGCCGAAGTCAAGGCGCTCGAGCCGCGGATCAAGCAGCTCGAAGCGGTGATGCAAAAGGTCGGAACCGCGAAGGACGGCATGCGCATCCGCCTCGACTGGGTGCCCGGCGCCGGGACGCAGGTTTCGATCGACGGCGCGCCCGCGGATGCGCCGATTCCGGGCGAGGACTTCTATCGCGCATTGCTGCGGATCTGGCTCGGCCCGCACGCGGTGCAGGACGATCTCAAGCAGGCGCTGCTCGGCGCACGGGACTGACATGGCCCATCACGAATTCGTAACGCCGGTTACCGAGGCGCAGGTGCGCGCCCTGAAGGTGAACGACAGCGTGACGCTCAACGGCACGCTCTACGGCATCCGCGACGCGACCCAGATCCACATGTTCGACCGCGGCCGCAAGACGCGCTTCGACCTGTCGGGGCACGCCGTGATCCACACCGCGCCCAACGTCAAGAAGGTGGCCAAGAGCGCGGCGCATCCGACCGGCTACGCGCCGGTGTGCATCGGCACCACCACCAGCGACCGCATGGAGCGCTTCAGCCGGCCCCTGATGCAGCAGAACGGCGTGCGCATCATCATCGGCAAGGGCGGGCTGCGCGAGGGCTCGCTGGCGGCGTTCCGCGAGCTCGGCGGCGCCTATCTCGCGATCATCGGCGGCACTGCCGCGCTCGAGACCACCTGGATCGAGGCGATCGAGGACGTCGACCTGGACGACCTCAACCCGGAGTCGCTGTGGAAGTTCCGCATCAAGGGCTTCGGCCCGCTGCTGGTGGCGATGGACAGCCACGGCGAAAGCCTCTATACCCGGATCAGGCGCAGCGCGCAGGAGCGGCGCGCCGACGCGCTCGCCAGCCTGGGCGTCAAGTAGTGCGCGAGTCTGCGACCGACATCCTGATCCTCGGCTCGGGCGGCGCCGGCCTGTTCGCCGCGCTGCACGCGCACCAGGCCGCCCCCGAGCTGTCGATCACGGTGGCGGTCAAGGGGCTGCTCGGCAAGTGCGGCTGCACGCGAATGGTCCAGGGCGGCTACAACGTGGCGCTCGCCGCGGGCGACTCGATCGAGCGCCATTTCATGGACACGATCGAGGGCGGCAAATGGCTGCCGAACC
>JBAUTW010000251.1:0-5933 GCA_049582365.1 Burkholderiales bacterium | reverse complement strand
CAGCAGGGAGGCGAGGCTGTCCGGCGTCATCTGCGACTGCGGCAGCAGGATCGCCGCGCCGCGCTCGGAGAGGAATCTTGCGTTCGCGCTCTGGTGGTCGTCGACCGCGTGCGGGAAAGGCACCAGGACGCTCGCCACGCCGCCCGCAGACAGCTCGGCCACGGTGGTCGCGCCTGCGCGGCACAGCACCAGATCGGCCTCGGCGTAGCGCCGCGCCATGTCGTCGATGAACGGCACCAGCTCGCCCGCCACGCCCGCCGCGGCGTAGTTCGCGCGCAGCGCTTCGAGGTGCTTTTCACCCGCCTGGTGCACAACCTGTGGCCGCTCGCCCGGCGCGAACAGCGCGAGCGCCATCGGAACGGCCTCGTTCAGCGCCTGCGCGCCGAGGCTGCCGCCCACCACCAACAGCCTGAGGCGCCCGCCGCGCCCGCCGAACCGCTCTTGCGGCGCGGCGATGGCCGCGATTTCCGCGCGCACCGGGTTTCCGGTCCACTCGGCTTTGTTCAGCGCGCCAGGAAACGCGACCATCACCTTGTCCGCGAGCGCGGCGAGCACGCGGTTGGCGAGCCCGGCGATCGCGTTCTGCTCGTGCAGCGCAAGCGGCCGCGCCAGCAGCGAGGCCATCATGCCGCCGGGAAAGGCGACGTAGCCGCCCATGCCGAGCACCACGTCCGGGCGCACCCGGAACAGCGCGCGCGCGCTTTCCCAGAACGACCACAGCAGGTTGGCCGGCAGCAGCAGCTTGGCGAGCAGCCCTTTGCCGCGCAGTGCGCGGGCGCGGATCCACGCCATGCGGTAGCCGCGCGTCGGAACGATGCGCGCCTCCATGCCCGACCTGGCGCCCATCCACACCACTTCCCAGCCCGCGGCCTGCATGCACTCGGCGACCGCGAGGCCGGGGAAGATGTGCCCCCCGGTGCCGCCCGCCATGATCATGACGACGCGGCTCATGCCGGCAGCCCCCGCGCGAGCTGGCGGTTTTCCCAGTCGATGCGCAGCAGGATCGCGATCGAGACGAAGTTCACCACCACGCCGGTGCCGCCGAAGCTCATCAGCGGTAGCGTCAGCCCCTTGGTGGGCAGCAACCCCATGTTCACGCCCATGTTGATAACCGCCTGGAAGCCGATCCACACGCCGATGCCCTGCGCCGCGAGGGCAGCGAAGTGGCGCTCGCGCAGCGCCGCTTGGCGGCCGATCACGAAAGCGCGGAACACGATCCAGGCGAACAGTCCGATCACCACCGCGACGCCAACGAAGCCGAGTTCCTCCGCGATCACCGCGAGGAGGAAGTCGGTGTGCGCTTCGGGCAGGTAGTGCAGCTTCTCGACGCTGGCGCCGAGCCCGACCCCGAACCATTCCCCGCGGCCGAAGGCGATCAGCGCGTGCGACAGCTGGTAGCCGGTACCGTAGGCGTCGTTCCACGGGTCCATGAAGCCGAAGATGCGGTGCATCCGGTAGGGCGAGGACAGCACCAGCCCGGCGAAGCCGACCGCCAGCATGACCACCAGCAAGGCGAAGTGGCGGCCGTTCATGCCGCCGAGGAAGATCATGCCGAAGGTGGTGATCGCGATGACGACGAAAGCGCCGAAGTCGGGTTCGCGCAGCAGCAGCCAGGACACGAGCAGCATCACGCCCAGCATCGGCAGCAGGCCCTTCTTGAAGCTCTTGAGCACCGCGTGCTTGCGCACCGTATAGTCCGCCGCGTATAGCACCGCGCCGAGTTTCATCAGCTCCGAGGGCTGGATGTTGAACGCGCGCAGGTTGAGCCAGCGCCGCGCGCCGTTCACCTCGCGCCCGACGCCGGGCACCAGCACCAGCACCAGGAGTAGTACGCCACCGACGAACAGCCACGGCGCCGCCTTCTGCCACAGGCGCAGCGGGACCAGGAATACGACCGTCGCCGCGAACAGCGCTACGGCGAGAAAGATTGCCTGGCGGATGAGGAAATAGGCCGAGTTGTCGCCCGTGTAGCGGCTGGACGCGGCGATTTCGATCGACGCCGAGTACACCATCACGAGGCCGCCGGCGGCGAGCAGCAGCGCGGCCCAGGCGAGCGAGCGGTCGTACTCCGCCATGGGCGTGCTCTGGGCGAAGACGTAGCTAGCCATTGGCCAGCGCCCTGACCGCCGCGGCGAAAGCGTCGCCCCGGTGGCGGTAGTCGCGGAACATGTCGAAGCTCGCACAAGCCGGCGAAAGCAGAACCGCGTCACCCGCTTGCGCGCAGGCGGCCGCGCGCTCGACCGCGTGCTCTAGCGAATCGCAAAGCTCGAGCGGTACTCCGCTCGCCACGAGCGCGCGCGCGATGAGCGGCGCATCGCGCCCGATCAACAGCACCCGGCGCGCGCGCTCGGCCACCGGGCCGGCCAGCGGCGCGAAGTCCTGTCCCTTGCCGTCCCCGCCTGCGATCAGCACCACGCTTCGCGCAAGGCCGCGCAGGGCCGCGATCGTCGCGCCGACGTTAGTGCCCTTGGAATCGTCGTACCAGGCCACGCCGCCGCGCTGCGCGACCTGCTGCAAGCGGTGCGGCAAGCCCCTGAAGCTCCTCAGCCCCTCGCCGATCGGTCCATGGCCGGCGCCCACAGCGCGCGCGAGCGCCGCGGCGGCGAGCGCGTTGGACGCGTTGTGCCAGCCGTGGATCGGCAGCGCGTCGGCCTCAATCAGAGTATGGTCGCCCTGCGCCAGCCACGTGCGGCCGGCGCGCGAAACGAGGCCGAAGTCTTCCGACCCCGGGGGCGCATCCAGGCCGAAGCTGATTTGCCGCCGGCCAGGCAGCGCGAGCGCCGCCGAACGCGGGTCTTCGCGGTTGAGCACCTGCACGCCCTCGCCCTGGAACACGCGCGCCTTGGCCGCGCCGTACTCGGCCAGATCGGCGTAGCGGTCGAGGTGATCCTCGGACAGGTTGAGCACCGTCGCCACGTCAGGCGCCAGCGACCAGGTGGTCTCGAGCTGGTAGCTGGAAAGCTCAAGCACCCACGCCGCAGGCGGCCGGGAAGTGTCCAGGCGCCGCATCAGCGCCTCGAGCGCCGCGGGACCGATGTTGCCGGCGACCTCGCAATCGATGCCGGCCGCTCGCAGCAGGTGGCCGGTGAGCGCGCTTACCGTGGTTTTGCCGTTGGTGCCGGTCACCGCAACGACGCGGCCCCGATCGCCCGTGGCGCGAACGTGCCAGGCGAACAGCTCAATTTCGCCCACCAGCGGAATTCCGCGCGCGAGCGCTTCCTGCGCGAGCGGCTCGGCCAGCGCGAGGCCGGGGCTGATGCAGACCAGGTCGATCCCTTGAAGCAGCCCGGCGCCGAACGCGCCGGTCACCAGTTCGGCGGACTCGAGCTCCGGCGCCCGCGGCGGCGCCTGCCGGGTGTCGGCGACGCGCACGATTGCGCCCTGCCGCTTCGCCCACCTCGTGACCGCGAGACCCGTGTCGCCCAGACCAAGCACCAGCACGCGCCTGCCCGCGAGCGCCATCGGGCGCGGGCGGGGAAGCAGGCTGAAGAGCGGCGGGCGCATCGACATGGTCACCGCAGCTTCAGGGTGGACAGGCCGAACAGGACCAGCATCATGGTGATGATCCAGAACCGCACCACGACCTGGCTCTCCTTCCAGCCCTCGAGCTCGTAGTGATGGTGCAGCGGCGCCATGCGGAAGATGCGCTTGCCGCCGCTCGCCTTGAAGTACAACACCTGGATCATCACCGAGAGCGTCTCGGCGACGAACACGCCGCCCATGACGAAAAGCACCACCTCCTGGCGCACGATCACCGCGATGGTCCCGAGCGCGGCGCCGAGCGCAAGCGCGCCAACGTCGCCCATGAACACTTCCGCCGGGTAGGCGTTGAACCACAGGAAGCCGAGCCCCGCGCCGGCGAGCGCGCCGCAGAACACGGTCAGCTCGCCTGCGCCCGGGATGTGCGGCAGGCCGAGGTATTTCGAGAAGCCGACGTGGCCTGCGACGTAGGCGAAGATGCCGAGCGCGCTGCCGACCATCACCGTCGGCATGATCGCGAGGCCGTCAAGCCCGTCGGTCAGGTTGACGGCATTCGACGAACCGACGATCACGAAGTAGGCCAGGATCACAAATCCCACCGCGCCAAGTGGATACGCGACGTGCTTGAAGAACGGTACGATCAGCTCGGTGAGCGCTGGCGTGCCGCGCGCGAGCCAGGCCAGCGCGCAGGCCGCGCCGAGCCCGATCAGCGACTGCCAGAAGAACTTAGCCTTGGCCGACAATCCCTTCGGGTTGCGATGCACCACCTTGCGGTAGTCGTCGATCCAGCCGATTGCGCCGAACGCCATGGTCACCAGCAGCACGACCCAGAGAAAGGCGTTCGACAGGTCGCCCCATAGCAGCGTGGTAATCCCGATCGAGAGCAGGATCAGCGCGCCGCCCATGGTCGGCGTGCCGGCCTTGGTGAGGTGCGACTTGGGCCCGTCGTCGCGCACCGACTGGCCGATCTTGTAGGTCGTCAGCCGGCGGATCACGAGCGGGCCGAGCACCAGCGAGATCGCTAGCGCGGTGAGGCAGGCGAACACCGCCCGCAGCGTGATGTAGTTAAAGACGTTGAACAGCCGCACGTCCTTCGCCAGCCAATGCGCGATCTCGAGCAGCATCAGTGGGCTCCTTCGCTCACCGGCGCGCCGGTAAGCGCCGCGACGGCCCGTTCCATGCGCATGAAGCGCGAACCCTTCACCAGCACGGTGGCGCCTGCACCGGCCGCGCTGCGCGCGGCCTCGATCAGGTCGTCCATCGAGGCGAAGTGGCGCGCGCCGGCGCCGAAGCCTGCGGTCGAGTGGGCGGTCATCTCGCCCAGCGCGTACAGGGCGCCGATCCCGCGCTCGCGCGCATAGCGTCCGACCTCGAGATGGAAATCGGGCGCCATGTCGCCCACTTCCCCCATGTCGCCGAGCACCAGCAGGGTTCGGCCGGCGGCGGCTGCCAGCACGTCGATGGCCGCCCGCACCGAGTCCGGATTTGCGTTGTAGCTGTCGTCGATCACGGTCGCCCCGGATGCGGCACGCTTGACCTGCAGTCGTCCGGCGTAGGGATGAAACAGGGACAGCCCGGCGGCAATCGTCGAGGCGGGCACGCCGGCGGCATGCGCGCAAGCCGACGCCGCGAGCGCGTTGCGCACGTTGTGCAGGCCGGGAATCGCAAGCGTCGTTCTTGCATCGCCGTCTGGGGTGTGCAGGCGCAGCTCGCTCGCGAGCGGCTTGAGCGCGTAGCCGCCGCGGATCATAGCCGGTGCCTCGAGACCGAAATCGATCACCCGCCGCCCGCCCGCCGCCCGGCGGAACAGCGCCGCGTGCGCGTCGTCGGCGTTGACCACCGCTACACCATCCGACGGCAGCGCGCCGTAGACGCTGGCATTCTCGGCCGCGACCTCGTCCACCGAGTCCATGAACTCGAGGTGCTCGCGCTGAGCGTTGTTGACCAGCGCAATCGTTGGGCGGGCGATTCCGGCCAGATAGGCGATCTCGCCCTTGTGATTCATGCCGAGTTCGATCGCGCAGTAGCGGTGCGCCTGCCGCAGCCGCAGCAAGGTCAGGGGTACGCCGATGTCGTTGTTCAGATTGCCCGCGGTGGCAAGCACGCCCTCGTTGCCGCCGTGGTGGCGCAGGATCGCCGCCAGCATCTCCTTGGTGGTTGTCTTGCCGTTGGAGCCCGTTAGTGCGACCAGCACCGGCGAGAAGCGTGCGCGCCAGTGGAGCGCCAGCGCGCCAAGACCGCTCCGGGTGTCGGGCACGACGATCAGCGGCAGCGGCGCCGGGCCGGCGTAGCGCTGATCGACCATCGCTGCCGCGGCGCCGGCCGCCTTGGCCGCCGCGAGAAAGGCGTGGCCGTCGAAGCGCTCGCCACGCAGCGCGACGAACAGTTCGCCGCCCGTGAGCGAGCGGCTGTCGGTCGAGACCGCGCTGAAGGCGGTGTCGGCGCCCGTATGG
>JBAUTW010000250.1:0-6938 GCA_049582365.1 Burkholderiales bacterium | reverse complement strand
GCTGCAGCGGGTGGCGCAGCGGCGCGGCGAGGAAGCGCCCGGTGAGCGAGTCGGGCAGTTTCATGAGGTCTGCGGCCGAGCCGGCGCCGATCACGCGCCCGCCGAGCTTGCCGGCGCCGGGGCCGAGGTCGATCACGTGGTGCGCGCGGCGGATCGTCTCCTCGTCGTGCTCGACCACCACCAGGGTGTTGCCCTTGGCCTCGAGCTTCTCCAGCACGTCCAGCAGAATCCGGTTGTCGCGCGGGTGCAGGCCGATGGTCGGTTCGTCCAGGATGTAACACACGCCGCGCAGGTTGGAACCGAGCTGGGCCGCGAGCCGGATGCGCTGCGCCTCGCCGCCCGAGAGCGTCGGCGCCGAACGGTCGAGCGTGAGGTAGGAAAGCCCGACCTCGTGCAGGAAGCCGAGGCGGCTTCGCAGCTCCGCCACCAGGTCGCGCGCGATCTCGCGCTCGCGGCCTTCGAGCGCCACGTCCGCGAACAGCCGCGCCAGCGCTTCGACCGGCTGCGCGCCGTAGTCGGCGATCGATCTTCCGCGCCAGGCGACCGCGAGCGCCTCGCGGTTGAGGCGCTTGCCGCCGCAGTCGGGACAGGCCTCGTCGACCTCGAGCCATTCGATCCAGGAGTCGAGCACGTGATCCTCGGTGCCGGTGCGCGAGCGTTCCTCGTCCCAGCCGACATCGGTCAGCTTGAGCCCGGTGCCGTAGCAGGCCGGGCACCAGCCGTGCTTCGAGTTGTACGAGAACAGGCGCGGGTCGAGCTCGGCGAAGCTGCGCCCGCAGGAGGGGCAGGCGCGCTTGGTCGAGAACTGCGCCTGGTGCAGCGCCAGCTCGACCGTTCCCTTGGACCTGGACGCCGCTTTCACCAGCGCGTCCAGGTCCGCGATGAGGTGTGCCGTGCCCTTGCCGAGCTCGAGCGTGGTCGCCAGCGCCTCGCGCAGCGCGCGCTCGTTTTCCGGCGCGACGCGCAGGTCGGCCACCGGCAGCTCGATGCTGTGCTCCTTGAAGCGGTCGATGCGCGGAAACGGATCGAGCGGCAGGAACGCGCCGTCCACGCGCAGGCTGGTGTAGCCCTTGGCCTTGGCCCACTTGGCGAGGTCGGTGTAGACGCCCTTGCGGCTGATCACCAGGGGCGCGAGCAGGCCGATGCGCTGACCGCGGTACTCGCGCAGGATGCGGGCGGCGATCGCATCCTCGCTCTGCGGCTCGATCGGCACCCTGCAATCGGGGCAATGCTGGGTGCCGAGCTTGACGAACAGGAGCCTCAGGAAGTGATGGATCTCGGTCAGCGTGCCGACCGTGCTCTTGCGGCCGCCGCGGCTGGTGCGCTGCTCGATCGCCACGGTCGGCGGAATGCCCCAGATCGCGTCGACGTCGGGGCGCGAAGCCGACTGCACGAACTGGCGCGCGTAGGCGTTGAGCGACTCGAGGTAGCGGCGCTGTCCCTCGGCGAACAGGATGTCGAACGCGAGCGTCGACTTGCCCGAGCCCGACACGCCGGTGATCACGCTGAATCGATTGCGCGGGATATCGACGTCGATGCTCTTGAGATTGTGCTCGCGCGCGTTGTGGATGCGGATTGCGTTGCCGAGGTATCGGGCTTGGGGTTCACCTGAGACTTTCTCTTCCTCTGGCCCGGAAAAGGCCTTTTCATACTCTCTCAGGGCACGCCCGGTGTGCGAGCTTTCGTGCCGCATCACGTCCTGCGGCGTGCCCTCGCACAGCAGCGCGCCGCCGGCCTCGCCGCCTTCGGGACCGAGGTCGATCAGCCAGTCGGAGGCGCGGATGACGTCGAGGTTATGCTCGATCACCACCAGCGAATGCCCTGCCGCGATCAGGCGGCGGAAGGCCTTGAGCAGTTTGGCGATGTCCTCGAAGTGCAGCCCGGTGGTCGGCTCGTCGAACAGGAACAGCTTCGAGAAAACAGGGACAGACCCCATTTTTCCGCTATGTTGAATAATGGGGTGTGTCCCTGTTTTTCTGGTCTCGCCGAGATGCCCCGCCAGTTTGAGGCGCTGGGCCTCGCCGCCGGACAGGGTCGGCACCGGTTGGCCCAGGCGCAGGTACTCGAGGCCGACGTCGGCGAGCGGCGCGAGGCGCGCCTCGATCTCGCGCTCGCCGGCGAAGAACGCGAGCGCCTCGGACACCGTCATCTCGAGCACGTCGGAAATGCTGCTGCCGCGCAACGCGACCTCGAGCACCTCGGGGCGGAAGCGCTTGCCGTCGCAGTCGGGGCAGCGCAGGTAGACGTCGGACAGGAACTGCATCTCGACGTGCTCGAAGCCGTTGCCGCCGCAAGTCGCGCAGCGGCCATTGCCGGCGTTGAAGCTGAAGGTGCCGGGCGTGTACTTGCGCTCCCTGGAGAGGGGAGTGCGGGCGAACAGGATCCGGATCGCGTCCCAGGCGCCGACGTAGCTCGCCGGATTGGAGCGCGTGGTCTTGCCGATCGGCGACTGGTCGACCATCACGACCTCGGACACCTGCTCCGCGCCGCGCAGCGCGCGGTGCGCGCCCGGCGCCTCGGTCGGCTTGCCCTTGACCTTGAGCAGCGCATGGAAGAGCACGTCCTGCACCAGGGTCGACTTGCCCGAGCCGGAAACCCCGGTGACGCAGACCAGGCGCTGCAGCGGTATGGAGACGTCGATGTTCTTGAGGTTGTGCTCGCTCGCGCCTTCGACACGAAGAAAAGCTCTTCCAATGGAAGCTTCCCCGCTGCCGGCGTCGGCGCGCTTTCGGCCCGAGAGATATTGCGCCGTCAGCGTATGTTGCCGCTTGAGCTCCCGCGGCGCGCCGAAGAACACGATCTCGCCGCCGCGCTCGCCCGGGCCGGGGCCCATGTCGAGGATGCGGTCGGCGGCGAACATGATCTGCGGGTCGTGCTCGACCACGACCAGCGAGTTGCCCGCGTCGCGCAGCCGCCGCATGACCTCGATCACGCGCCCCATGTCGCGCGGGTGCAGCCCGATCGAAGGCTCGTCGAGCACGAACAGGGTGTTTACCAGCGAGGTGCCGAGCGCGGTGGTGAGGTTGATGCGCTGCACCTCCCCGCCCGAGAGGGTGCGCGACTGGCGGTCGAGCGTGAGATAGGACAGCCCGACCTCGCACAGGTAGCGCAGCCGCGAGCGCAGCTCGGTGAGCAGCAGCGCGGTCGCCTCGTCCACCGGCGCGGGCAGCGCGAGCGCGTCGATGAACCCGCGCACGCGCTCGATCGGCAGCAGCATCAGGTCGTGGATCGAGTGCGGCCCGATGCGCCACAGCGTGGCGTCGGGCTTGAGCCGCGTGCCGCCGCAGGCCTGGCACTCGGTGTAGGCCCGGTACTTCGACAGCAGCACCCGGATGTGCATCTTGTAGGCCTTCGACTCGAGCCACTTGAAGAAGCGCCGCACGCCGTACCAGGTGCCGGGCCAGCTCTTGCGCCAGCTGACCCAGTCGGTTTCACCCTCCAATACCCATTCCTTTTCAGAAGAAGACAACTCCCTGAAAGGCGTATCGAGCGGAATTCCACGCTTCCTGGCGTACTTGACCAGGTCGTCCTGGCACTCCTTGAAGCTCGCGGTCTGCCACGGCCGCACCGCGCCCTGGCGCAGCGTTTTCGACTCGTCCGGGATCACCAGTCCGAAGTCGACCCCGATCACGCGCCCGAAGCCGCGGCAGGTCTCGCACGCGCCGAGCGGCGAATTGAACGAGAACGCCGCCGGCACCGGGTCGGCGTAGTGGATGTCGCACTCCGCGCAGTGCAGGTCCGACGAGAATTTCCAGGTCTGGTCTTCGGTATGAACATTCACCTTGCCCTGGCCGACTCGCAGCGCGGCTTCCAGCGCCTCGATCACGCGCGCGCGCTCGGCGCCCGAGAGGCGCAGGCGGTCCTGCACCACTTCCAGCAACGTCTTGGAGCGTGCGTGGATGCGGGTGTAGCCCTGGCGCTCGAGCAGCTGCAGCACCTCCTGCTCGCTGAAATTCTTCGGCACGGGGACCGGAAAGGCGATCACCAGGCGCGGGTCGCCGTGCGCGGCGCAGCGTTGCTCGAGCGCGCGGAAAATCGAATCCGGCGTGTCGCGCGTCACCGGCTTGCCGCAGCCGCGGCAGGTCAGCGTCGCCGCGCGCGCGTAGAGCAGCTTGAGGTGGTCGTTCAGCTCGGTCATCGTGCCGACTGTCGAGCGCGAGGTGCGCACCGGGTTGGTCTGGTCGATCGCGATGGCGGGCGGTATGCCTTCGATCGCGTCGACCTGGGGCTTGTCCATGCGGTCGAGGAACTGGCGCGCGTAGGGACTGAAGGTCTCGACGTAGCGCCGCTGCCCCTCGGCGTAGAGCGTGTCGAACACGAGCGACGACTTGCCCGAGCCCGACACGCCGGTGACCACTACCAGCTCGCCGGTCGGGATCGACAGCGTGAGGTTCTTGAGGTTGTTCTGCCGGGCGCCGCGGACGACGATCGCCTCGGCCGGAAGGGATTCGGGTTTCACGGGTACGCAATGCCGGGAGGAGGCGTATTGTATGGTCTGGCGAAGACCGCGCAAGGACGACGCCTTGAAGCTGCGCAAGCTCCTCTTTTTAACGGCGATTCTGTGCCTGCCGGCGCTCGCGCGCGCGGCGCCGGCGCCGGTGTTGGTGCTGACGATCGACGGCGCGATCGGGCCGGCGACTTCGGACTACGTGCACCGCGGCCTCGAGGCGGCGCAGAACGACGGGGCGCAGCTGGTGGTGCTGAAGATGGACACTCCCGGCGGCCTGAGCAGCGCAATGCGCGAGATCATCAAGGACATCCTCGCTTCGCCGGTGCCGGTGGCGGCCTATGTCGCGCCCTCCGGCTCGCGCGCCGCGAGCGCCGGGACCTACATCCTGTACGCCAGCCACTTCGCGGTGATGGCACCGGCGACCAACCTGGGCGCGGCGACCCCGATCCAGATCGGGGCGCCGTCGGCGCCTGCGCCCGCGAGCGAGAAAAAGGGCAAGAAGGGCGAGCAGGGTGGCAGCACGCTGGAGCACAAGATGGTGAACGACGCCTCGGCCTACATCCGCGGGCTGGCGCAGATGCGCGGGCGCAACGCCAAGTGGGCCGAGCGCGCGGTGCGCGAGGCGGTGAGCCTGTCCGCGACCGAAGCCGAGAAGATGCACGTGGTCGATTTCATCGCCGACAGCGTCCCGGCGCTGCTCGGGAAACTCGACGGGCGAAAAGTGACGGCGGCGGGAGCCGAGCGCACGCTGCATCTGGCCGACGCCCGGATTGATACTTTCGAGCTCGGCTGGCGCACCAGGCTGCTCGGCGTGATCACCGATCCGAGCATCGCCTACGTGCTGGTGCTGGTCGGCATTCTCGCGGTGATCTACGAGTTTTCCAATCCCGGGCTGGTGCTGCCCGGCGTGGTGGGGGCGATCTGCATCCTGCTCGGGATGTACGCCTTCCAGCTGCTGCCGGTGAATTACGCCGGCCTGGGGTTGATCCTGCTCGGCATAGCGTTCATGGTCGGCGAGGCTTTTCTGCCCGCGTTCGGCTCGCTCGGCATAGGCGGGCTGATCGCGTTCGTGATCGGATCGATCATCCTGATCGACGGCGACGCGCCGGGGTTCGCGATTCCCTACGCGCTCATCGGCGGCATCGCCGCGGCGAGCGCCGCGTTCCTGATCCTGGTGGTCGGCATGCTCGTCAGGGGCCGCCGCCGGCCGGTGGTGAGCGGGCGCGAGGAGATGATCGGCGCGAGCGGCGTCGCGCTGGAGGACATCCGGGGCGAGGGCTGGGCGCGGGTGCACAGCGAAACCTGGCGTGTGCGCTCGGGCGCGCCGCTGGCCAAGGGCCAACGCTTGCGCGTCACCGCAATCGAGGGTCTCACACTGAAGGTGGTGGCGGAACCCGGTAACGGCAACGGAGGATAACGATGCCATTCAGTCTCGGCTTCAATTTCGTGTTCGGAGTGCTGATCATTGTCGTCGTGCTGGCGTTTTCGTCGCTGCGCATCCTGCGCGAGTACGAGCGCGCCGTGGTCTTCATGCTCGGCCGCTTCCAAAAGGTCAAGGGACCAGGAATGATCCTGCTGATTCCGGGCATCCAGCAGATGGTGCGCATGGACCTGCGCACCGTGGTGCTCGACGTGCCGAGCCAGGACGTCATCTCGCGCGACAACGTCTCGGTCAAGGTCAACGCGGTGCTGTACTTCCGCGTGGTCGACCCGGAAAAGGCGGTGATCCAGGTCGCCGACTACCTCGGCGCCACCAGCCAGCTGGCGCAGACCACGCTGCGCGCGGTGCTCGGCAAGCACGAGCTGGACGAGATGCTGGCCGAGCGCGACAAGCTCAACCTCGACATCCAGACCGTGCTCGACACGCAGACCGACGCCTGGGGCATCAAGGTCGCGAACGTCGAGATCAAGCACGTCGACCTCGACGAGAGCATGGTGCGCGCCATCGCGCGTCAGGCCGAGGCCGAGCGCGAGCGGCGCGCCAAGGTGATCTACTCCGAAGGCGAGGCGCAGGCCGCCGAGAAGCTGCTGCAGGCGGGCGCCATGCTCGCCACCCAGCCCGAGGCGATGCAGCTCAGGTACCTGCAGATCCTGACCGAGATCGCCGGCGACAAGAGCAACACGATCGTGTTCCCGGTGCCGGTCAACCTGCTCGGCGCGCTGGGCGACCTGGTGAGGCGCAGCGGCAGCTGAGCGCGCCGCGTCGCCGCTGCGCCGCGAAGGTCCGGAAATTGCGCTAGATCAATAGCGTCCTGCGGACCTGACCTAGGCTCGGGCCATGAACGACGCGCAATCCGCGGCGCCGATCGGCGTGGTCGAGGAGGTATCGGGGCCGGTGGTCGACATCGCCTGCAGCGGCGCGTTGCCGGGGATGCACGACGCGCTCAGGGTCGAGCTCGACGGCGGCGAGTGCGTGCTCGAGGTGCGCCATCACCTCGACGCGCGGCGGCTGCGCGCGGTCGCGCTGCACGCCACCGCGGGGCTGCGC
>JBAUTW010000249.1:0-8382 GCA_049582365.1 Burkholderiales bacterium | reverse complement strand
GTGAGCGAGCGCTTTCGTTACCTGGTGGTGGAGGGGCCGATCGGCGCCGGGAAAACCAGCCTGGCGCGGCGCTTGGGCGAGCGGCTCGGCACCGACTTGCTGCTCGAGCAGCCCGCGGAGAACCCGTTTCTCGCCCGCTTCTACCAGGACATGCCGCGCTACGCCCTTCCGACGCAGCTTTTCTTTCTGTTCCAGCGCGCCAAGCAGATCGAACCGCTGGCACAGGCCGACATGTTCCGCAACCCGACCGTGTCAGACTTCCTGCTCGACAAGGACCCGCTGTTCGCTCGCATTACGCTCACGGGGGACGAGTTTGCCCTCTACCAGCGCATCTACGAGGCGCTTCGCCCGCACGCCCCAGCGCCCGACCTCGTCGTCTACCTGCAGGCGCAGCCCGACGTCCTCGTTGAGCGCGTCAGGCGGCGTGCGGCGCCCTTCGAGCGGGGTATCAGCGACGAGTACCTCGCCCTGCTGGCCGAAAACTACACGCGATTCTTCTATCACTACGACGCGTCGCCAGTGCTGATCGTGAACTCCGAGAATCTCAATTTCGTGGAGCGAGACGCGGACTTCGAGCTACTGGTCGAGCGGATTCGCGGCATGAAGAGCCGCCGCGAGTTCTTCAACCTCGGCTGAGATGCGCGTCGTCAGTGACATCGCCGCGCTGCGGAGCCATACGGGGGGCGCCCCGCTCGCGTTTGTGCCGACCATGGGCAACCTGCATGAAGGCCACCTGTCGCTGGTTCGGCTCGCCCGGCGGCACGCGCGGCGGGTGGCGGCCAGCATCTTCGTCAACCGTCTGCAGTTCGCACCGGGTGAGGACTTCGAGCGCTACCCCCGCACCTTCGCCTCCGACTGTGAGAAGCTTGCGGCCGAAGGCGTCGAGCTTGTTTTCGCGCCAGACGAGGGGACGCTTTATCCCGAGCCCCAAGTGTACGTCGTGGAGCCGCCGCCGCTCGCCAACGAACTCGAGGGAAGGTTCCGCCCACGATTCTTCCACGGGGTGACCACCGTCGTGCTCAAGCTGTTCAACTGCGTTCAACCGGCCTGCGCGGTGTTCGGCAAGAAGGACTATCAGCAACTGATGATCGTGCGCGGCATGGTGCGCCAATTCGACCTGCCGATCGTGATCGTCGCCGGGGAGACCTTGCGTGAGCCGGACGGGCTGGCGATGAGCTCCCGCAACGGCTACCTATCGGCCTCGGAGCGCGCCGAGGCGCCGCGGCTGCAGCGGGTCCTGCAACACATCAAGAGCCGGCTCGGCGATGGCGAGAGGGACTTCGATGCCCTCGGTGCCGAGGCGATGCGCACGCTCGCCGCGGCCGGATGGAAACCGGACTACGTCGAAGTGCGCAGGCAAGCGGATCTTGCTGCGCCAGACCGCGGCGACACTCAACTCGTGGTGCTCGGCGCCGCGCGCCTCGGCGGAACCCGCCTGATCGACAACGTCGAGGCCTGACTAGCCCGGATACGGGTCGAAGGTAATCGATTCGACGGGGCAGCCCATCGCCTTGGCGAGCCCGTCCATGGCGTCATCGGTCAGCTGCAACGGCCGAAATTCGGCGTCCCCGCCCTTGGACGAAATGAAGGATCTCGCGGCGTTCTCGGAATTCCAGGTAACGACCGGATCCGGGCTCACCCCAGGGACCTGACGACAAACCGGGAAGCCGTCGGCCTTGTAGACAATCGCGTACATTCAGCCCCCTCATTGAATCCTGCGCGCGAAGCGGCCCTGCCCCGAATCTAACCGATACAGGCCCTTTGTTCCACCACCCGGAACGCCGCCGCCCGGCACCGCGAGTGTGAATTAAGTCACATCCGCGCGGCCTTGGTATCGGACAAGAAGATACGGTCCAGGCAGCAACTTCGGCCTTCGCCGCCCGGACCGCAGGCTGTGACAGATTGCACGGACGGCGCAACGGGCGTTTAATTGCCTCGGGAGGCCTGACTGACGGCGCGGATTCGCCGACTCGGGCCAAGGCGAATTGCCCCCTATGTTGGGGGCATTTTTATCAGGGAAGGAGAATCACATGAGCAACATGCGCGACACTGACGGCCTTCGCGTGCCATACGGTAAGGCCAACACGCAGTTCGACACCGAGTTCGAACCGGCAACCGGGACCATCTGGGGCTACTTCAATCCGAAAGGCACTCCCTGCTTCAGCCTGGGTTTGCTGAAAACGATCCGCGAACACGATAGTGCGCTCGCGGTGCACGGCGGCCAAGTCGACGTCGCGGGAATCACGAGCAAGGCGAACTATTATGTGCTGGGGTCGCGCACGCCTCGCGTATTCAACCTTGGTGGCGATCTCGCGCTTTTCGTGTTGCTGATCAAGGCGCGCGACCGCGAAGCCCTGGCGCACTATGCCAAGCTTTGCATCGACAACATGTACCCGCGCATCCAGAACTTCTACTCGTCAACGCTGACTACCATCTCTCTGGTGCAGGGCGATGCGCTAGGCGGCGGATTCGAGTGCGCACTCTCGTCCGATGTCATCGTGGCCGAGGAAAGCGCGCAGTTGGGATTGCCTGAAATCCTCTTCAACCTGTTCCCCGGAATGGGGGCTTATAGCTTGCTTGGCCGACGCATCGGCATGCGCGCGGCGGAAGACCTTATACTTTCCGGTCGGGTTTTGCCCGCTGCGCAGCTGCATGAAATGGGCGTAATCGACGTGCTCGCAAAGGACGGCGAGGGCGAGCTCGCAGTCCGCGAGTGGATCGCAAGAAATGCGAAGCGCCGCAACGGAATGCAGGCCGTATTCGCGGCCCGCAAGCTGGTTCAACCGGTAACCCGCAATGAGCTTGACGCGATTACCGATACTTGGGTGGACGCGGCAATGCGGCTCGAGGATCGCGACCTCAAGATGATGAGTCGAATCGTACGCGCCCAGATGCGCCGCATTGAATCGGGCGACGTCGCGGACATCACGCAAGAGGCGCTGGCGGCTTCCGCATGAGCAGTTCCGCGATGCCCGTCAATCGCCTATGTGCGAGACGAATCCACCGTCACCGAACATCCGGCTGAACTGGTAGAAGTTGACGCGCGTGGAATTGACGATCGAGGCCTGCGCCGCAGGATCCTCGATTGTCTTTACTAGTTTGTTCAGCTTCGCCATGTGGTCGACGTCCATTGTCGCGTGGGAAGTCAGGAACTTGAACCCCCCGCCGTCGACATCGCGGCTGGTGGCGCGGGCAATCGAGTCCGCGACACGGCCGCCATAGACGGATGAAACGACCTCGAGCATGTAGAGCATCCCGAGAACCGAACAAGGGTGTACATGTTCGGCGCTGTAATAGTTGAAGGCGATCATCGCCTGCACGGGCACGCTCGGAGGATTATCGCGCGCGAACCTGGTTTCGCCTCCCATCGCCTCGATGTCCTCCAGCACCCACGATTCGTGCCCCTTTTCCTCCTCGATGCGCTCGTAGAGTTCGTAGCGCACATCACGGAAGCGATCGTCGCAACGCACGATCGCGGCCGCCATGACTGGGCAAAAATGCCACACGACGTGATAGAGATCGTGCAGGAACGCCTGATATTCCGCTAGCTCCAACCCCTTGTGAATCATGGAGTGCACACGCGGAACCTCTTCGAGTTCCCGGCGGTTTGAGTCCGTCAGCTCGATAAGTGTGATGAAGAAAGACATTTTGTATTGATCCCCGGTAACCAGGAAGCTCGCGGCCGCACGGCAAAGCTTTGCCGCGGCAGGCAGTTCTTGTAATGAAGGATTGTAGCGCGGCCTAGCCTGTGGACCGTTGCTTGTCTCGCAGGTAGGACTCCAACTCGCCGCGCGCTGCTCCGAGTTCGCTCGAAAGCGCGCCAGTCAGGCCGCCCGCCTGCAGCCTTATTTCGGCGTCTGAAAGCTTTCCAAGATCCGTACAAAGTTGTGTAAGTCGATCGGTTCCCATGCTTGCCGACGAGCCCTTCAATGCGTGCAGTAGCGAGCGGAATTCTTGCGTGTTTCTCGCGGCCAGCGCACCCTCGATCCTCTTGAGCAGTGCCGCATTGTCGGCGAGGTAGACTCCAATCAGCTTCTCGATGAACGAGACCGAGGAACCAAGCTCTTCGAGGTGTGCGAGCGTCTCTGCATTGACTACCTCGGACCGCGAAGCGCCGCCGGAAGCGGACACCGAACGGGGTTGCTCGATCGGCGTCGCACGTCTGCCTTCCGCAGGCTGGCTACCTGCCAGGCCCTGTATTTCTTCGAGCAAGCGGGTCGCTTCGACTGGCTTCGATAGAAACGTATCTGCCCCGGCATCGAGGCATTCGCGACGCGCCTCCGGCGTTGCGTCGGCAGATAGTATTGCGATGGGCAACCGATCACGCCCGACGAACATCAGGCGCATCGCCTGCAACGCCTCCAAGCCGCCCATCCGGGGCATGTTGCGATCAAGCAAGACGACGTCGTAGGAATTTCGCTCCACGGCGTCGAGCGCTTGCTCGCCGTCATCGACCAGAGTGACCTTATGCTTCCCACGTTCGAGGATCTTCCCCAGCACCTCGCGGTTGGTGGGATTGTCGTCCGCAACCAGTACACGCAGGCTTCTCGCGCCCGCAATTCGGCGGGCGTAATCCTGCAGCCGCACGACGCCCGCGCCGGCCTCGCTGCCCGCGCTGACCGAGTGGAGTACGTTGAAGAGCAGGCGCTTGTCAAAGGGGAGCTCGAGCACCGCAGCGAATCCTGCCGAGAGCGCCTCAAAACGCGGAACGTCTGCGTCGCCTCGGACAACCAGAATGATCGGCGGCGCGGGGTCGGGTGCAGCGCGCCGGAAGCGCCACGCCTGATGTAGGTCCTCGCCACCCTCGGCGAATAGCAGCGCGCTGTGGTATGGCCTTTCGATACTGATCTCCGTCACCAGTCGCGCGACGCCCTCGTCAATTCCCGGCGCCGCGACTGGTATCGCCCCCCACCCGGCCAAGGCCTGCTCCAGCGCCTCGCGTTGTTCGGCAGGAATGCCGACCAGCATGACGCGGGAACCGGCGAGTTCGCCCGCGACGACGTCGGCACGATCCGGCTGTTTGTCCAGCTCTACCTCGAACCAGAACGTGCTGCCAAGCCCCACCGCGCTTTCGAGACCGATGCGCCCGCCCATCAGCTCGACCAACTGCTTTGCAATTGTGGTCCCCAGGCCGGTCCCACCGAAGCGGCGCGTCGTCGACTGTTCGCCCTGTGCGAAGCTCTCGAAAATGCGAGCCTGCGCCTCTGGCGCTATCCCGATCCCGGTATCGCGCACGGAGAATTTCAGCTGCAATTTGTCCTCTGTTTCACCCTGCGCGGATACGTGCACCGTCACGCTACCGCGTTCGGTAAATTTCACCGCGTTGCTCGCGAGATTGATCAGTACCTGACGCAAATAGTGCGGGTCGCCACGAACCGCCGGCGGAACCTCCGGCATGATCGACACCACGACTTCCACGCTTTTCGCCGCAGCCTGCGCGGCAACAATCCTGCACGTGCTGTTGACCAATGCATGCAGATCGAAATCCGAATGATCGAGCACCAGCTTTCCGGCTTCGATCTTGGAGAAGTCCAGAACGTCTTCGACGAGGCCCAGCATCACCCGAGATGAGCCGCGTAACGTCTGCAGCATATCGGCCTGCTCGCGATTGAGCTGGGTGTCGCGCAGCAGATCTGCCATACCGATGATCGCGTTCAACGGTGTGCGCATCTCGTGGCTGACGACCGATATAAACCGACGTTTGGCTTGGTTAGCCGCCTCGGCGCGCGCTAGCGCGTCGAACATTCGCTTTACCAGGGAAAGCACGTACAGGCTCAGTGCAACCAACCCAAGCATGAGCCCTCCACCCAAAGCAAGGTGCGCGTGCCAGAAATCACTTATCCACAAGACCAGAGAGAAGCCGATCACGCTTAGCACAAGTGCATCGACTAGGTGGCGCGCGCCGAACCGGAAACCGTTTGCCAGCGTTACCCAGACGTACACCAGGAACAGCGGCGCGGCGCGCTCGTCGAGAAACGCCATGCACCAGGTGAGGGTACCCACGTCGGCCACCGTTGCAGCCAGCCGGCGTACCTGAGATGCTCCGGGAGAAGCGAGTATTCGCACGAACAAGAGCGCTGACACCAGCAGGTAGATGAGCATTACCTCCAGGGTCGGCTCGGGTCGACTGCGTAGCGCATCCGGGAGCAGGTAAAGGACAATCAGTGCGCCGACAACCAGGCGTACGATTGCCTGCTCGTGTTCGGTGTCGGGCCGATCGGCCAATCGAGCCCGCAGACGCCCGTACAGATCAGCGAGCGTCCGCATCACCCGCTGCCCGACGCCGCGGCGGACGTATCGCCCCACTCACGCTGCACACGCAATACCTCGTCACGCATGCCGAGGAAGGCGTCCACTAGGCGCGGGTCGAAGTGCGCCCCCCGCTGGGAGCGAAGGTGTGCAAACGCGTCTTCGCTCGACCAGGCCTTCTTGTACGGTCGCACCGAGGTGAGCGCATCGAACACGTCGGCCACGGCGACGATCCGCCCGCAAAGCACGATGTGGTCGCCGACCAGCCCGTTCGGGTAGCCAGAGCCGTCGTATTTCTCGTGATGCGCGAGGGCGATCAGGGCACCCATGCGCACGTACTTCGACGCGCTGCCTTTGAGAATCTCGTGGCCGATTACGGGATGACGGCGCATCACCGTCCACTCGGCGTCGTCCAGCCGGCCTTCCTTGAGCAGAATCTGGTCGGGAATGCCGATCTTGCCGATGTCGTGCAGCGGGGCCGCGAGCTCGACGGTCTCTGCTTCGTTGCGGTCGAGTCCGATCGCATCCGCGATCAGGCGCGAGTAGCGTGCCATGCGAATCAGGTGGTAGCCGGTCTCGGCGTCGCGGAACTCGCCGGCGCGCGCCAGACGCAGCAGGGTCTCCTTTTCGCGCTCGCGCACTTCGCGCGTCGCCTCCTCGACCATGCCCTCGAGGAGGCGCTTGCGGTCCTCGAGCGCGAGCTGCTGGCGGCGCAGGGTGAGCAGGTTGCGGCAGCGCGCCAGGCACTCGCGCGCATCGATCGGCTTGGCCAGAAAATCCGTGATCCCGGCGTCGAGCGCGGAATAGCGCACCTTGCGGTCGTCGTGCACCGTGACCATCACGATCGGCACGTGCTCGTATCCCGGCAGGGCGCGCAGGCGCCTGACGAACTCGATGCCGTCCATGTCCGGCATCATGTAGTCCACCAGCACCAGGTCCGCGATGTGGCGCGTGGCCCATACCACGGCGTCGACGGGACGCGCGAAACCCTCCACCCCGACGCGCTCGTCGAGGCTGCGCACGACCTGCTCCAGGATGGCACGCCCGGTCGACTGGTCGTCGACCACCATGACGGTGTTTCGGGCCAACGGCAGCGCCCTGATCTGAGCTTGGGCCAAGCGTATCCCCCTCGGTATCGCGCCCAAGCCTACGCCCGGGCCCTGGGGAAGTCTAGCAAGCGCAAAACACCGTAACGCGCGACATTTTTAACCACTTTTTCATTCCCTGACGAACCCAATTGCGCCCCCGGGAAACGCGCCGCGCGCAGCCCAAACCTGGTGCCGGAAGAGAGACTCGAACTCTCATGGTGTCGCCACCGGCGGATTTTGAGTCCGCTGCGTCTGCCTGTTCCGCCATTCCGGCGCGCTGGAATCGGATTATCCCGGAGTTCGCCGGAACCGGAAAGCGTCAGCCCTATAATGCGGCGCCATGCGCGTCGCCGAGTTCGACTATGCGCTGCCCGAACAGCTTGTCGCGCAGCATCCCGCGGCCGAGCGCACCCGGAGCCGCCTCCTGCACCTCGACGGGCGCACGGGCGCACTCGAGGACCTCCTGTTCGCCGACTTGCCGCGCATGCTGGGGCCGTGCGACGTGCTGGTGCTTAACGACACTCGCGTGATCAAGGCGCGGCTCACGGGGCGCAAGAGCAGCGGCGGACGCATCGAGCTGTTCGTCGAGCGCCTGCTCGGCGAACGGGAGGTTCTGGCGCTTATCCGCGCCAGCCACCCGCCGCGCCAGGGCAGCGAGCTGCTGGTGGGGGACGGCGTGCGCGCTGAGGTGCTCGGGCGCGAGGAGGACCTTTACCGCCTGCGCTTCACAGAGGGCAACGCAGCAGAGCTGCTCGAGCGTTGCGGCCAGATTCCGCTGCCACCGTATATCACCCACGCGCCCGACGAGAAAGACGCCGAGCGCTACCAGACCGTGTATGCCGAGCGTCCCGGGGCGGTCGCCGCGCCCACCGCAGGACTGCATTTCGACGGCGCGATGCTCGAGCGCCTCGCCGCGCAGGGCGTTCGCATCGCCAAGGTCACGCTGCACGTGGGCGCCGGCACCTTCCAGCCGGTGCGCGCCGAAACCGTCGAGGCGCACCGCATGCACCGCGAACACTTCGAAGTGCCGCAAGCTGCGGTAGAC
>JBAUTW010000248.1:0-2826 GCA_049582365.1 Burkholderiales bacterium | reverse complement strand
GCTGGCTGCGCGCGGCCGGCTGGCTCGGCTGCGACCTCGATCTGCTGGCCGCGCTGGCGGGCACCGACAAGTACGGCGTGCACGCGTACACGCCGGTGTACCAGGCGCTGCTGCGCGCGCGCCGCAGGCAGCGCGTGGCGCTGCTGGAAATCGGCGTCGGCGGCTACGGGCAGGCGCCGGGCGGCGAGTCGCTGCTGATGTGGGCGGCCTACTTCCGCAAGGGGCGCATCTACGGCATCGACGTCGCCGACTCGACCGCGCTGTCGCAAGGCCGCGTCAAGGTGTTCCAGTGCTCGCAGGTCGATCGCGCGCGCCTCACCCGGCTGGCGGAGGAGATCGGGCCGTTCGACGTCGTGATCGACGACGGCAGCCATCGCAGCGAGCACCAGATCGAGTCGTTCCGCATCCTGTGGCCGTTCGTGAAGGAAGGCGGCCTCTACATCGTCGAGGACGTGCAGACTTCCTACTGGCCGAGTTTCGGCGGCGGCGAGCTGGGCACGCCCGCCTGCCAGAACTCGTGCATGAGCTATTTCAAGCGCCTGGCCGACAGCGTCAACCAGGCCGAATTCCTCGCCCCGGCGGAGGCGGCGCTCGAGCTGCAGAGCGCGATCGGCAGCATCGCCTTTCACCACAACCTGATCGTGCTGAGCAAGGATTCGAGCGCGCGGCGCTCGAACCTGCCGCTGCACGACCCGAAGCTGCGCGCGCTGCTGCGCAAGCCGGGATGAATCGAACGCGACCTGGAGGAGCGATGGCATATCGGATCGAGACGGTAAAGGTGAAGGACAGCCCGATGGAAGTGTTCCTGTTTTCCCCCGCGGCCGCGGGGCCGCAGCCGGGGATCGTGCTGTGCCAGCACATCCCGGTCGGGCACACGGGGGTGGAGAACGACACCGTGACGCTCGCCACCGCCGAGCGCTACGCCGACAACGGCTACGCGGTGGCGGTGCCGTTCATCTTCCACTGGTGGCCGAAGGCCGCCGAGATGCAGCAAAAGCGCGACGAGTTCCGCGACGACTGGACCGAGCTCGACCTCAAGGCGGCGTTCGATCTGCTCGCCAGGCAGCGCGGGGTGGACGCGAAGCGCATCGCGGTCGTCGGCCACTGCTGGGGCGGGCGGGTGGCGTGGCTCGGCGCGGGGACCGATGCGCGCTACGCGGCGTGCGCGGTGTTCTACGGCGGGCGGGTGAAGGCGGCGATGGGGCCCGGCACGCCGCCGGCGATCGAGCTGGCGCCGAAGTTCCGCTGCCCGGTGATCGGTTTCTTCGGCAACGAGGACAGCAACCCGGCGCCGGCCGACGTCGACGACTACGACGCGGCGCTCGCGCGCGCGGGCGTGGCGCACGAGTTCCACCGCTACGACGGCGCGGGGCACGCGTTCCAGTCGTTCAACAATCCCGAGCGCTACCGCGAGCAGGCGAGCGAGGACGCGTGGCGCAAGGTGCTCGCGTTCCTTTACAAGAATCTCAGCTAGCAAAATCGGGGTCTGTCCCCTGTCGTTCATCGGCGACAGGTGATCAATCGCGCGCGAAGGCGCAGAATGCAACCAGGGGACCGTTGCATTTCTGGAGTGTCGCGATGAATTCGTATCCTCCGTTGAATCCCCTCGCCACCGTTTGCATCCGCGAAGCCGCCGAAGAAGCTCGCGACGTGACCAGCCTCAGGGCGCTCGGCCTGGTGCTCGACAAGATGGAGCTGCGCCGCACGGGCTTCGTCACCAGCGACGTGCCGCTGTACGAGATTCGCGCCTTCATCGAGCGGCGGATCGCCAAAATGAAAGGCCCCGCCTAGGCGGGGCCTTGATGCCCGGACATCGCCGGGCGGCGCCGGGAATCGGCGCTTTCATCCCGGGGCGGCTGCCCCGGCTGGGCCTGGCTGCCGCCGCGACCCTTCGATCGCGGTGCCGAGGGCACGGTACCCGAACACTTCGTCCGGGATCCCGGTTTGCCGGTCTGCTGGCCGCCCTCACAGGCTCATCTCTAAGATAGCACCGCCGGCGAATTAATCAAGCCGCATCGTTGACCGCGGTCAGCTTTGACTGACATCGGCCGCAAGCCCGCAACCTAGGCGCGCTCGTCCGCGCGCAGCAGGCGCGCGCGCTGCTTCGGGTCGTTCGGGTCGTAGCGCACGGACACTTTGTCGCCCCGCTCGGGCACCAGCACCTGCAGGCAGGCGGCGATCTCGGTGCGCAGCACCGGCTCGGCCGCGCCCCGGGGCGTGAAGCGGTAGCGCACGCGGTAGGCGGTGCCCTCGGGCCAGACGTCGAGCACCTCGCCCTCGGCGAGCTCGCCTTCGGCGTCCAGGCGCTCGCGCTCCCAGCGCGCGCGGCGCGCCGCCTGGAAGGCGGCCCAGACCGCGATCACGGCCAGGATGGCGATGACGAGCGTGGCGTTGTCCATGCGAACCGTCCTGCGCCCAGTCTACTGCCGCGCGCGGCGCTCGATGGGAAGGAGGGCGTGGTAGGTGAAGCGGTGCACCGGGGTCTGCAGTCCGGCTTCGGCGCCGAAGCGCACGACGGCGCCGTTCCAGGCCTCGAGCTCGGAGGGGCGCCCGGCCATGATGTCGCGCTGCATCGAGGCGGTCGCGCCCTCGGGCAGGCCGTCGTAGTAGCGCCACAGCTCGCCCTTGAAGTCGGCGCTCAAGGCGTGGCCGCGCGCGAGGCCGACCGCGATGCCCTCGTCCATCGCGCGGTCGATCATGGCGCGCGTCTCGGGATATTTGCGCAGCTCGCCCATCGGGCTGCGCGCCAGCGCGCCCAGGCCCGCCCACGAGCTGACGGTGACCAGCTTCTTCCACAACGCGGCGCGGATGTCGCCGCTCTGTACC
>JBAUTW010000247.1:0-1503 GCA_049582365.1 Burkholderiales bacterium | reverse complement strand
CTCGACGCCGCCGTGCAGAACGCCGACCAGATTGACTACCGCGTCGCGCCCGGCGACCAGCGCCGAGAGCGCGTCGCGCTGGTTGACGTCGCACTCGACCACGTCGACCGTGGGCAGCAGCAGCAGGTGCTTGGCGCGCTCGCGGCGGCGCGACGGAACCGTGACGCGGACGCCGCGCGCGGAGAGCGCGGAGACGAGGTGGCGGCCGACGAAGCCGCCGCCGCCCAGGACGAGGATGTTTTCGTAACGCATCGCCGTATCGGATCCGTCAGGGAAGCGTGTCGTCTTCGTTGCCGCCCGGAACGCCGGCGGGTATCACGCCGAGCCGCGCATGCAGCGAGCTGCGCGGCTCGCCGAGCAGCGCGGCATAGATCACCGCGTTCGCCATTACCTTCTTCACGTAGCGACGCGTTTCGCCGAACGGGATGGTCTCGACGTAAACCGCTCCTTCGAGCGGCTTGGCGTCGCGCCAGCGCTGCGCCCGCCGCGGACCGGCATTGTACGCGGCCGAAGCGAGCACCTCGTGCCCGAGGTCGTCCAGCACCATCTTCAGGTAGCCGGTGCCGAGCGTGATGTTGGTCTCGACCTCGGCCACGTCGCGCGGCTCGTATTGCACCAGGCCGATCTTGCGCGCGACCCAGCGCGCGGTACGCGGCATGAGTTGCATCAGGCCGCGCGCGCCCGCGTCCGAACGGGCGTCCACCGCGAAGCGGCTTTCCTGGCGCACCAGGCCGAGTACCCAGGCCTCGTCCAACCCTTGCGTGCGCGCGTAGTCGCCGAACACGCTTTCAAACGGCACCGGATACCTGGCGCGGTAGTCGTGCAGGCGCACGGTCATGTTCGCCGTATTGATGGCGCGGTCGTACACGCTTTCGCGCCGCGCCAGCTCGGCGGCGGCAAGCAGTTCCCGGTCACCCATGCCGCGGATCGCGAACAACCACTCGTGCGTGGCCTCGGTGCGCAGGCCGAGCCGATAGAGCTCAAGCGCGCGCGCAAGGCCCGGAATGCTGCGCGCCGCTGCCACCTGCGCGTCGGTCGGCACGTAGGTCGGCGCCGGGATCGCGGCGAAGGCGCCCAGCTCCTCGGTGGCGAGCAGGCCGTAGAAATCGGTCGTGCCGGAGATGCGCTGATAGTAGGCGCGCGCCGCCTCGGGCTTGCCCTGTGCCGCGAGGGCGCGCCCATACCAGTAGACCCACACCGGCTGGCGGCTGTCTGGCCCGGACATGGCGTCGATCGCAGCGCGCACCGCCTGCCAGTCGCCGCGGCGCAGGCCGGCGCGCGCCTTCCAAGCCGCCAGCTCGTAGTCGAGCGGCGCGCGACCCAGCCTGGCATACCAGTCGAGCGCCTTGTCGTCGTGCGCACGCGCGCCCTCGAGCGCGACGCGGCCCCACAGATAGGCGCGGTCCTTCGGGTGCAGCCTGCGCACGACCGGGCCCTCGAGCGCCTCGGCCGCGAGAGCGGGATCCGCGGCTGCGAGCCGTACCGCCGCGAGCACGGCCACCT
>JBAUTW010000246.1:0-2559 GCA_049582365.1 Burkholderiales bacterium | reverse complement strand
CGATCTGGTAGCTCACCCAGAGCCCCAGGCCGTAGCCCGTGCCGGGCATCGGCTCGCCTTCCGCCGAATACGGCTCGAACAGGCGCTCGAGCGCCCGGGGCGGAATGTGCTGCCCTGAGTTGGAGATCCGCACCGCGAGATCGCCGCGGGTCGCCGACGCCCGCAGCGTCACGCGCCCGCCTGCTTCGACGGCCTGCGCGGCGTTGAGGAGCAGGTTCAGCACGAGCTGGCGCACCATGTGCGCCGGAACGCCGAGTGGGCCCTCGATGTCGCAGCCCCATTCCAGGCGGGCTTTCTTCGCCGGAAGCTGCGGACCGATCAGGGTCCTCAGGTCCTCCCAGTCGGCCGGCTGCATCGCCGGAGAATCGAGCCGTGCCTCCAGCAGCAGGGCCCCGACCGTGGAGCGGATCTGCGTCAGCCCGCGTTGCAGCAGGCCCACGGTCTTCTGGCCGAACGAGTCGAGGTCACCGTGCCGGGACAGCGTGTCCACGGCGTTGAGCATCCCCCCGAGCGGGTTGTTGATCTCGTGCGCGATGCCGGCCGAGAGTCGGCCCACCGCCGCGAGGCGCTCGGCGACCAGGACCTGGCGCTCGAGCTGATCCTTCTCCTCGAGCTGGTGCAGCATGCTCCTGAACTGCGCGGCGAGCTGGCCGGTTTCGTCGGCGCCCTGGAGCTTGACCTGGGCCGCCAGCGCCGCCGGCGGCTCGTGCCCCACCCGGCGCATCACTGCGGCGAGGCTGGTCAGCGGCTTGACGATCCGGTTGCCCCAGAACCAGCCGAGCGGGAGCAGGATGAGAAGGCCCGGCACACTGATCGCGACCACTTCGAGCAGCACCGAGGCCGCGCGGTCGTACAGCCGGTGCGCCTGGTACGAGAGCACCACGTACCCGATCGTGCTGCCGTCGTCCGAATCGAGGCGCACGGCCGCCGCCGCGTCGCGCCCGGCGAGGTAGCCGGGGAAATCGAACGAGAAATCGCCGTGCCGGCGGGCGAGGCCTTCCAGCACCAGCTGCATCTCGGGCGGCAGCCTGCCTTCCTGCTCCTTGATCCGGATCCGCGACGGGTCCGACGACGCGTAGACCTCGCGCCGCGCATCGAGCACGACGATGTCCCGCAGCGGGCTGGACGGGTCCTTGCTCGCGATCGGCGCGCGCACGATCTCGTAGGTGCGCCAGACGTCCTCCTTCAGCAGCGGGTCCCTCACCGTGCGCGCCAGGGTGCGGGCCAGGCTGTTGGCGCTCGCGCGCAAGTCGCGCTTGGCGTCGGCGAGCGCCCGGGTGAGCAGCGCCGTGGTGAGCACGACCTCGGTGAGAAGAATCACCGCCGTGAGCGCGAGCGGGACCTTGAGGCGGTAGCTCAGAGCCTGGAACAAGGGCCCGCCCTACAGGTCGCCGACGAACTGCAGATTTGCCTTCACGCTGGCGAACACGCTCGGGTCCTCGCGCGCGAATCCGTCCAGGTTCAGCTTGCCGAGCAGGACGCGCCCGGGCGCGTCGTCCTTCATCGCGACGAACGCGTCCTGCAGGGCACGGAACTTGTCCTGCGGCAGGTTGGAGCGCGCCACCAGCGGCGGGAAGCCGTAGTGCGGCGAGCGCCAGGCCACACGCGTACCGTCGGTGCTGCCGGGCAGCTCCTTCTTCATCGTGTCCCACACGTAGCCGTCGACCGAGCCGCCGTCGGCCAGGCGTACGCTCACCGCGTCTACCACCCGGCGGTGCGAATAGGTGAAGAAGTACTTGAGGAAGAACTGCCCGGGCGTGAATCCTGCGTGCAGCAGCTCCGCCTTCGGCACCAGGCAGCCCGAGTTCGACTGCGGGTCGCTGAACGCGTAGATGCGGCCGCGCAGGTCGGTGATGTGGTGCGTGCGGGTGTCGTCCTTGGGAACGATCAGGTAGGAATGGTAGAGCGGCAGGCCCTGGTAGACGGGCACGCACAGCAGCCGCAGATGCGACACATTCATCAGGTAAGGCGGGCTGCAGACCCAGGCGGCCTCGATCTGGTCGGTCAGCAGCAGCTCGGTGATCTCCTGGTAGGAGCGGCGCTGCACGAAGCTGACTTTGCGGTTCAGCCGCTGCTCGAAGTAGCGCTTCCACAGGTTGAGGACGTTGAACTGGTCGTCGAGGAAGACCGGGGTGGTTCCGATCCTGATGTCCTGGCGCATGCGCGCCAGTCCCTGGGCGGATGCGCCGAAGGGGGAAGCCGCCAGCGCGAGCCCCGCCCCGAGGGCTCGCCGCCGGTTCCAGGCGTTACCGTTCGGAAACATATTCCCTCCCGGAATGGGCGCAGCGGTTACCTCTCGCGCCTGCGGCGATGGCCGAGATCAACGAAATTCGCTCTCGGGTCAACACGATCGCATCAGCCGCCTTCGATGGCACGTCGCTTGCAGCACGAACCGTGCGCAGCACAAGCATAACGAAAATTCCGACTGGGAGGAGACATGTCTGCGGAAATCAGCCGACGCAGTTTCTTGAAGCTTGGAACCGGGGCGGTGGCCACGGGAACGGTGGCGGCGGTCGCGCCGGGCGTGGCGGAAGCCAAGCCGACGGACACGAGCAGGAC
>JBAUTW010000245.1:0-2063 GCA_049582365.1 Burkholderiales bacterium | reverse complement strand
GTGCATGCCGCCGCCTACGCCGAGCTGGCGCGGGTGGCCGAGCTGCTGCACGCGCCGGTGACGACCAGCTGGGGCGCGCGCGGCGCGCTGCCGGAGACTTCGGAGCTCGCGGTGCCGATGATTTACGTCAAGCTCAATCACGAGGTGCGCAACGACGCCGACGTGGTGCTGTGCGTCGGCTCGCGCCTGGGCGAGACCGACTGGTGGGGCAAGGCGCCGTACTGGCGCCAGCCGGCCGGTCAGAAGATGATCCAGGTCGACATCGATGGCGCGGCGCTCGGCGCCGGCAAGCCGACCGCGCTCGCGGTTCTCGCCGACGCGAAAGTGTTCCTCGCGCAGCTCGCCGAGCGGCTCGCAGCGCGGCCCGGTGCGATGCGACTCGAGCCCCGCAAGCTGCGGGTGGCGAAGTACGGCGCGGCGCGCCGCGCCGAGCGCGCCGAGCTCGACAAGCGGCTCGAGGACCGCGCGGTGCCGATGAATCCGGCGCACGTCGCGCACGCCTGCCAGCAGGCGTTCGGCGACGACGCGGTCCTGGTCGCCGACGGCGGCAACGCCGCGATCTGGGCCATGTTCTACCACGAGGTACGCGTGCCGAACACGCTGCTGTCGACCTTCAAGTTCGGCATGCTCGGCGCAGGCGTCGCGCAGGCGCTCGGTGCCGCCGTCGCGCGCCCCGAGCGCCCGGTGTGCTGCATCATCGGCGACGGCGCGATGGGCTTTCATCCGCAGGAGATCGAGACCGCGATCCGCAACGGGCTGCGCGTCGTGTACCTGGTGCTGTGCGACCGCCAGTGGGGCATGGTGAAGATGAACCAGCAGTTCATGCTGAGACCGCTCAAGACGCTGATCATGAAGTCGCTCGGGCCGGAGGAAACGATCAAGGCCGACCTGGGCGAGATCGCCTTCGACAAGCTGGCCGAGGCGATGGGTGCGCACGGCGAGCGCGTCGCCGACCCCGCCGGGCTCGCGCCGGCGCTCGAGCGCAGCCTTGCCGCGGGCAAGTGCGCGGTGATCCACGTCGACGTCGATCCGGTCAAGCACATGTGGGCGCCCGGCCTGCTGCACTTCAAGAAGATGCACGAGGAGCCCGCGGGCAAGTAGCGCCATGAGCGACATCGACCTGGTGCGGCTCAACTTCAACCCGCAGACGCTGCTCGCGCTCAACGTGATTCTCGGGCTGGTGATGTTCGGCGTTTCGCTCGAGCTCAAGCCCGCCGACTTCAAGGCCGCGCTTGCGACGCCGCGCGCGCTCGCGATCGGCCTGCTCGGGCACCACGTGGTGTTTCCGGCCGCGACCTACCTGCTGGTGCTCGCGCTGCAGCCGCGCCCGAGCATCGCGCTCGGCATGATCCTGGTGTCGTCGTGCCCGGCGGGGAACATCTCGAACTTCCTTACGCATCTCGCACGCGGCAACACCGCCCTGTCGGTGTCGATCAGCACCCTGTCGACGCTCGCCGCGATCGTCATGACGCCGCTCAACGTGGCCTTCTGGGGCGGCCTGTACGGGCCCGCGCAGCCGATCCTGCGCGCGGTCGCGGTCAATCCGCTGGAGATGTTCGCCCACGTGCTGCTGCTGCTCGGTGCGCCGCTCGCGGCCGGGCTGTTCGTTTCGCGCCGCTTTCCGCGCTTCACCGCGCGCGCGGTGAAGCCCTTCAAGGTCGTCTCGCTCGGGTTCTTCGTCGTCTTCGTGCTGGCGGCGCTGGCGGCGAACTGGCAGTACTTCCTCGCCTACGTCGGCATGGTGGTCGGCATCGTGTTCGTGCACAACGCGCTCGCGCTCGCGACCGGCTACGGCCTGGCGCGGGCGGCGGGCCTGGTCGAGCGCGACCGGCGCGCGGTCTCGATCGAGTGCGGGATCCAGAACTCGGGCCTCGGCCTGATCCTGATCTTCGGCTACTTCGACGGCCTCGGCGGCATGGCGGTGATCACGGCGTGGTGGGGGATCTGGCACATCGTTGCGGGCTTGAGCCTGGCGGGCCTCTGGTCGCGCCGCCCGCCCGTGCTCGCCGCGGCATGACGGTCCTTGTCACCGGCGCCGGCGGCTACCTCGGGCGGTTGCTGGT
>JBAUTW010000244.1:0-1671 GCA_049582365.1 Burkholderiales bacterium | reverse complement strand
ACACGCCGCAGTAGTGCGCCGGGTTGCGGATCGAGCCGCCGATGTCGCTGCCGATCTCCAGCCCGGTGAGGCCGGCCGCGAGCGCCGCGGCGGCGCCGCCGGAGGAGCCGCCGGGGGTGCGGGCCGGATCCCAGGGGTTCACCGTCCTGCCGTACAGCGGATTGTTGGTCTCCCAGTCCGCGAGCATGACCGGCACGTTGCTCTTGCCGAACACGTTCGCGCCGGCGGCGAGCAGGCGCTCGACCGCCAACGCGTTGTTCGCGGCGCGGTTGTCCCTGTATTCGGCTACGCCCCAGGTGGTGGGCTGGCCGGCGAGGTCGAACGACTCCTTGACCGTCATCGGCAGCCCGGCGAGCGCCGGATGCGGCGCGCTCTTGCGCGCCGAGGCGCGGTCGCAGGCCCGCGCGCGCTTGCGCGCCGTCTCCAGGTCGAGCACGCAGAGCGAGTTCAGCGCGCCGTCGTATTTCGCGATGCGCGCGGCGTAGTGCTCGAGCAGCTCGAGCGCGCCGATCTTGCGCGCGCGCAATGCGCGAATCAGCCTGGTCGCAGGCCAGAAGGCGATGTCCGTCATGTCCGGGTGACCCGACAAGCGATCCGCCAAGGATGACATACTTTGCTCGTATTCGAACCGCGCAGAGGAAACTCATGCCCTACTCCGACATCCGCTACGAGCTGGCCGAGCGCGTCGCCACCGTGACGCTCGACCGGCCCGACAAGCTGAACGCCTTCACCCGCGCCATGCGCGACGAGCTGATCGACGCTTTCGCGCGCGCCGACGCCGACGACGAGGTGCGCGCGGTGATCGTCACCGGCGCCGGGCGCGCCTTCTGCGCCGGGGCCGACCTCTCGGCCGGCAGCGCGACCTTCGACTACGCGAAACGCGACGGCCTGAGCGCCGAGACCCACCGCGACGGCGGCGGCCAGGTGACGCTGCGCATATTCGAGATGAAGAAGCCCGTCATCGCCGCAGTGAACGGGCCGGCGGTGGGCATCGGCGCCACCATGCAGCTGCCGATGGACGTGCGCCTTTGCTCGAGCGAGGCGCGCTTCGGTTTCGTCTTCACCCGCCGCGGCATCGTGCCGGAAGCCTGCTCGAGCTGGTTCCTGCCGCGCCTGGTGGGCATCGGCCAGGCACTCGAATGGACGCTCTCGGGGCGCGTGTTCGACGCCGACGAGGCGCTCGCCGGCGGGCTGGTGCAGCGCGTGCTCGCACCCCAGGAGCTGATGCCGGCGGCGCGCGCGCTGGCGCGCGAGATCGCCGACCACACGGCGCCGGTGGCGGTGGCGCTCGCGCGCCAGATGATGTGGCGCATGCTCGGCGCCGACCATCCGATGGAAGCGCACAAGGTCGATTCGCGCGGCATCTTCGAGCTCGGCCGCTCGCCCGACGTGGCCGAGGGCATCGCCGCGTTCAGGGAAAAGCGCGCCCCGCGCTTCGGCATGCGCGTTTCGCGCGACATGCCGTCGTTCTATCCGTGGTGGCAGGAACGGGAATTCGAGTAGGGACGTTCCGCGCTCGCCGCCTCACGGCAGCACGCCGAGCTCGTCGAGCGAGCGGTGCAGCTCGAGCGGGTCGGCGTAGACGCGAAACGCGCCCGCGCGGCTGAGCTCGTCGGCGCCGTAGCCGCCGCTCAGCAGCCCGACGCTCAGCATGCCGGCGCGGCGCGCGCC
>JBAUTW010000243.1:0-5273 GCA_049582365.1 Burkholderiales bacterium | reverse complement strand
GCATTTCGCTCGCCGGCCCCGACCAGGACGTGAACGCGATCGCGCTGCTCGCGCCGCTGGCGCTGCTCGCCGCACCCGTCATCACGCAACTGCGCCGCGGCGCGGCGGCCGCGCTCGACTGGTTCGGCGTCATGACCTTCGGCGTCTTCGCCGGCCTGGTCTGGCTCGGCTACGTGGCGATGATCGCCGGCGTGCCGCCGCGCATCGCGCACAACTTCGCCAAGCTCGCACCGGGCTTCAGCGCGCATTTCCACCCGCTGCCGTTCGCGGTCGCGCTCGCCGCGACGCTCGGCTGGCTCTACCTCGTGATGTTTACCGTGCCCTCGCCCACGCGCGGCGTGACGCGCTGGGCGGCGGGCGTCGCGCTGCTGTGGGCCAGCTTCGCCACGCTGTGGCTGCCCTGGGCGGACTATCTGAGCAGCTACCGTCCGGTCGCGCTGCAGATCAAGTCGTTGCTGCCGCCGGGCGCGACGTGCATCTCGCGCTGGAAGCTCGGTGACGCGCAGCGCGCCGCGCTGAGCTACCATGCGGACATCGTCACGCGCGAGCGCGACCCGCTCGAGCCCTGCCCGCTGCTGCTGACCCAGGGCTCGCCGGGGCGCGAGGCCAGCGCGCCCGGGCCCGGCTGGACCAATCTCGCCGACGTCGGCCGCCCCGGCGACCGCGACGAGCGCATCAGGCTCTACCGGCAGCAGAGATAATCGACCCTTTCGACGGAGGCAGCATGGACCAGGAAACCTTCAACCTCAGCATCCGCAAGTTCCTCAAGATGGTGGGCGTGAACTCGCAGCGCGAGATCGAGCAGGCGATCGGCAAGGCGCTCGAGAGCGGCAAGCTCAAGGGAGACGAGAGCGTCGCCGCGCGCGTCACGCTCGAGATCTCCTCGCTCGGGGTCAAGGTGCCCTTCGACGGGGACATCAGGCTAAAATGAACCTCCGCTGATTCCTTACCGCCGGAGAGGAATTCGATGAACAAGGCCAGGGAGTTCGACCAGTCCGTGGTGACCGAGCTGAGGGCGCTGCTCGGCGAACGCGTCAGCACCGCGGCGAGCGTGCGCGAGCACCACGGCAAGGACGAGTCGTACTTTCCGTACGCCCTGCCCGACGCCGTGGTCTATCCGCACAGCACCGAGGAAGTGCGCGACGTGGTCAACATCTGCCGCCGCCACGGCGTGCCGATGATCCCGTTCGGCGTCGGCACCTCGCTCGAGGGCCACGTGCTCGCGATCGAGGGCGGCGTGACGATCGACCTGTCGCAGATGAACGCGGTGCTCGCGGTGCACGAGGAGGACCTGGACGCGGTGGTGCAGGCCGGCGTCACGCGCAAGCAGCTCAACGAATACATCAAGCACACCGGGTTGTTCTTTCCCATCGACCCGGGCGCCGACGCGACGATCGGCGGCATGGCCTCGACCCGCGCGTCGGGGACCAACGCGGTGCGCTACGGCACGATGCGCGAGAACGTGCTCTCGCTCACGGTGGTGCTGGCCGACGGGCGCATCATCAAGACCGCGCGCCGCGCCAAGAAGTCCTCCGCCGGCTACGACCTCACGCGCCTGTTCGTCGGCGCCGAGGGCACGCTCGGCATCATCACCGAGGTCACGGTCAAGCTCTACCCGGTGCAGGAGGCGATGTCGGCCGCGGTCTGCGCCTTCGACTCGATCGACGGCTGCACCCGGACCGTCATTCAGACGATTCAGGCGGGCGTGCCGGTGGCGCGCTGCGAGATCGTGTGCGAGCACAGCATCGACGCGATCAACAAGTACAAGAAGACCAGTTACCGCGTCGCGCCGACGCTGTTCTTCGAGTTCCACGGCACGCAGGCGAGCGTGGTCGAGCAGGCCGAGACGGTGCAGGAAATCGCGCGCGAGAACGGCGGCATGGATTTCCAGTGGGCCACCAGGCCCGAGGAGCGCAACCTGCTGTGGGAGGGGCGGCACAACGCCTACTTCGCCTGCCTGCAGACGCGCCCCGGGGCGCGCGCCCTGTCGACCGACGTCTGCGTGCCGATCTCGCGCCTGGCCGAATGCGTGCACGAGACCATGGAAGACGTCAAAAGCTATGTCGTTCCGGTGCCGATGGTGGGCCACGTCGGCGACGGCAACTTCCACCTCATCTTCCTGATCGACCCCGACAAGCCCGAGGAGCTCGAGCTGGCCAAGACGCTCAACAAGCGCCTGGTGCGGCGCGCGCTCGCGATGGAGGGCACCTGCACCGGCGAGCACGGCGTGGGCATGGGCAAGCAGGGCTCGATGCAGGAGGAGCTGGGCGAGGCGGTGGACGTGATGCGCGGCATCAAGCGCCTGTTCGACCCGGACAACCTGATGAACCCGGGCAAGGTCGTCACGCTCTGATGAGCGCGCAGAAGCGGCCCGCCATGAGCGCCGAAAGGCGGCTTCGGCAGCTCGGCATCGCGCTGCCGGAGACGCCGCCGCCGGTGGCGAACTACGTCAACGCGGTGCGCGCCGGCAACCTGCTGTTCCTCGCCGGCAAGGGCCCTTCGGCGGTCGACGGCCTGCGCCCCGCGGGCAAGCTGGGGCGCGAGTTCAATCTCGAGCAGGGCTACCGGTTCGCGCGCTCCACCGGCCTCGCGCTGCTGGCGGTGATGCGCGCCGAGCTCGGCAGCCTGGACCGCGTCAAGCGCGTGGTGAAGCTGCTCGGCATGGTGAACGCAGTGCCCGAGTTCACCGACCAGCCCAAGGTGATCAACGGCTGCTCCGACCTGCTGGTCGAGGTGTTCGGCGAGCGCGGCCGGCACGCGCGCTCGGCGGTCGGCGTGGGCTCCTTGCCGAACGGGATCCCGGTCGAGATCGAAGTCATCGTCGAGGTAGGTTCGGCACCGAAGAAACGCGCCGCCAAACAGAAGCACGAGAAGCGCGCCGCAAGCCAGCGCCGCTAGATCGACATGATGGTGCGGCGGTAGTACTTGAGCTCCTCGATCGACTCGAGGATGTCGGCCAGCGCCTCGTGCTTGCTCTGCTTGACGAAGCCCTTCACCACCTCCGGCTTCCAGCGCTTGGCGAGCTCCTTGAGCGTCGAGACGTCGAGGTTGCGGTAGTGGAAGTGCGCCTCGAGTTTCGGCATCCAGCGCGCGAGGAAGCGCCGGTCCTGGCAGATCGAGCTGCCGCACATCGGCGAGGCGCTCGCCGGCACGTGCTGCGCGAGAAACTCGAGCGCCGCGCGCTCGGCCTGCGCCTCGTCGAGCGCCGCGGCCTTCACCTTCTCGATCAGGCCCGAGCGGGCGTGGGTGCCCTTGTTCCAGCTGTCCATCGCGTCCAGCACCTCGTCGGGCTGGTGCACCACCAGCACCGGCCCCTCCGCCACGAGACTGAGATCGGACGCGGTGACCAGCAGCGCGATCTCGATGATGCGGTCCGAGTCCGGCTGCAGACCGGTCATCTCCATGTCGATCCAGATCAGGTTGTTCTGGTCCTGCGCCACCGCGATTCGCCTTTATCCGCCTAAAATCCCGCGGTATTCTCTCATAGCATGCCGAACGCCTTCACATGGATCTTCCTCGCCGCGCTCGCCGCGGCGACCGGCGTGCGCCTGTGGCTCGCGCAGCGCCAGATCGGGTACGTGCGATCGCATCGCGCGGCCGTGCCGCAGAGCTTCGCGACCACGATTTCGCTCGCCGCGCACCAGAAGGCGGCCGACTACACGGTCGCCAAGGCGCGCCTCGGCACGCTCGAGATCCTGATCAGCGCCGCGGCGCTGCTCGCGCTTACCCTGGGCGGGCTGACCGAGCTCATCTCCGCCGCGTGGGCGCGCGTGTTCGGGTCCGGCGGCGTCGCGCACGGCACCGCGCTCATCGTCACGGTGGCGGTGCTGTTCTCCGCGCTCGAGCTGCCGGTTACCGTCTATCGCACCTTCGTGGTCGAGGCGCGCTACGGGTTCAATCGCATGACCCCTGCGCTGTTCATCGCCGACCTGGCAAAGCAAGCGCTGCTCGCGGCGCTGCTCGGCATCCCGCTGCTGGTGCTCGTGCTCTGGCTGACGGGCGAGATGGGCGCCTACTGGTGGCTCTACGTCTGGCTCGCCTGGACCGGCTTCAACCTGCTCGTGCTGCTGATCTATCCGACCTTCATCGCGCCGCTGTTCAACAAGTTCACGCCGCTGGCCGACCCGACGCTCGCGGGCCGGATCGAGGGGTTGCTCGCACGCTGCGGCTTCCGCTCCAAGGGCCTGTACGTGATGGACGGCTCGAAGCGCTCGAACCACGGCAACGCGTACTTCACCGGCTTCGGCGCCTCCAAGCGCATCGTGCTGTTCGATACGCTGCTGGCGAGGCTCGCGCCGCCTGAGGTCGAGGCGGTGCTGGCGCACGAGCTCGGGCACTACAAGCGTCATCACGTCTGGAAGCGGGTGCTGCTGCTGTTCGCGTTCTCGTTCGCTCTGCTGTGGCTGCTCGGCGGGCTGATCGACCAGGCCTGGTTTTACCAGGGCCTGAACGTTTCGACCCGGACCGCGGCAACCGGACTGCTGCTGTTCGTGCTGGTCATGCCGGTGTTTACGTTCCTCCTGCACCCGCTCACCAGCCTGTACTCGCGCAAGCACGAGTACGAGGCCGATGCCTACGCCGCGGCCCACGCCAGCGCTGCCGAGCTGGTCAAGGCGCTGGTCAAGCTGTACCAGGACAACGCGGCCACGCTGACGCCCGACCCGCTGCACTCCGCGTTCTACGACTCGCACCCGCCGGCGGCCACCCGCATCGCGCGGCTGCAACATTCCGGGAGCTGATCATGGAAGACCTGACGCAGCGCAAATGCAAGCCCTGCGAGGGCGGTGTGCCGCCGTATACGCCGCAGCAGGCGACGCAGATGCTGGGGCAGCTCAAGGGCTGGATCATCGAGGACGGCAGGCTGGTCAAGCTGTACCCGTTCTCGAACTACTACCAGACGATGGCTTTCGTGAACGCGCTCGCCTGGGTCTCGCACCGCGAGGACCACCACCCCGACCTGGCGGTCGGCTACAACAAGTGCCGCGTCGAGTACTCGACGCACGCGATCGGCGGGCTGTCCGAGAACGACTTCATTTGCGCTGCGAAGTGCGACGCGCTGTTCGGGCTCTAGCGGAGTGAGCGCGCCGGCGCCCGCGGGCACCGTCGTCGCCGGCTTCGGCCGCGAAAGCCTGGTGCGTGCCGACGGCGGCGAGCTGCTGAGCGCCACCGCGCGCAGCCGCGACCTGCAGCCGGTCTGCGGCGATCGCGTCATGCTGTCCGGGATCGGCGGCGGGCGCGCGGTGATCGAGGCGATCGACCCGCGGCGCAACGTC